>JBAQGH010000148.1:0-20013 GCA_049287685.1 Solirubrobacteraceae bacterium | reverse complement strand
GGGCATGGCCAACCGCTTCCACCACCAGCCCTCCGAGCTCTCCGGCGGCCAGCAGCAGCGCGTCGCCGTCGCGCGGGCGATCGTCACCAACCCCTCGCTGATCCTCGCCGACGAGCCGACCGGCAACCTCGACTCGCACTCTACCGAGGACGTGCTGCGCATCTTCGGCCACCTCAACGAAGAAGGCCGCACCGTGGTTCTGATCACGCACGAGCCCGACGTCGCCGACCAGACCAAGCGCGTGATCCGCCTCTCAGACGGGGAGATCGTCGAAGACCGCCGTTTACTTGGTGTGCGCGACGCGACGCCGGTGCTGCATGCGCAGAAGTCCGCCCACAAGCGCCCGGCGGGCGCGAGCGAGGTAGGTGCGGGCACGGGCGCCGGCGCCGGCGAGCTAAGGCCATGATCGGATCGACCCACTCTCACCCCCCTTTCACCGGCAGGCGACACGCGCAGGCAGGACGATGATCGGGCCGGGCACACTGCGAATCGCCTGGAGCGGGATCACGACGAACAAGTTGCGCTCGGGGCTGACGATCCTCGGCATGACGATCGGCGTCGCCTCGGTGATCGTGCTGATCGCGGTCGGCAACGGCTCCTCCAAAGCCGTCGAGTCGCGCATCCAGAGCCTGGGCACGAACGTACTGATCGTGATGCCCGGCGGCGGTGGCTTTCGCCTTGGCGCGCGCGCGAGCAGCGCCTCCGGCGTCTCGCTCACCAAGCAGGACGCCGAAGCGCTGCAGAATCCGAGCCTTGCACCCGACGTGCAGAGTGCCTCGCCCGTCGTCAACGCCGACTCGGTGAAGCTCGTGTACGGCAGCTCCAGCTACGAACCGTCCTCGTTCGTGGGCACCACGCCCTCCTACCTGACGGCCCACAGCTACACCGTCGCCGAAGGCAGCTCGTTCACCTCCGCCGATGTCAGCCAGCACAAGCGCGTGGCTGTGATCGGCCAGACGGTGGTGCAGGAACTGTTCTCCGGCGTGAGCCCGATCGGGCAGAACATGAAGGTCAACGGCAGCAACTTCGAAGTCGTGGGCGTGCTCGCCTCCAAGGGAACCAGCGGCACCACCAACGAGGATGATGTCGTGATGGCGCCGATCACGACCGTCCAGAACACGCTGAGCGGAGCGGGGCCGATCGCCTCGATCACCGTGCAGGCGAAGTCCGAGTCCTCGCTGAATGCAGCCGAAGCGGAGGTCTCGACGATCATCGAGGAACGCCACAAAATCAAGGACACCTCTGAACCTGGCTTTAGCGTGCTCAACCAAGGCTCGCTGCTTGAAACCTCGAGCTCCACAAGCAGCGTGTTCACGACGCTGCTGGGCGAGGTGGCCGCGATCTCGCTGCTGGTCGGCGGGATCGGCGTGATGAACATCATGCTTGTGAGCGTCACCGAGCGCACACGCGAGATCGGCATCCGCAAGGCGATCGGCGCGCGCCGCAGCGACATCCTCACGCAGTTCCTGACGGAGGCAGTGCTGGTCTCGTTGATCGGCGGCCTCACAGGTGTGCTCGTCGGTGTGGTAGGCAGCCAGTTCGAGATCGCCGGGGTGCACCCGGAAATCGCCACGTACTCGATCTTCCTTGCCTTCGGTGCTGCCGCCCTTTCCGGCCTGTTCTTCGGCACCTACCCGGCCGCTCGCGCGGCTTCGCTGCGACCGATCGAAGCGCTGCGCTTTGAGTGATCAACCTTCCCCCCAAGAGGAGTCCACGATGCCCCCTGAGCAAGTCACCGTCGAACAGCAGGAGGAGTGGCTGGAAGAGCCCCCGGAGTCGGAGCTGCCGCCCAGGCCTCGTCGCCGGCTGCTCACGCCGGTCCCGCTGGCATTGATGGGCGTGCTGGCGATCGCCTGTGGCTTCATCGGCGGCGTGCTCGTTGAGAAGGGCCAAAGCTCTTCCAGCTCATCAGCCGCCGGCGCATCGGGTCTCGCCTCGCGCTTTGCCGCTCTACGCGCGGGCGCCTCGGGGGCCTCGGGTGCGTCGGGCACGGGTGCACGCTCCGGTGCCGGCTCTGCGTCCGGCGGCTTCGGCGGCGGCGCTGCTGGTGCCGGCGGTTTTACTCGCCCGACGGCCGGCACCGTTGCATACCTCGACGGAAGCACGCTGTATGTGACCAACTCCGAAGGCAATACCGTCAAGGTAACTACCTCGGCTGGCACGACCGTCAACAAGACGGTGAAATCCTCCGTCAAAGGCATCCATCCCGGCGAAACGGTAACCATCACCGGTGAAACCGGCTCGGGCGGCTCGGTCAGCGCTGAGGAGATCAACGTCGGCTCCGGCGGCGGCCTTGCCGCCCTGTTCGGTGGGTCCAGCGCACGCGGCAGCTCCGGCGCAAGCTCACGCGGCGGCGGCGAACCCGCGCTGTTCGGAGGCTAGCCATGCAAGAGTGGTCCCCAGATAAGGCGATTTGGCTTGCGTCGGTTCCACACACAGACAGAGTCGACGCTTCGCCGCGGTATCCAACCGGCCCCAGAAGACTGTTCATCGACAAAGGAGCTCCATGCCTCACACCAACACCCGCAACCGCAAGCCCGCGGTCGCCGCGGTCGTAGTCCTGTTGCTGGCCTCTCTGGGCCTGGCAGCCTGCGGCAGCTCGTCATCGAGCACGACATCCTCAAGCGCCAACGCCGCCGCCTCGACCAGCGCCGCTTCCGGCACGTCATCGACGGGGTCCACCCCTACCACGCCGGGTACCCCGGGTAACGGACGCGGCTCGGCCCGCTTCGCGGCGATGCGCGAATGCCTGCAGAAGAACGGCATCACGCTCCCCAAGCGCACTCCGGGCTCTCGTCCAGGCGCAGGCGGCGGCTTCCCTGGCGCCGGCGCCGGTGGCGGACCGCAGTTGCCCAACGGTGTAACGCGCGCGCAGTACGAAGCTGCACTGAAGAAGTGCGGCGGCGGGAGCGGACACTTCTTCCGCGGTGGCACGACGAGCCGGCTCAACAATCCCGTTTTCAAGGCAGCGCTTGCCAAGTATGGCGATTGTCTGCGTCAGAACGGGATCGACCTGCCGACAGCGAACACCTCGGGCAATGGGCCGATCTTCGACACGAAGGGAATCGACACCAGCAGCTCGCAGTTCAAGGCCGCTTCGGTGAAGTGCCGTAGCACTCTGATAGGCCTCTTCAGGCGCCCGGCTAGAGCTCCGGGAGCCTCTGGAAGCAGCACAGGCTAAGAACGTGTCTCAAAACCTGCGGTGCTTCCGCATGCGTTCATGGACCAAGCTGGGCGCCGCGGGATGTCGCAGCGCGTACTGGTAGTACGCGCAAGACGTCACGTGGCGATCCAGCGCCGCGTCCAGGGACGCATCTCGGGGTGCCGCAGGTTTTGAGACACGTTCTAAAGCAGGACTGGAGGCGAGGCGGTGGTGTCAGCACAGCCTCGCTCAGACAGGCAGCCGATAGCTATGCAGGCCGGTTACGGCCGCGCGCCGACGGCAGATCCGGGAGTGCCGGGTGCGACACTCTTGTCGCGTATCGCCGAGGCGCTCGGCTTGGTCGATAGCTTCGGCGTCTGCAGCGTGCTCAGCTGCGTCATTAGCCGCTGCCACTCGAGCGTGTTCAAGATCGGGTTGGCGACGAGCGGGACTGTCGTGCTCGCACTTGCCGCGCGGGCGGTCTTTGCGCCGACGTTCTTGCTCGTCTTCGCGGAGGCGGGCTTGGCCAGCTCGATCTTGATGTAGGCGGAGTAGTCGGACGCGGCCACAGTGCTGGGCGCGCCCGGATACCTCATCAGGCTCACAATCCGCTTTGGCGCGAACTTGTGCTGCAGCGTGAGCAGCGTGCGAATCGTGATGTCGGTGATCGTGCCAGCGCCCTGGTGGCCGGCGACCGGGACGCCGTTGATGGCCGTCAGGTAGATCGTGTCTGGCGCCGGGAAGGTAGTCACGACGCTCTTGGCCGTGCGCTCGGTGTTGCCGCAGCGTAGCTCTCCCACGGTCGGCTTCAGCCCGCTGCGCGAGAGGAACACGAGCAAGGCGAGCGCTCGGGAGCCGACTTTGCCGGCGGCGACCTGTTCGCGGTCGCAGCGACCGAGCTTGATGTCGGGATCGGCGAGCACCGCGCTGTCGAGTTCGGCGCGTGAGAGCAGGAAGGCGTCGCTTGCGGTGGCGCCGGCGAGCACCGGGCCGTCTTTGGCGCCTTGCGGGTGCAAGGCGATGCCGAGCTGGCGCCAGTTCTCGAGGATTGGCCGCGGGTCGATCGCGCTCTGTGTGCCGGCTGGACGGATCGCGAAGCGCAGGCTCGCGTCCGGGCTTTCGACGTTCGAGTCGAGATGACCCAAAACCGTGCCTTGGGCTACCACCGAGCCGCGCCCCAGCTTCATCAGACCGTCGGCGGCGTCCTTGGCGTCAGCCGAACGCGCTGCCAGAAGGCGTGCGGCTGCGGCTGCGTCTGGGTTGTCCGGGTGGGCGAACACGCGAACCTTGCCCGTCTCGACCGGCGCTTGTGCTTCTTCGGCTGTGCCCGAGGACGCCGCGCTCGCGGTCTTTGCTGAGGTGGCCGTCTTCTTCTTGGCGACGTGCAGCGTGACCGGCAGCTGGCGTCCGGAGCTTGCGGTGAGCTTTGGCGTCGGGTCGCTGGCACTTTCACCGCTCTGAAGCGCGCCCTTGGGCACCTGGACTTGAACCGGCTTTGGCAGCCGGTAGTCGGGGGCGATGCTGCCCAGCCCGGCGTAGGTGAAGAGATCACCGTAGGTATCGCGCAGCACCACGTAGTGGCCGAGCTTGTGCGAGTGGCCGATGCCGACGATGCGCCCATCCTCGACCGCCACCACCGGCGCACCGCGGCGAGCAAGCAGCTCCGAGAGCTGCGAGGGCGGAGCGGCCGCGTTCAAAGCGCGTTCGGCGTCTGCCGCACTGGCAGTGGGCGAAGGAGCCGGAGTCGAGCCTGGAAGCGCCGCGCTCGCTTTTGCCGAGGCGCCTGTCGCCTTCGGCGTCAGCGGCGTGGCACCGGCCGTCGCGCTCGAGGCACCTGTCGGCGTGGGCGCAAGCGCACCTTGCGGAATGATCGATGTGGGGCTCAACTTGGCTCCCGCCACGGGCAGACTGCCCTCGGTGAGGCCGGTCAGGGTGGCGATCACCGACGGGGGGTAGCTGGCAAACAGACGCGCGCGCAGCAGCACCGATTCGACGTAGGCTTCGGAGTGGTTGTAGGCGAGGATCGCGGCACGGAGATTGCTGGAGGCGCCTGCGGCATGCAGGTAGCGAGCGGCGGCGAAGATCGCGTCGACCGGGTTGTAGGGGTCGGCGTAGCCCGCGCTTACCGCATCCACGCCGTACTGCAACCAGGTTTCAGGCATGAACTGCATCCAGCCGACGGCGCCAGCGGTCGAGACGGACAGGTCGGTGCCAAAGTCGGTCTCGACTTCGTTGATCGCGGCCAGCACGGGCCAGGGCACGCCGTACTGCACTGCTGCCGCCTGGTAGATGGGCAGTAGATACAGCGGAATCCGATAGAAGTCCAACGCCCGGATCGAAGCCGATGAGCCGGCGAGCATCGCGGCGAGCGCCTCGGACTGAGCCGCGGCGAGCTGTGGCGCGGCGGCGACATTGCTCGGACCGCTGGGCGTGGCCGGGGTGGTGGCCGGGGCAGTCGTGTTCGGTGCCGGGGCAACCGCCTGTGCGCCAGTCGTTTCCTGCGTGTGCTGGACGAGAACTTTCGGGCCCTGGACAGACGGCTGTGGCTGCTTTGCCGTGGGCTGCGGCGCTTGCGTGGTGCTGGTCGGAGTCGTCGTCTGCGTCGTGGTGCTCGGTGGAGTACCGACCGGGGTGCTGGTTGTGCTCGTGCCGGTGCTTGTCGTCGTCGTTTCCGGCGTGGTCGCCGTGGTGCTTGTCTGCGTCTGGGTAGGTTCCGACGGCGCCGACGTGGTCGTCGTTCCCGTCGGCGGAGCGCCACCGCTCGTGGGTTCAGCCGCAAGCGCGCCACCGGACAACGGCCCGCTCAGCCCGACTGCCGTGAGCCCACCGCCCGCGAGCGCGGAGAGGACCACGCGTCGCACCCTCAGGGGCACAGGCACCCTGGGGCGCGCACCGTCTACACCCGACATGCTTGCCCCCTGCTCATTTGTTTCTTGTCCCGTGGTCGCATTGGAGCAGGGCACCCGCGTACCCCGGGAGCCCCCTGACCCTATTCATATCGGCAGGGAAGCACGGCTTCGTAAAGGATTCGTAATCGGAGCCATGAACTCGGGGTGAAATGGCGGATTCCAGGTGCATATAGCTGCTCTTAGCGGCAAAGCGACCTGACTGTACAGATGCCCGAGGCGGGAGCCTCGAAGATGGCCGAATTGGCCGACTTTGCGCACGCCTGCTTGCAGAAATCGCTAGGCTTTGCCGATGGAAGCGATCGACTCGGTCCTGCAGGTGTTCCTCGCGGTTGGGCTCATCTTCCTTGTGCTGATGCACTCGGGCAAGGATTCCGGCCTTTCCGGCGCGTTCGGCGTGGGCAGCGGCCAGGGGCCGCTGGGTGGTGGCTCGATGGTGGAGCGCAACCTCAACCGCTGGACCGTCGCCTTCGCGATCATGTTCGTGCTGAACACGATCCTGCTGTTGAAGAAACCCTACTAGGCCGTTCACGGGACCTACTTCGCTGGGTCCGTGGCCTGATCCTCTTCAGCCGGATCCTCTTCGGCAGCCTGATCGTCTTCTGAGCTCTCCAGCTTGTTGAGGATCTCCACCGCCTCGGCGCGCAACGCACCGTTGACTGCCGCATAGTCCTCCTCGGACAGCTTGCCGGTGCGGTAGTCGAGCTCGGCGTCGCGAATCTCCCTGTACTTCGCCTCGCGCTCGGCCTCGAGCTCGGAGCGCTTCGGCGTGTCTGACTCCTCAGGCTTGCCTGTGCCCTCCTGGGTGCGTGCGACGAGCAGCGGCCGGCTCACGACCGCCATCACCGCGGCCAGCAACATCAGCGTCAACATTGCCGCGAGCACGCTCATATATGTCGCGTGCTGTCCACAGACGTGCTGATCACAACAGTCGGCCTCATTGCGGTCCGCACTGCTAGGCGCGGACTAGGCGCCTAGCGGCGCGGCTGCGTGCCCGTACGCTGACACGCGCCCGTACCACGCTCGGAGCGGGCCATAGCGCGATCAGCGCGCCGCAGGCGACGATCACCCCGCCGATCCAGATCCACATCACAAGTGGTGAGACGATCAAGTGGAATTCGGCGGGCGGTGGCGAGCGCATGTATTCGCGCGCCATCACAGCCACCGCGATCATGCCCTCGTCGGGGCGCACGAGCGGGATCGTTTTATTGCCGATTTCGATGATCCGCTTCAGGCGTGGCGTATCGATGTCCGGCGCGATCGCGCTCCATATGTCGCGCTTGATGCCCCCGTCGATGCCCACCTGGCTGACCGGCTGGCCGCCAATCAGGTGGGCCACCGAGCCCTGAGCGGGTTCGCCGGAGTCATAGAAGTCCTCGGCCGGGGTCAGCGTGGTGACGTGCTTGCCTTGCCTGGTCACGTCCAAGACCGCGCCAAGGCTGAGCGTGGAACCCGTGTGCACGGGGTCGTACTTTGGCGTTACCGAAGCCGTCGGGCGCACATAGCGCACGGTGTAGGCGCCCACTTTCGTGGACTGGCCTGGTGAGAGGCTCAGCTCGGACGCATGTTGGAAGGACGAGGAGGCGGCCACGCCCACGAACAGCACCGCGATGCCGATGTGCACGACATAGCCGCCGTAGCGCCTGCGGTTGCGCTTGACGAGCGCCAGCAGCGCCAAGGGCGCCGGCTCGCCGGCGATCGCGCGGCGCACTCGTACCCCACGCCAGTACTCCTGTCCGACGCTGCCCAACACGAAGGCGGCGCAACAGAACATCGCGAGCGCAAACGGTTTGCTATCGGCCACGCCCGTGGCGAGCAGTACCGCAAGCGTCACCAGCGCGAAGGACAACGGTATGACGAAGTTGCGTCGCGCGTTTGCGAGCGTAGCCCGGCGCCATGCGATCACTGGGCCGATGCCGCTCAGCAGCACGAGGATCAGGGCGAGCGGCACCGTGTAGCGGTCGAACCAGGGCGGGCCAACCGAGGCCTCGTGGCCGGTCAGCGCCTCGGAGATGAGCGGGAAGTAGGTGCCCCAGAAGATCACGAAGCAGAGCCCGACCAGCACGATGTTGTTGGCCAGGAAGATCGACTCGCGCGAGAGCAGGGAGTCGAGGCGGTGCTCGCTGCGCAGCATGTCTCGGCGTGAGCTGACGAGGTAGATCGAGCTGAGGATCAGCACCCCGATCAAGATCACGAACGGCACCCCGAGCGTCTGGCCGCCGAAGGCGTGGATCGAGCTGAGGATGCCGCTGCGCACGAGGAAGGTGCCCATGATCGCGAGTGTGCCGGTGGCGAGTACGAGCGACACGTTCCACACCTTCAACATGCCGCGCTTCTCTTGGATCATCAGCGAGTGGATGAAGGCCGTGGCGCACAGCCAGGGCATCAGCGAGGCATTCTCGACCGCGTCCCAGCCCCAGTAGCCGCCCCAGCCGAGCTCGGAGTAGGACCAGCGCGCGCCGAGCATGACGCCGATGCCGAGGAACAACCATGCGGCCATCGCAAAGCGCCGTGTCGCCTTGATCCATTCGGCGTCGACTTTTCGGGCCAGCAGGGCGCCCATCCCGAAGGCAAGCGGCACGATGCACAGCGTGTAGCCCGAGTAGAGCATCGGCGGGTGGATCATCATGCTCGGGTGACGCAGCAGCGGGTCCAAGCCCACGCCTTCGGCGGGGGCCGGGTCGGTCGTGGCAAACGGCGTCGCGTAGAAGACCATTAGCCCGATGAAGAAGCCGCCAAAGCCGAGCAGGATCGCCGTCGCGTAGGCGCTGACGTCACGCATGCGCTTGCGTGTCAAGAACAGCACCAATGTCGACCACAGCGACAGCAGCCATGCCCAAAGCAGCAGCGAGCCTTCCTGGGAGGACCAAACGGCCGCCGCCTTGTAGAACGTGGGCGTGGTCGCGCTGGAAGTATCCGCAACCGTGTTGAAAGAGAAGTCGTTGCGCAGGAACGCGAGCTCGAGCACCGCGAAGGCGACCGTGAGGATGCCCGCGAGCGCGTACACCGAGCGCCGCCCGGACTCCGAGAACTCGACTCGCCCTGTTCTGACGCCGTAGATCGAGGCACCGATGCCGTATGCGCAGACGCCGAGCGCGAGGATCAGACAGGCGCCCCCGAGCTGTGCCATCAGTAGGTCTTGGTCTTGGGAGGGGCCACCTTGTACTTCGACGGGCACTTCGTTATCAGCGAGTTGCGTTCGCCCACGTAGCTGTCGCCCTGCTTCTCGACCGTAACGATCACCTCGCGCCCTTCGCGGAAGGGGTCGGGGACCGTCCCGGTATAGCTGAGCGGCACGGACGTTTCGCCGGCCCTATCTTGCACGCTGAAGTAGAGGGTGTCGCCAACGTGGCGCACCGACCCGGCCGCGACCTTGCCCGTGAGCTGGTAGCTGCGTCCGGCGACCCCTTCATGAGCCAACTGACTTGGCGTGACGGTGGGACTGGCGGCGCTGAAGCTGGTGTAGATCAGGGCGCTCGCCAGGATCACGGCCGCGCTCAACGCGACCACCAGCCGCACCCTTCGCTTGCGTGCGGGACTCATCGACCCTGATTATCTCAGAAGCGGCCCGCGCGACGTTCCAGCAGACACGCCACTCGTTCCAGGCAATCGAGGAAATAGCGACGCGACAGCGAAACCTTTGGGTGTCCCGCGCGTCTTAGAGGTAGAGATCGATGCGACAGAGCCTTCTTCATCCACTCACCGCCTGGCGCCACCCCGAGATTCCGCCGGCTGTCCCAGACATCACCGTGAAACGCATGCGCGACGCCGGCGGCCCGATCGACGAGGCTTGCTACCCCTGCGGGTGCGGGTGCTTCTTCATCGCGCCTGTCTCCACCAGCGTGTCTTGCCCACACTGCGGGCGTACACAAGCCTGGTAGAGCCGGCGGTGGCTTGGACTGGCGCTGCAGTTCAGCAGCGTGGCTGCTAAAGTGGCTGCATGAGCGTAGCCATCACTGTTCGCGACGTTCCTGACGACGTCAGGGACGAACTCGCGGCGCGGGCTGCACGGGCGGGCAAGTCGCTGCAAGAGTACCTGCGCGGCGTGCTTGTGCAGATGGCGACACGGCCGCCGGTCGAGGATGTGATCGCTCGCGCACGGGCGCGTGTAGAGCAGACGGGCGCGCGCGTCGACGCCGCCTCGATTCTCGCCGCGCGCGAAGCCGAGCGGCGGTGAGCGCACGCGTCGTATGCGACGCCTCCGCGCTCGTGGCTCTGCTGCTCGATTCCGGTCCCGACGGACGCTGGGCGGCATGGGCGATGGATGGTGTCGACCTCGCCGCGCCGAGCCTCGCTGCGTTCGAGGTGGCTAATATCCTCCGGCGCCACGAGTTGGTCAGCGCCGTCAGCGCCGACCAGGCCGCGCAAGCCCATGCCGATCTGCTCGACCTAACGGTCGAACAGTGGCCATACGAGCTGCTCGCCCCCAGGGTGTGGGAGTTGCGGCACAACCTCTCGAGCTATGACGCGAGCTATGTCGCGCTGGCCGAGTTAATCGGAGCGAGGCTCATCACCCTAGATCGTAAAATCGGCCGGGCACCGGAACTGCACTGCCCTGTAGCGACACCCCCGGATAGCGCGTAGAACGCGGGCGTGCCCCCAGACGATGCCGCAGATGCCCACGGCTGACGATCGGGTCGGGCACACGCATATCGAATGCCTGCTCGCGCCGGCGCAGCATGTTCAGGCACACGCGCGCGACCACCGTCGTCAGCCACCCATCGAGGTTCTCGACCGTACCGGCGTCGGCGCGATGCGGGCGCTGCAGAAGCTCGCCGCCACCACCCGACAGATCGCCGGCGAGTGGGTCGAGCGACTCGTCACCAGGGAGCCGGCCGAGCAGGCGGCGTGATCCTTCTTTTTTGGGTGCGGTTCGATGATCGAGCCCGCGCTCAGAAGATCTGCTTGTCGAGGAATCCTGCTGTCAGGACTAGCCATCCGCCGATCTCTCCCAGGATCAGTGCGACCATGAACAGATGTGTTCCCTTGACGGGGTCGCGGTACTGGTTCTCGGTGTCTTCTCGCCAGCCGTGGAGGGAGTAGGTCGCTACCGCCGTAAAGAAGTAGAACGTCATCGTGCCGGCAGCCAGCAGGTTCACGAGCTCGCTGAAGCCGCTCAGCTGTACGAACGTCGCGATCAGCAGCAACGCGAAGCTGTAGAGCAGCGCCGCGCGGTGCGCGATATCGACGTAGATGTGTGAGGTGTGATCCTCGGTGCTCGCGATCTGGTTGTACTTCCATACCCCGAGCAGTAGCGCTACGAGGAACATCACAGCGTCCGCGAGGAGCACCGCCTTG
This sequence comes from Solirubrobacteraceae bacterium, assembly GCA_049287685.1. Classification (GTDB taxonomy): domain Bacteria; phylum Actinomycetota; class Thermoleophilia; order Solirubrobacterales; family Solirubrobacteraceae; genus Palsa-744. Next base: position 8,667 of record JBAQGH010000148.1, on the reverse strand, counting down.
GTGTCGACGCTGATCATCGTTGTCCGTCCTTGAAGCTGTCGTGAACCGCGGCGTAGTGCGCGGCGAGCCCAACACCCCACCCCAGCAGCACATAGATGAACCAGGGGTAGGACGTCCCTCCCAGCTGCCATTGCAGGACCCACACGGCGAGGATCAGGATCTGCACGGCAACGAACACGGTCGCGTGGATCCGGAATCCCTTTCGATGGCCGTGCGCTGAGCGCTCCTGCCGGTGTTGTCGGGACTGGGTTTCCGCGCGCTCGGCGGCGCGCTCGAATGCATCGGTCATCAGTTTGTCTCCTTGGTTGTTGGGAGCCCATCGAGACTCTCGATGTCGGCCGCCGCTCGTTGCAGGACGGCCGCTATGGCTTGTGGGTCCACTCGCCCCGAGAGCGGCGCAAGCCGCGCTCGGAAGCGGTCCAGCAGCGTTTCGATCGAGTCCGCGTCGCCAAACCGCGCGCCGGTGCGAACTTCGAGCGCCGCAAGCGCGTCGCGGCGCGCCTCGATCGCCTGCTCGCCCGCCGCGGTGACGCGATACGTGGTCTTACCATCGTGGGTCTGACCGTCGATCAGCCCCTCGGCATGGAGCGCCTCGATCGCGGGGTAGACGCTGCCAGGCGAGGGGCGATAGCTGGGGCCGAAGAGACGCTTCAGCTCGGCCAAGATCTCATAGCCGTGCCGCGGGCACTCGGCGAGCAGCGCGAGCAGCACGAGCGGGAGCTCGCCGTGCCGGAAGAATCTCCTGGGCAACGCAACCGCTCCCTAAGCCACCGCTACGCCGATCATCCCGGCGGCGGATTGTTTGGTGTGCTGTCGCCACTGCTGCTCGTTTGAAAGCGAGCCTCGCACTGTTGATCCGGCCGCTACGGGGCGCAGCGCGGTAGCGCTCACCGGATCGCTGAGCCCCTTCAGCGCGAGCGCACCGAGAGGCTCGAATGCATGAGCACTCGGGGAACCGGCAAGCCTGCGCACGGTCTCGGACACGACTACCTGCCCGCCCTGCGCCATGTCACAGAGTCGTCGCGCGACGATCACCGGTCTGCCGAAGAAGTCGTCCTGCTCGCGCACGGCCTCACCCATGTCGATCCCGATCCGCAAGGTCATTGGATCCCCGCAGACCGCCACCGCGCGCTGCATCGCCACAGCGCACGCGACGGCCGCGCGCGCGTCGGTGAATGTCACCATCAACCCGTCGCCAAGGCTCTTGACCTCGATGCCGGCGTGCTCTCCGATCGCCGTGCGCAGCAGCCCAAAATGCCGGCGGCGAAAGGCGTGAGCGATGTGGTCGCCGAGACGATCGAGCAACGCTGTCGACCCGACCACGTCGGTGAACAGGAAGGTGTCGATCCGCGTCTCGGCGCGCTCATCCAAGGCCTCCACGCCGGATGCTGTCGTCCTATAGGAAACTTCGCCGTCGCGCGCCTCGCCCTCAATCAAGCCCTCAGCAACCAGTGCCCCGATCGCGTACTCGACCCGCTCCGACGAGGGCCGATAGTCGCGACCCACACGGCGCGTGAGCCCGGCCGCGAGATCGCCGCGGCCCACAGGACTCTTCGCGCAGAGTGCCAGCAGGACCGGCAGGAGCTCACGGTAACGATGAGTGTTCGACGACATCTGGCAGCTTTCTAAAAGGCTTACGAAGTTGTTACGAATCTTATATCGAAACTATTACGAAGTCAAGGGCGGGTCGCGGCAGTAGCCCCGAGGCCCAGCGCTCGCCCTTCTGGAGTTAGATTACAGAACTAGAATTAGATTACACTAATGCTAGAATATTGCAATGATCCCCGCCGACCAGGCATCCGGCAAGGCAAAGGATCGCGAGGGCTCGCGCGCAGAGCGTCGTAAGGCGCGCACCGCGACCGCGATCAGGGACGCCGGTGAGCGACTGTTCATCAGCCGTGGGTACTCGGCCACGACGATGGAGGATCTGGCCGAGGAGGCCGACGTGGCAGTCGGCTCGATCTACGCCCACTTCGCCAGCAAGGAGGGCGTGTACGGCGCTCTGATCGAGCGGGCGCTGGAACTGGACAAGCAATACTGCGACGAGGGCTTTCACGCGGGCAACCTCCCCGCTGAACGGCTGCTCGGCCTGGCCGAGGGCTACCTACGCTTCGCGCGCGAGCATCCGGGCTACTTCCAGCTGTTTCGCTTCCCGCCACCGGACCGCCCCGGAGCGGAGCTGACACCGACAGCGAGCGCCAGGGTGGCGCGGCGCATCAAGGATGAGACCAAGCGCATGGCAGGCGAGATCCAAAAGATGATCGACGAAGGCACCGGACGACCCGTGGACGCTGAGAGCACCGCAAGGTTCCTATGGGCGGCGTGGGACGGCGTGATCTGCAGCCACCTGGGACCGAGCAACATGGGCCTCACCGACACGGAGTTCGAGGCGGTGTTGAACAGAGCACGGGAAGGCTTCGCCCTCAGCCTGCTCGCCACATCGGTCCCCGCCCAGGAGCCATGACCCGGATGAATTGAGCCGCCGGACCCACACCGCCCCAAAAGCCAGTCCCAGAGGCTACTTAATGTGCATCCCCGAGATCGCCCGCGAGATCACCAGCTGCTGAATCTCCGCTGTGCCCTCGAAGATGTCGTAGATCTTCGCGTCGCGGTGCCAGCGCTCGACCGGGAACTCGCGCGTGTAGCCGTTGCCGCCGAGGATCTGGATCGCGCGCTCGGTGACCCACACTGCCACCTCGCCGGACTTGAGCTTTGACATCGAGCCCTCGGCGTTTTCGAAGGGGACCTGGTTGCGGCCCATCCACGAAGCGCGCCACACGAGCAGGCGCGCAGCGTCGATCTCCATCTTCATGCGTGCGAGCGTGAACGCGATCGACTGGTTCTCGATGATCTTCTTGCCGAACTGTTCGCGCTCCTTTGCGTACTCCAGCGAGTACTCATACGCGGCGCGGGCGATCCCGAGCGCCTGCGAGCCGACCGTCGGACGCGAGGCCTCGAACGTAGCCATTGAGGCGTTGGACTTGTTCTTCTTGCCCTCTCTGGCGCGCGCAAGGCGTTCGTCGAGCTTCTCCTTGCCGCCGAGCACGTAGTTCTCAGGTACGCGACAGTCATCGAGGTACACGTCGGCCGTGTGCGAAGCGCGCAGGCCGTGCTTTGAGACCTTGGCGCCTTCGGAGATGCCCTTGGCCTCGCTCATCGGCACTATGAAAGCGGCGTGACCGCGGGAGTTCAGCTCGCGGTCCACAGTGGCGATCACGACGTGCACGTCGGAGATGCCACCGTTGGTGGCCCATGCCTTCTGGCCGTTGAGGATCCACTCTTTGCTGGCCTCATCGAACTTGGCAGTTGTGCGTAGCGCGCTCACGTCCGAGCCGGCGTTGGGCTCGGAGGAGCAGAAGGCGGCGACCTTGATGTCATCGGGCGTGCCGAAGCAGCGCGGGATCCACTCACCGATCTGCTCGCCGCTGCCCTGCCCGAAGATCGCAGCAACCGCAAGCGCGGTGCCCATGATCGCCATGCCCATGCCCGCGTCGCCCCAGAAGAGCTCTTCGTTGACGATTGGAAGGGTCAGCCCGGTTGGGTCGGCAAAGAACTGGGCCAAGCCCTCAAAGCCGTAGAGCCCGATCTTGGCAGCCTCTTCGATGATCGGCCACGGGGTCTTCTCCTTCTCGTCCCACTCGTGTGCGGCGGGACGCATTACGTCAGCGGCGAAGCCATGCACCCAGTCGCGAATGTCCTTCTGGTCTTGGCTAAGTGCCATGGAGAAGGCGACCTCTTTGCCGGCGGCGCTCGTGATCGCCTCGACGGCGGCCTCGGCGGCTCCGGTCGCCTCGCTGGCGGTTACGTCGGTTGCTGACATGGGACGAATGCTCCTTTGCTAGCTCGAATGGAGTGGCGCGACTGAAACTGGATACAGCCGGCGTCCGGCTCTCCCGCCGGACCAGACCTGACCTCGCCCGGCTCTGAGTCCGGGGCCAACCACGGACGACCGTGCCCGCAAGCCGACGACTAAATCCTAGCAAAGCGTAAACGGTTGTCAAATACGAGATTGAACGGCGTTTACATTCGCGATATAGTCGCTGGGGATGGCTACCGCACCCAGCTTCAGAGAGTCAACCCCGCCGACGCGTGTGTCGCGCCGGCGCGAGCGTGAGCGTGAGATCATCGCCGCCACGCGCCTGCTGTTCGACGAACGCGGTCTGCAGGACGCCTCGATCGAGAGCATCGCGCGCGCTGTCGGCATCAACAAGGCATTGATCTACCGCTACTTCTCCTCCAAGGAGGAGCTGTACGTGCTTGCCCTCTCCAGCTACCTCGCCGATCTCGCCGAGCTGCTCGAGGAGGTGCCAACCGGGCTGGACTCGGTCGCGCGACTCGAGGATGGCCTGCTTCGCTATACGAGCTTCTGCCTCGAGTACCCGGCGTTCCTGGATTGCGGGCTCTCGCTGATGCGCCGCTCGGGAGAGGACCTGCGCGAGAACATCTCCGACGCCATCTGGATTCGCCTCGGCCAGAACATGGCGGCCTGCCTGGGCAAGCTCTCGCAGATTCTTGCCGAGGGCGCCGCCCAGGGCGTGTTCAGCGTCGAGGACCCCGACTTCACCGCCAACCAGCTCTATGCGCAGACGCTCGGCACGATGCACCTCGCACGCATCGGCGTGGGCGTGCGCACCGTCGGCGGAAACATTCCCGAGCCGTTTCCCATCGAGCCGGCTCGCGTGCAGCGCGCGTGCATCGACGCGGTACTCGCGTCTGTCGGCGCTCGTCGCACCTAAGTTACAAACTAAATCGCTAATCCCGATCCGGTTTGTGGTGTTAGACTCCAAACCATCTTCATGTCTTCGATGCAGAAAGTGGTTATGCGCAAACGCACGATTCCAGCTGTCATGTCCATCCTCGCCGTGCTCGGTGCCCTGCTCGGAGTGGCCGCCTGCGGGTCATCGGGCGGCGGCAAAGAAGTCACGCTCGTGGCCTACTCGACGCCACAGAAGGCTTACACGTCGCTGATACCAGCGTTCAATGCCACAAGCGAAGGCAAGGGAGTCACCTTCAGCCAGTCCTACGGGCCCTCCGGCGAACAGAGTCGCGCCGTGGTCGCCGGCCTGAAAGCCGACGTCGTCAATTTCTCGCTCGAACCGGACGTCACACGCCTTGTGAAAGCCGGGCTCGTCTCCTCTGACTGGAACAAGAACGCGACCCATGGCTTCGTCACCAACTCAGTGGCCGTGATCATCGTGCGCAAGGGCAATCCCAAGCACATCACTGGCTGGAGCGACCTGGCCAAGCCGAGCATCCAAGTCGTCACGCCCAATCCCTTCACATCTGGCAGCGCGCGCTGGAACATTCTGGCCGCCTACGGCGCTCAGATCAAGGAAGGCAAGACGCCCGCGGAAGCGCAGGCTTATCTACAGACCCTGTTCCACAAAGTCGTCAGTCAAGACAGCTCTGCGCGCAATGCCCTGCAGACATTCCTGGCCGGCCGCGGCGACGCCCTGATCGACTACGAGGACGAGGCGATCACCGACCAGAAGAAGGGCTCACCGATCGAATACGTGATCCCCAAGGCCACGATTCTGATCCAGAACCCGATCGCCGTCGTCAGCGGCGGCAACACCGCCGCGGGACAGAAGTTCGTCAACTACCTACTCTCGTCCGCCGGCCAGAAGATCTGGGCTGAAAATGGCTACCGACCCGTCATCGAAGGCGTGGCAACCCCCGGACAGTTCCCCACCCCACCCGACCTGTTCACGATCGAAACGCTTGGCGGCTGGACCAAGGTGGATAAGGAATTCTTTGAAACTGGCACCGGCATCGTCACCAAGATCGAGCAGTCGCTGGGGGTCTCGACCGCCAAATGAGCACCGGTTCGGCATCCGAGGCACTGACGCCTCTTCCCGCCCGCCGACGACCCTCACCGGCGGGCGGGCGCCTGCGCCGTAGCGGCGGCAGCGCGCTCGGGCGTGGGCTGCTGGGCCTGTACCTGTCGGTACTCGTCCTGCTTCCTTTGGCGGCGCTCCTGGCAAGCGCTGCCAAAGGCGGAGCTTCGGCCTTCTGGCAATCGGTCTCCAGCCCGGAGGCCGTGGCCGCGCTGAAGCTCACGCTGATCGTCTCGACGATCGTGGTCGCCATCAATGCGCTGTTCGGCACGCTGATTGCTTGGGTGCTCGTACGCGACGAATTTCCGGGCAAGCGCATCGTCAATGCGCTGATTGACCTGCCCTTCGCGCTGCCCACGATCGTGGCGGGGGTCGTGCTGCTGGCGCTGTATGGCAAGGGCGGCCCGGCCGGCGTCGATATCACGTTCACACGCGCCGCGGTAGCTTTGGCCCTGCTGTTCGTGACACTGCCGTTCGTCGTGCGCTCGGTACAGCCGGTCTTGATCGAGCTGGACGGCTCCATGGAGGAAGCCGCGTCCTCGCTGGGAGCAGGCGCTTGGACGGTGTTCCGACGCATCGTGCTGCCAAACCTTGCGCCAGCGATCCTCTCTGGCGTCGCGCTCTCCTTCGCGCGTGCCCTAGGGGAGTTCGGCTCGGTCGTGCTGATCTCTGGCAACCTGCCCTTCAAGACCGAGGTTGGGGCCGTTTACATCTTCAACCAGGTCGAGAACGACAATGTCTCGGGCGCCGCCGCCGTGTCGGTTGTGCTGCTTGTGTGCGCACTGATCGTTCTAGGCACGATGAGTTGGCTGTCACGAAGGATGTCCGCCCATGTCCTCTAGGGCCTTTGCCCCGCTCGAGGCCGGCGCTATCTCCGCCACTGAGACGGCCGGCATCGCCAGAACAACGTCTGTGCGCGTGACTCCTCCACCCGGAACACGCAGACGCTGGACAGAGAGCGCCGGTGCCGCGCGGACGAGACGCCTGGGCTTGCGCTTCGTGGCGCTGTTCTACCTGCTGGCGCTGCTTGGAGCGCCGGTCGCGATGATCTTCTACCGCACCTTCGAACACGGGCTGGCGCCCGCCTGGAATGCGGTGACGCAACCGAACGCGATGCACGCCTTCTGGCTGTCCATCGAGCTGGTGGCGATCGTTGTGCCACTGAACACCGCCGCGGGGATCGGCATTGCACTGCTGATGGAGCGGGGCCGCATGCGCGGACGCAGCGTGCTCGGGCTGATCGTGGATCTGCCGTTCGCGATCTCCCCCGTCGTCGTCGGGCTCTCGTTGCTGCTCGTCTATGGCCGTACCGGCTGGTTTGGCAATTGGCTGACAGCACACAGCATCCAAGTGATCTTCTCGGTGCCGGGCATGGTGCTGGCCACAGCGTTTGTCTCGCTGCCGTTCGTGGCGCGCGAGACGATCCCAGTGCTGCACGAGCTCGGCACCGATTCCGAGCAGGCCGCGGCAACGCTCGGCGCGAGCTCTTGGCAGACGTTCTGGCGCGTGACGCTACCCGCCATCCGCTGGGGCGTCGTCTACGGCGTGGTACTTACGACCGCGCGCGCCCTGGGCGAGTTCGGGGCGGTGAGCATTGTCTCCGGGCGCATCGAGGGCCAGACGCAAACGCTACCCCTGTATGTGCAGGATCGCTTCGAGAACTTCGACACGACCGGCGCCTACGCGGCCGCGGTCGTGCTCGCGCTGCTCGCGTTCGCCACGCTCGCGACGATGAGTCTGCTCGCCAAGCGCACCAGCAGGGATACGGTGGTCTGATGGCGATCGAGGTTCATGGAGTCTCCAAGCGCTTCGGCACGTTCGCGGCGCTTGACTATGTGAACGCCACGGTCGAGGACGGCTCCTTGACGGCGCTGCTCGGCCCGAGCGGCAGCGGCAAGTCGACGCTGCTGCGCATCATCGCGGGCCTGGAGACCCCAGACACCGGCAGTGTGGTGATCGGCGGACGCGAGGTGACAGCTGAACCGGCGCGCCGGCGTGGCGTGGGCTTCGTCTTCCAGCACTATGCGCCCTTCAAGCACATGACTGTCTTTGACAACGTCGCCTTCGGCCTGACCGTGCGCCACGAGCCCAAGGCCGCCGTACGCGAGCGCGTGGAGGAGCTGCTTGGCCTGGTGCGCCTGGATGGGCTGGCCAAGCGCTATCCCGCGCAGCTATCCGGCGGACAGCTGCAGCGAATGGCGCTCGCCCGCGCGCTTGCCCCCAAGCCCGAGGTGCTGTTGCTCGACGAGCCCTTCGGCGCGCTCGACGCGCAGGTGCGAAACGAGTTGCGCGAGTGGCTACGGCGGCTGCACGAGGAGATCCACGTCACCACGATCTTCGTCACCCACGACCAGGAGGAGGCGATGGACGTGGCCCAGCAGATCGTCGTGATGAACGCCGGGCGGATCGAGCAGGCGGGCACCCCGCACGAGCTCTACGAGCATCCGAGCAACGAGTTCGTGATGTCCTTCATCGGGCCGGTCAACCGGCTCGGCGACGCACTCTTGCGTCCACACGACATCCAGATCCTGCCGTATCCCGACGCGACCACCGTCGAGGCTATGGTGCGCCGCGTCGTACACCTCGGCTTCGAGGTCCGTGTCGAGCTGACGCTCCCCGACGGCCGCCACATCTGGGCGCAAGTAACGCGCGAGACTGCCGCCGAGCACGAGCTCGCCGAGGGCCAGATCCTCGCCGCCCGCCTACCCGCCCCACGCGTCTTCGCCTGATCCAACCGATTGACGTTTGGCTTCAGCGGACCCGGACCCAGCGTCTAGCGGGCCGCTGGGCAAGCGAGACAAGGACGCAGCGAGCGCCGTGTGCTCCGCAC
>JBAQGH010000147.1:0-4130 GCA_049287685.1 Solirubrobacteraceae bacterium | reverse complement strand
GCTCGGGCTCGAATAGGTGCGCGAAGCGCTTCTGTGGGCGCAGGTACTCCTCGACGGGCACCTGCCGACGAATCTCAGAGACACCGCACAGCTCGCCGTCGCGCGCCTCGAACACCGGGAAGATGCCCGACTCCTTCGCCAAACGCGCGATCCTGATCGTGTCCTTCGACGCGCTGCCCCAGCCCAGCGGACAGGGGACGAACACGTGCAGGTAGCGCGCGCCTCGCAGCCCCATCGCGGTCTGAACCTTCGCCTCCAGGTCGCGCAGCTCGGCAACGGTCGCGGTCGCCACGTAGGGGATCTCGTGCGCCATCGCAATCAGCGGCGCGCTCTTGCCCTGCCCGAACACATTGCCCGGCTCCGGGCCGACGGCCTGCGTGGTCGCTGTGCGCGCCGCGGGCGGCGTCGCGCCCGAGCGCTGCACGCCCGTGTTCATGTACGCCTCGTTGTCGTAACAGATGTAGAGCACGTCATCGTTTCGCTCGAACATCCCCGACAGGCACGCCATCCCGATATCGACGGTGCCGCCATCACCGCCCTGACCGACGACCCGGATGTCCTCACGGCCCTTGGCGCGCAGCGCGGCGGCGATGCCCGTCGAGACGGCGGGCGCGTTCCCGAACAGCGAGTGAATCCACGGTATCCGCCACGAGCTCTCCGGGTAGGGCGTCGAGAACACCTCCAGGCAGCCGGTCGCATTCGCGGCGATCATCCGCCCGCCCGTGGCTCGCATCGCCGCGTCAAGCGCATAGCGTGCGCCGAGCGCCTCCCCGCAGCCCTGGCAAGCACGGTGCCCGCACGTGATCGAGTTGGTGCGCTCATCACCCGCCTGCACCGAGCGCTGCTCAGGATCGAGCAGCCGGTTGCCAACGGCGAAGCTGCCGGTCTGGTAAAAGCGAATCGCGGGCGCGGTCATGCCTGTCTGCTCCTCACACCGGCCCCGCCGCGACCGTGCCGAGGTCGCGCAGAATGTTCTCGGCGTGCGGACCCGAGGCCCGCGAGGCGTCCATCCGCTCAAGCTCCCGGTTCACGACATCCCAGTCCATGTCCAGGAACGTCAACGCCTCCAGACGGTCGGCTGCCGCGTCGGTGAACAGACTGTGCAGCGAGGACTTGGTGATCGGCCGGCCGCCGAGGCCAGCGATCACCGTGTAGCCGTGCAGTTGGATGCCGGCGAGCGCCATGCGCACGTTCGCGGAGACGATCCCGCCGATGCCGACCGCGAGCGCCTTCTCCAACACCACCACACGCTCGGCATGACCCACCGCCGCTCGCAACGCATCGAGCGGGAAGGGCCGGAAGGAGCAGATCCCGACCGCCCCGATCTTCACGCCCTGCTCGCGCAGCTCGTCGATCGTGTCCTTGACCGTCCCCAACACCGACCCGAGCGCCACCACAATCGTGTCGGCGTCCTCGCTGCGGTAGGTGCGAATCAGGCCACCGGAGTCGCGTCCAAACGCGCGCTGAAACTCGCCGGCGATCTCGGGGATCAGCTGCAGGGCCTGCATCTGCTTGGCGTGCGCGAGGTACTTCACCTCCATGAACGCCTCGGGGCCGACCATCGCGCCGATCGACACCGGCTCATCCGGGTCGAGCACCTGCCGCGGCTCAAACGGCGGCAGGAACTCATCGACCTGCTCCTGCGTGGGAATCTCCAGACGCTCGACGGCGTGCGTGAGAATGAATCCGTCCATGCAGACCATCACCGGAGTGGAAAGCTGCTCGGCCAGGGCGAACGCCTGGATGTGCAGGTCGAGCGCCTCTTGGTTGGTCTCGGCGTAGAGCTGTATCCAGCCCGAATCTCGCTGCGACATCGAATCCGAGTGGTCGTTCCAGATGTTGATCGGGGCGCCGATCGCGCGGTTGGCGACAGTCATCACGATCGGCAGACCGAGCCCCGAAGCGTTGTAGAGCGCCTCTGTCATATACAAGAGCCCCTGGCTCGCCGTCGCCGTGTACGCCCGCGCGCCGGTCGCTGATGCGCCGATCGCCACCGACATCGCGGCGAACTCCGACTCCACGTTCACGAACTCGCACGGCGAAAGCTCGCCCGTCTTCACCAGCTGGGAAAGGTTCTCCACGATGTGCGTCTGCGGCGAGATCGGGTAGGCGCAGATGACCTCCGGCCGGCACAAGGCCACCGCCTCCGCTACCGCACGCGATCCCTCAACCTGACGCAGCACCGCTCAACTCCCTACGCTCGTCAGCGACCCAGGCGTAGGCTGCCATCGCCGCCGCCACATTGCCCTCGCCGATATTCCCGGTGAAGCGCTCGCGGATCGCCTTCACTACAGCGTCCAGCGAGACCAGCCCGCTGAGCGCCGCGAAACCGCCGAGCAGCGCTGCGTTGGCGATTGGCCGCCCAGCGTGTTCGCGTGCCAGCTCGCCGGCGGGCACGGTCAAGAGCCGCTCGTGACGGAACCCTGCCACGAACTCGCCCAGGCCGAGCTCGTCAAAGCTCCGTGTGGTGTTAATGAGGATGAACCCCTCCGGGGCAAGGCCGCCGAACACGTCCACCTGGTGCAGCAGCGTCGGGTCGATGACGATCAGCACGTCGGGCGCCATCACAGGCTCCCGCACACGGATCTCACGCTCGTCGATCCGGCAGAACGACACGACGGGCGCACCCATACGCTCTGAGCCGAAGCTCGGGAACGCCTGCGCGTAGCGGCCCTCATCGAACGCCGCGAGCGCCAGCAGCTCCGCGGCGGTGACGACGCCCTGCCCGCCGCGGCCGTGGATACGGACCTGCAACATCACCGGGTTCCGAGATGCGCGCCGGGAACGGTGGCCCGCTCAGCAGCGATGTCGTGCGCGCGTGCGAAGTCGAGCATCACGCGCTGCTCCGCCGCGGCCACCAGCGCTCGGGTGCGGTCGATCACATCGACGTTGACTGAGATCGCGTCGATGCCCGCGCGCACCAGCAGCTCTGCGTACTCGGGATACACCGATGGCGCCTGCCCGCAGATCGAGGTGCGCAACCCCAGCTCGCGGGCACGCGGGATCAGCTCCCGCAGATACGTCGTGACGGCGGGATCGCGCTCGTCGAACGTTTCAGCCAGCACCTCGTTGTCACGGTCGGCGCCAAGCAGCAGCTGGGTGAGGTCGTTGGAGCCGATCGAGATGCCGCTCACGCCGAGCGCCGCGTACTCGGAGAGGTTGAACAGCACCGAGGGGACCTCCGCCATCACCCACAGCTCGAAACCGGGCCGGTCAAGCAGCCCCGACTCGGCGATCAGGTTACGGCAGCGGCGCAGCTCTCGGGCGGTGCGCACGAACGGGAGCATCACGTGCAGGTTGTGCTGGCCGGCGTCCCACACCCTGCGCACCGCCTCCAGCTCAAGCGCAAAGACATCCGGCTCGCGGGTGTAGCGCAGCGCGCCGCGGTAGCCGATCATCGGGTTGGCCTCCTTTGGCTCAAAGCGCTCTCCGCCGCGCAGACCGGCGAACTCGTTGGTGCGAAAGTCGATCGTGCGGTAGGTCACGGGCCGTGGCGCGAAGCCGACCGCGAACGCGCTCAAACCCTCAGCCATGCGGGCGACAAGCTCCTCGCCTCGGTCCTCCTCGAGCAGCGTGCGGGGATGATCGCCCGCCAGCGCCTCCAGCACCATCATCTCCGCCCGCAACAAGCCAACACCGTCGACCGGCAGGTCCTTGACCCGCTGCACCTGCGAGGGCTCAGATAGGTTCACGAGGATCTGCGTCGCGGTCACGGCAGCCGCCGAGGATGCACCCAGGCTGACCCTCGCGGCCTGCTGGCCACCGGAGGGCACCCGCGCGAGCTCGGGTGCACATGCGCCCTCCAATACGAGCCCGCGAGTCGCATCGACAGTCACGATCTCGCCGTCGCGCAGCTTGCTGGTCGCTTCGCCGGTGCCGACTACGCAGGGGATACCAAGCTCGCGTGAGACGATCGCGGCGTGGCAAGTCATGCCGCCCGAGTCGGTGACGACGCCGGCCGCGCGGCGCAGCAGCGGCAGCCAATCAGGGGAGGTCATGTGGGTGACAAGCACATCCCCGTTGCCGAGCGCAGCGGCGTCGGCGAGCGAGGTGAGCACGCGAGCGGCGCCGCTCGCGCTGCCCGGCGCTCCGCCCAGCCCACGCAAGAGCACCGTCTGCGGCTGCTCAGA
>JBAQGH010000146.1:0-23062 GCA_049287685.1 Solirubrobacteraceae bacterium | reverse complement strand
ATGCCCCCCGCGCGCGCGGGGGGCATTGGCCTTTTCGACAGTCCCCACCTCCCTGCGGCGCTGGCGGCCGGCCAGCGTGCGCGCCGGGCTTGGGGTTGAGCGGACAGCCGCCCTGCGCGACGTTTGGCTTGCTTGTTGGAGCTCGCGTCTGCTCGTTTGGATCGCCGGCTCCGGCGCGGTCGCTGTGCTCGGCTTCGGACCTGTGCGCCATGCCTTCGACCCGCCCGGCGTCACGCGCGGCTTTGGCTGGCTGGGCGACGTGCTCGCGGCCCCCGTTGCCCGTTGGGACGCGGCCTGGTATCTGGTGATCGCACATTACGGCTATCGCCCGGAGTTCGGCGCGTTCACGGCACCGCGCGACGCTTTCTTCCCGCTCTACCCGCTTGGACTGCGCGCTCTCTCGGATGTCGGTCTTGCGCCTGTGATCGCGGGCGTGATTCTCTCCCTCGCCGCTTTCATGACGGCCCTCTACGCGCTGCACCGCCTGACCGCGCTCGAAGTCGCCAGGCTGCGCGGCGGCTCGAGTGCGGGGGGTATTGGCGCCCCCAACGAAACTGGCAATGCCCCCCGCGCGCGCGGGGGTGCGTTGGGTTTCTTGGGTCTCGCTGGTCGTGACGCCGGCGGCGTGCCCCTCGCCAAGCTCGACAGCCGCGAGGTCGCCCGCCTTGCCGTGCTGCTGACGGCGTTCGCGCCGATGGCCTTCTACTTCTCGGCGGTCTACAGCGAGTCGCTCTATTTCGCCTTGTCGGTGGGCCTGTTCCTGTGCGCCCGGCGTGGGCATTGGGGCAGCGCGGCGCTGCTCGGCGCGCTGGCCTCGGCTACGCGCAGCACCGGCGTGGTCCTGATCTTGCCTCTGCTGTTGCTCTACCTGTATGGCCCACGTGAGGACCGCGAGCCTGAACGGGCGACGAGGCGGCGCTCGGACGCTTTGGTTGCCGGTTACTCGCTCGCCGGCCGCGCCCGCTGGATGCTCGCTGGGTTCACGGACGTGCTGCACCCTCGCTACCGGCTGCGCCGTGACGCGCTTTGGCTTGCGCTGGTGCCGCTCGGACTGGTTCTGTACATGGGTCATTTGGCGCTTGCCGGCGGCGATCCGCTTGCTCCGTTTCACGCTGAGGCTGTTTGGAAACGGCACTTTGCCGGGCCCTACGGTGGCATCTGGGACGGAGCCAAGGCGGCCTTTGCCGGCTTGCGTCAGTTGCTGTCCTTCCAGCGCGGGCACAACTACTACCCGGTGGCGGGCGGCAATGCCTTGATCGACGCCGGCCACAACGTGCTGCTCCTCGCCTTCCTGCTTTTGGCGATCCCGATGCTTGTCGGGGTTCTGCGCCTGCTGCCGCTTGCCTACGGGGCGTATGTGTTGGCGGCGCTTGCACTGCCCTTGTCCTACCCCGTCGCGCCGCAGCCGTTGATGTCGCTGCCTCGCTTTTTGTTGGTGCTGTTCCCGCTGAACATGTGGCTAGCCGTGACGCTGGTCTCGCGCCCGCGAGTCCTCACGCGTGCCGTCCTGGTCCTCTCTGGCCTGGCTATGGCGTTCTTCGTCGGCGAGTTCTCGACCTGGCACTGGGTGGCGTGACGGTATGGATGAGGAGTTGTTCGACCCGTCCACAGAACGCGCGCAGTCGGGGCGTGGCCCCTTCTTGCCGCAACCAGGACGGACGCCTGCCCCGCCTGTGGGAGAGCCCGACGGCCAGCCGCCGGCCGGCGCTGCGTCGCGCCTTGGCCCCGCGCCGAACGATTGGCCCGTTTGGAGCGGTTTTGTGGTGTTGCTCGCCGCGCTCGTGGTCGCTGCGGTGGGTGGGTTGATCGTGGACATACCCGCGATTTTGCTGGGCGTGAAAATCTCCTCTGAGCACACGCCGCCTGGGATCGAGTTCGTCGACACGGTGGTGCAGGACGTCGCGTTCGTGTTGACCGCCGTGTTGTTCGCGCAGATTGGCGGGCGCAAGGTGCGCTCTTGGCAGTTCGGCTACCGCCCGACCGCGCCGCGGCGCGCTGCCTGGCTCACGGCGATCACGATCGCCGTCTTCCTGATTTTCAGCGTCGTCTGGGAGGCGGCGCTGAACGTGACGGAAAAGGATACGAAGCTGTTGGAAGCGCTTGGCACCAACGAAACGACCTTGCTGCTGGTGCTGAGCGCTCTGCTCACCACAGTTATCGCCCCGATCTGCGAGGAGACCCTGTTTCGCGGATATATCTTCGGGGCGCTCTCCAAATGGAGGGGCTGGCTGCCGGCGGCCGTCATGACCGGGATCCTGTTCGGTGGGGTGCACTTTGGCTCGGCGCCCGTGGAGGATCTTGTGCCGCTTGGCGTGCTCGGCTTTGCTTTGTGTCTGCTGTATCGCCGCACCGGCTCGCTGTATCCGTGCATCGCCCTGCATTCCCTGAACAACTCGTTCGCGTTTGGCGAGCTGGAGCACTGGGGTTGGTGGATTCCCCTGTTGATGGTCGGCGCGCTGGCGGCGATCTGGTCGATTGCCATGATCTTCCGGCGGATTGGCGTTATCTCCGGGGATCCTCCCCAGGCTGCCGTCGTGCCGAGCGCGTACGATCAGCGGTGATGAGGTTCCACCAAGCCCGACCGTTCGGCGCCCTTGGCGTTGCCGTCGTGTGCGCAGCCTGTCTGTCGCTGACTGTCCCCGGCTTGGCCGCGGCCGCGAGCAAACGGCACATGCGGTCTCATCGCTTGCCCCCGCCTGCTCCGCACACGTTGGCCTACCGCGTGATCCACATGCGCGGCAGTTTGCGCCTGGGCGCTCATGGGGCCGCCGTACGCTTGCTCCAGGACGAGCTCGCCCGCCGGCGCTATGAGGTGCCGGTCAACGGGGTCTACGACGAAGCCACCGGCCGGGCGGTGCTGGCCTTCCGCAAGATAGTCGGCCTGCAGCGCGTCGAAACCGCCAACGCCGGTGTCTTTCAGCTTTTGCGGGGCGGGGCCGGCTACTACAGCGTGCGCTATCCGCGTGACGGCAACCATGTCGAGGCCAACCTGACCAAGCAGGTGCTCGTCGAGGCGCAACGCGGACGCGTACGGCGCATCTACACGATGAGCTCTGGCAAGCCCTCTACGCCCACCGTGCTCGGACGCTTCCAGGTGTACATGAAGACGCCCGGAACGAACTCCGAGGGAATGGTCGACTCCAACTACTTCATCCGCGGCTACGCGATCCACGGATACGCCGAAGTGCCTGTTTATGCCGCCAGCCATGGCTGCCTGCGCATCCCGATTCCCAATGCTCCCGAAGTGTATGGCTGGGTGCAGGTCGGCTATTGGGTGGATGTGTATACCGAAGGCGGAGTCTTCTAAAACTGGGTCAGAGCCGCCCTGGCAGCAGGCGCGCGAGGAAGCTGAGGGCGAAGCCGTAGACGAACAGCACCAGCAACGTGTCGACGATTTGGATCGTCCACTGGCTGTGCGAGCCGGACGTGATGCCCGAGAAGGGGGAGGCGAGCGTCGAGAAGGCTTTGTCTACTGCTTCGTGCAGGCCGCTCTTGTGCCCAGCTTTCGATTGGGTCGTGGCTTCGCTGCCGGACGATTCCACCGCGTTTACCTCGGCCTGCTGGCGGCTGGATCCGTTGCCGGCTTGTTCGACGGCGAACGTGACGAACGACGCGAGCGCGATCAGGCAGATGACGATCGAGACAAGCCTCAACAGTCTGGCGAGCAATGGCAGCAGCACAGCCGCAGGTTAGCCCCCGTCCTGGACGCGCTTTGCGCTGTGGACGGATGTTATGGCGCTAGACCGTCTAGATTTGCTGACGATGTCCAACATTCAACCAACCGCAGGCGCGCTCGACAGCGCCCGCACCGAGTTGATCGCGCAACTACGAGCGCATGCGCTGGTGATCGGCGACGTCACGCTCACGAGCGGGGCCGTTGCCTCCTACTACGTGGATGCCAAGCGCGCGATCCTGCGACCTGAGGGCTTCCAAGCGCTTTCTATTCTGCTGTCCGCACGCGCCGAGGAATCGCGGGCCACGGCTGTCGGCGGCATGACGATGGGAGCCGACGCGGTCGCCTGCGCGGCGCTTGCCGGCGGGGCACAGGCCAAGGGCTTCTTCGTGCGCAAGGACGCCAAGGCTCACGGTCTGCAACGCCGCATCGAGGGCCCTTTGCTCATTGCCGAGGACCGCTGTCTGGTAGTCGAGGACGTCGTGACCACCGGCGGCTCCACGCTCGCCGCGATCGCCGCCCTACAAGAGGCCGGCCACACGATCTGCGGAGTGGTCTCGGTACTCGACCGGCTCGCGGGCGGCGGGCCCGCGATCGAAGCGGCCGCGGGTGCGGCGTACCTCGCGCTTACAACGATCGACGACGTCTATCCAGAGCGCGAGGAGCGCTAAGGCCCGTCTCGCGGCGGTCGTGCCGCGGCCATTCCCAGTCGGCTCCGCGCCGGTAGCCTTGTCTATGAGCCCTCGTAGTCCAATGGATAAGACGACCGCCTCCTAAGCGGTAGATCCAGGTTCGACTCCTGGCGGGGGCACTCGGCTCGATCCTCTGTGTTGGTGCGGTATTTGGGGAGTTTGGCGTCTTGACTGCGTGAGCAGAGCCAAGGATTTGCCCCGCCTTTTCCCTGCCTAAACATGACGTTTGAAACCTCGGCGGGCCTGCTTCACTTGAGCTAACCAACCGTTTAGAAAGGAAGGGTTCTCGTGTCCCAGGCCTGGCTCGTCACCGGAAGTTCCCGCGGTCTCGGCCGCGACGTCGTCGAGGCCGTGCTCGAGCGAGGTGACCGCGTGCTGGCCACCGCGCGTCGTCCCGAGGTCCTCGAGGACCTGGCCGCGGCACACGGCGAGCGAATGCAGACCATCGCCCACGACGTCGCCGTCGCCGCCCAGGCGGACGCCGCCGTGCGCGGCGCCCGGTCGCCGGCGTCGTGAGCACCGCGGCTGTCTAAGCATCAGTGTGACGGCGTAGACCCCAGTCGCTCGCGCAAGTAGTAGCGCTACTGCGGCTTTGTCGCGTAGGCGCCGATGATTGTCGGCCAGAACGAGATGCGTCCGACTGGTCCGGTGTCGGCATGCAGGCGCTCGGCGAGGGTGTCGATGTCCACTTCCTCTTCGGTGGCCACCCCGGCAGCCACGATCCCAGGCAGCAAGCTGCGGGTGAAGTCCACGGCCTCGGAGACCGCCTCCTCGCCAACAGCAATCGCGACTTCGCTGTCGAGGTCCAGGCTGGGTTCGAGGCCGGCTTCGGCAAACGTCGCGGGCAACCGCATTCCCATGTCCGGCTGCAGCCCGCCGAAAGCGCCATCGATCCACTCGCTGAGCCGCTCAGACGCCGGGGTATGCGGCCAGGACACCAAGAACCTCTGCGGTATCGCAGACCCCGTGCGCATGCACATCTCCGCGAACACGACCACCCCACCCGGGCGTACGTGGCGTGCCGCGGCCCGCACCGCCGCGGGCGGGTCACCCTGGTACATCAGCACGAGCCGCCCGACCAGCGCATCGAACGGGTCACCGGCGAGCTCGATGTCGCGAAAGTCCCCGAGCACGAGCTCGACGCTTGGACGAAGACGAGGCTGAGCCACGTTCAGACGCCTGCTTCCACTTCGCTGGCGCAAGCGGGGCCCCCCTGAGGTGCTCGAAGGTCCTCGGCAGCGGTCGTCTCCGACCAGTATCGCGAGAGTGCCGCTTCTCGGCGTGCACTCGTCGTCACCGTGCTACGAGAGAAGTGCCGTACCGGCAGCGGATTCCGTGCGTAACGGACATACAGAGTGGTAGCTTATCCAGTATGGGCCTGATTCAGGAGCTGGCAGCCGATCTCGAAGTTCAGGAGCGCACCTTGCGCCGCGCTATGTCTCAAGGCGCGCTACGGGCCGGCCGACTTGGACCGCGCCGGCCGTGGCTGGCGTCTAGCGAGCGCGAGTACCTCCATGCCTATTGGCCGCTTCTCTCCGCGCTTCGTCAGGCCCTGCGCACCGAGCATCGCGTGAGGCTGGCTGTGCTCTATGGCTCACTCGCGCGAGGCGACGCGGATGGGGGATCTGATTTGGATCTCCTGGTCTCGTTCGCCGACGATCGCCTATCGGCGGGTTACGAGCTTGCCACTCGTCTCGGGCGCGTCAGCTCTCGCCGTGTCGATGTCGCCCAGCTGGAGCGGGTAGAGGCCAAGGCGCCGCTTCTTCTGGATCGCGTCCTTGACGAGGGCCGCGTCCTGATCGACCGCGATGGGCAATGGAATCGACTGTGCGAGAGCCACTCTCTCATCGCCGCCCGCGCCCGTCGCGCCCACAATCGCCATATGGCTGACGCCGCCTTGGCGATCAAAGAGTTGACTGCGTGAGCGAAGACCTGCTCGACAGGCTGGGGAGTAAGGCGCTCGCCGCGGAGCAAGCACGGTTGGCTCGCTTCTTTCAGACCATCAACAAGCATCGCAAGGCGCTTGAGATGGCGATCGAGGAGAACTTCGCCGGCCGACTTGACCCGGCAGAATGGAGGAGAGCTTTTCAGTCTGAGGAGCCCCGCGACGCCAATCGCACGATGGTCGTCACCGGCGATCACTCGGCCGTGCTCAACGCCTATGTCGAGATTCTCAAGGCCGCCGCTGGATCACGCCTGATCGGCTTGCTCCCATACCGTCGCCCACACGCCGACCAAGTCATTCAGGCGCTAGTGGTTGACAGAGGGCTGAGCAAAGACCAAGCCGCGCTGCTGAACGAGATCTACGTCCTGGAGGGCCGGCTCGAGCACGTATCGCCGGATGTTGAGGCCGAGGAAGTGCGCGTCGCCGTCGAGCGACTCCGCCAAGCGCTCCCAAAGCTCGTCGACAGTACGCACGCCTGGCTGCGCCGTCACGGCATCGAGCTCCGATAAGACGTTACGGTGAGCCGGCGGAGGAAGCACACCAAGCCCGAGCTTCCAGCAAAATCTAGCCAGTAGCAGCCTTACCAAGCCTTATCGCTTCGATGAGGTCCATCGGTCGGTCGCCAACCTTCACCCTCCGGCGCAGTGTCGCGAGCCTACCATTCATAGCGCGTAATTCTATAGGCCGGATGTCATCCAGTTAGTCGGGATTAAGGCTGGGTCGGCTGCTGTTGGGCTGAAGTGCTTGAGAATGTGCCATAGGCGCGCGGGTCGCGGGGACGAAAAGACGTGGGCTGCCAATGCGCCGCGCGGCACGCCAGCGCTTGCGAGCAGGCCAAGCGTCGCGACGATTCCACCCGTTCAGGACCGGCTGTTTGCTCTCATGCGCCAGCGTCCGCAGTGTTCAGGCAGCAGCCTGATTCCGCTGCCTAAACTCAGCCGAATCCGCGCTGGCCGAGCTGAATGGCCTCCAAAGAAGTCAAGGCGGTTCATTCCCGGGTCCCGGCTGGGGTATGATTCCGAATCGTGCGACGAGGCTGGCAGACAGTTACGGCCCTCGGCATACTGGCATTCCTGGTCTCTGTCGCGCCCGCGAGCGGCTACGCTCCCCCCGAATTGCCGTGGGCGAACTGTAGCGGCGCTATCGGTGCGAACAGCACAGTGATCGAAGCTCGAGAGCTCCCGGCAGAAGGCGCTTCGGTCATAGCCGGCACTCAGGTCACTTTCTCCACGGCGTCCGTGGCTCCCGTCACGTTCTCCGTCGCATCCTCGCCCGCGCTGCTCGCAAGCCCCAACATCGACCAAGGGCTCGCGGAACCTCGCCCATCAGAAGGTATCCACGTGCAGGCGTTCACCTCATCGAAGGCTGCCTCGACACCTGGGACCGTCTACTGGCAAGCCTCGTTCTCGGCCGCGGAAGTCCCAGAATGCGCCGGAGTCCTCTCGGGTCTCATCACCAGCCCGGTGCGCACTTTGACAGTAGAGCCTGCGCCGCTACCGCCCCCGCCGGCAGCATCCCCTCTGGCACCGGTGTTCAGTGCCACGATTAGCTCTGCTCCCATGGATCGTCCACAGATCGCGTTCAAGGTTCACTGCGACACGAACTGCGTCGGGACGGCCTCCTACGTTGTGACCGTCACTCATCGCCACAGGAAGAGCCCAGAGCCCGCCTTGGATCGCGGTCCTTGGACAGTCGCCATAGGCAGTTCGGCAGGCGGGGTCCAGCAATTCACTCACCGCTTCACGGGAGCTTCGCTGCGCAAGCTCAAGCACCTGATCCACGACGGCGATGCCATAGAAGTCCATATCGCTTCGACCGTCAGAGACGCCGGTGGGAACATGGCGGTCGCATATACCACAGCGCGACTGGACTGACGCTCGTAGTAGAGCCGCGGCGCAAGCGCTTGTGTTCAACTCGGGCGCTCGGTGGCTACGTCGGGGACGCTTCTTTGCGTGTACTCCGGGTACCGCTCGGTCGGTGCGTGGTGGTGGGTGGGTCAGCCAATGCTGTTTAGCTCGGTAAGCTCGTTCTCGGAGAGGGCGAGCGCAGCGCCTTTGATGTTGTCGCGCAGGTGCGCGACGGATGAGGTGCCGGGGATCAGCAGGATATTCGGAGAGCGCTGTAGCAGCCAGGCCAGCGCGACGGCTATCGGTGTGGCCTGCAGACGGATGGCCACCGATTCGAGTGTGTCGGACTGAAGTGGGGTGAAGCCGCCGAGCGGGAAGTAGGGCACATAGGCGATGCCCTGTGCAGCGAGGGACTCGATCAACTCGTCGTCGACCCGATGGGCGAGGTTGTAGAAGTTCTGCACGCACACGATCGGTGCGATCGACTGGGCCTCGACGACCTGCTCCGCAGAGACGGTGCTGATGCCGAGATGCTTGATCAGTCCTTCCTGCTGCATCTCAGCGAGCGCGGTGAAAGGCTCGGCGATCGAGCCCGGCTCGGGGCTGTCGAACCCCCCGACGCGGAGGTTGACCACGTCGAGTGCTTCGAGGCCGAGGTGAATGAGGTTGTCGTGCACGGCCTGGCGCAACTGCTCGGGAGAACGCGCGTGTGGCCAGCCGCCCTTTGCGTCGCGATATGCCCCGACCTTGGTGACGATATGCAGCTCGTCCGGGTATGGGTGCAGGGCTTTCTTGATGATCTGGTTCGTGACGTGTGGGCCGTAGTAGTCGCTGGTGTCGATATGCGTGATGCCCAGTTCGATTGCCTCGCGCAACACGGCTACCGCGGCGTCACGGTCCTTTGGCTGCCCGAAGACGCCGGGGCCGGCGAGCTGCATCGCGCCGTACCCCACACGAGTAACCGTCAGGTCCTCGGCCATGGTGAACATGCCGCCGGGAAGTGTCTGCGCTGCCATCGGCAATCCTCGTTTCGTGGTCGTAGGTCGACGGGCGTCCGGGCCATCGAGCCCGACCGGGACCACTCCAGTGATAGACGCATCATGAGCGCCGTCGGTGCGGACGTGTTCGGCCAGGGCGGATGGGTGGGTTTTGCTTACGCCACCTGCATGGTGGCCGACAGCCGGTGGACCTCCGCGTGCGTCAGCTTTAGCCTGGCGGCGGGCAGGATCTGCTCGAGCTGCTTTGTCGTACGCGCGCTGGCGATCGGGGCGACGACCTGCGGCTGGGCGAGCAACCAGGCGAGCCCGACGGCGGCGACCGTCGTCGCGTGAGTCGCCGCGATCTCGTCGAGCGCCTCCAGTACCGCCGCGCCCCCGTTGTCGAGGTAAGCACGGGCGGTCTCGGCGCGCTCGGACTCCACGGTCTCGCCGCCAGGCCGGTACTTGCCGGTCAGAAAGCCCTTGGCCAGTGCGAAGTAGGGCAACACGGCAAGGTCCCAGGCCTTGACGAGGGGCAGCAGTGTGCGCTCAAAGTCGCGCTCGACGAGGTTGTAGTGCGGTTGTAGGACAGTGAACTCCGCAAGCCCATGCGCGCGCTGGAAATCGAGTGCCGCGGCTAGCCGCTCCGCCGTGTAGTTGGAGGCGCCGAGGTAGCGGACCGTGCCCGCCTTGACGAGTGCGTCGAAGGCGCATAGCGACTCCTCCAGCTCTGTCTCCTTGTCGTCGAAGTGCGCGTAGTAAAGGTCGATGCGGTCGGTCTGCAGGCGCTCGAGCGAGGCATGCGCCTCGCGCTCGATCGTGTCCGCCCGTAGGTTGCGGACCGCTCCGTGGCCGCCGCCGACCTTCGTGGCCAGGACGATCTGGTCACGGTTCCCGCGAGCAGTGATCCAGCGCCCGATGATCGTCTCCGAGCGGCCGTGCTCGACCAGGTAGGAGTTTGCGGTGTCGATGAAGTTGCCGCCCGCGCCGGAGTACGCGTCGAGGATGGCGTGAGACTGCGGCTCATCGGCAGTCCAACCGAACACGTTGCCACCGAGGCAGATACGGAACACGGCGAGGCCGGTACGTCCGAGAGCGGTCATGTTCCCACGGTAGCCGTTGCCGTGGTGCAGCGTAGGAGTCGTCCGGTATGAGCCCAGCGAGACGATCGCAAGGGACGAAGCTCGGATGTCTCGTCGGCTGGCGGGCTGGAGCCTGCTTTCAGTGCGAAGCGGCATCCGCTTTCTGGTCTTGCTCTTTGCGCGGACCTGTTTAGGCGGTGGATCTCAAACCCCTGCCTAAACCCAGCTCAATCGCGCCGCATCGCCGGGCATGACCACGCTGAGACGACGGCCGAAACTGTAGCTGTGCCTAGCGATACGCCTAAATCCGACGGTCCCGTCCTTCGTCCTCCTAAGCGGTAGATCCAGGTTCGACTCCTGGCGGGGGCACTTGGCTCGATCCCCTCTGTTGGTGCGGGTTTCGGGAGCTGGCTACTGAGAACAGTGCCGACGACTTGTGCTCGACTATCGCCTTTTCCCTGCCTAAACATGGCGTTTTACCCACGACCTTGGTCGCCCACACTGTTCATCGAATCGCGTTGCGCCAATCAGTTCCTGGACAGCTCCTGTCGTGCTCAGCCTGCTGGTGCGTGGTTGGCGTTTTGGCTGTGCGGCGCCAAGATGTTGGTTAAGCTCTGCGCGGCGCTCCAGTGCCCATCCATGCACAATCAGCAGCGCCCGAACGCGTCTGGGAGTTGCAGATCGCGCTACCGCGTGAGCTATCGGCGGTCTGGCAGAGCACGCCGCGTTTGGCCCTCGCCCACGATGTGGGTTCGCTCACACAGTGCTCGTTCCAGTTTGCCGAGCTGAGTCGAGATCTCGCGGACCTGTGCGAGCAGGTCGTCCTCGGTGGCCTCGACGTGTTCGACGTCCGGTGCCAGGAAGCGTTGAGCGACTGCTCCAATAAGGAGTGTGGCCGTGCCGATGCCAACCAACATGACGACGATGGAGATGATCTTGCCCTCGGCTGTCTTTGGCGTGATGTTGCCGCCGACGGTGGTCATGGTGGCGATGGCCCAATAGAGGCCGTTCCCAAAGGAGATGCCTTCCTCTGCGGCGAAACCCGCTCCGCCGACCGTAGCTGTCAGGAGAGCGAGTCCGGCGGTCACCTTGACGCCCTCAAGTGAGAACACAATACGCGCAAGCGGTGCGAGCCTCAATAGTCGGAGCGCTCGTAGCAGTCGCAGCGCACGGATGCTCTGAACCGCCCCTCCAATAAATGGTGGAGTCAAAACGACAATCGCAAGATCGATCGGGTTCAGCAGCAGATATCGGGCTCGATCTGGGGCGAGGGCGAGCATGGTCACAAGCTCCGCGAAAAAAGCTAGCCAAATCAGCCAGTTGAGCGTTTCTCCAAGCAGGTGTAGCAGTTCACTCACCTGAGTGAACTGGAGGATCGTGGTGGGGATGCTCAGAACGGCGGCGATCAGGAGCGGCTTTTCGAAGTAGCGACGTGCGGTAGCTGTCCGTGCCTCTCTGGTTGCGGCGTCCACGTCTGTACTCTTCAACAACGAAGGTTCGTGCCCTCCCAATATGGGCCTGCAGAGTTCAGATGGTTGCGACAGTCCGAGGATTGTGCCGATGGAACCTCCTCCGTAATGTGGCCGAGAGTGTTAGGCGCTCTCGGGGTCAGTCCGAATCTCGGCTTTAGGGTTGGCGCCCGACGAGCCAGGCAAACCATTGTGGGGCGCTGCGGTAAAGCTCGACGAGCGACAGGAAGATGGTCAATGCGATCAGCATCAGGATCGAAATCGGGTGAGGCGGATGCATAAAGGCGACAATCAATGCGGTGATGATCCCTGCGACGATTACACCGCGAAGGATGAAGCTTGCCAGTACACCAACCGCGACAAGCCAACCAACAGGAGGGCGAGGACGAGATAGCACCAGCAGGCCCTCAGGTAGCTGATCCATCAAGCCAACGCTTTACACCGTCCACGAACCGGCGCGCCGCGTCGATTGGATCGTAGTCGTCGGGTTCGATATCGTCGAGCATCATGTAGTCAGCGATGCTGCGCAGCTCGAACAGCCTTCGCAACTCAGCGGCAAGCTTCGGGTCAAAGCCACCCTGCTTGACTACGAGTAGGCCAAAGGCTGACAGCACCCCCGAGTGCTTGGAGCGAGTCTCGCCAAGGCTCAAGAGCGCAGCCTCCGCCGCATAAAAGGCGGCATAGTAAGCGCGGGAGGTTGCCTGGGCCGAGAAGCCGGCCTCCTCGAGGTGATGCGCGGCGAGCAACTCCGTGTCGCCGCGCGCGATTAGTGCTTCGCCGCGATCCTTGCTCACGCTACAGAGACGCCCTCGGCACGTACCCTCTCGAGCAGAGGGACGCGACGATCCTTGTACTCGCTCACTGAGATGGGGATCTCGGAGAGGACGACGTCGTTGGAGAGCGAGTGGCGCCATAGGACATCGCTCATGCGTGCCAGCTCGCGGCGACGCGAGGGAACCTCGTCGAGGACGACCAGCAGATCGATGTCTGAGTCGGGCTGCGCGTCACCCCGAGCGGACGAGCCGTAGAGCACGACGTCTCTGAGGCGAGCCCCATAGATGTCGCGCAACTCCAGCGCGACCTCGTGCGCGATCCTCGGCCGGTCGATCAGGTCGGTACTCACAGATCCAATTCTACCTGGGCCTCTCGGCGTCTCAGGTAGTACGCGGCCTGTCCATGTGCTCGGCGGGTTTAGGCAGCAACCTCAAATCTCTGCCTAAACCCAGCCGAATCCGCCCGTATCGCCAGGTATCGCGCGCGACTGAGAAACAGTCGACAATGTTGCCACGCCTAGTGATTACGGGCGATTCGGCGACATCGCCATTCGTCCTCCTAAGCGGTAGATCCAGGTTCGACTCCTGGCGGGGCATGGGGGCGGATCGCTTGTGTTGGTACGGGGTTTGGGGAGTCGGGCGTCGGGATTGCGTGAGCAGCGCCAAGGTCTTGTGCTGCCTTTTCCCTGCCTAAACATGGCGTTTACACGGCTTTGGTCGCCTACACTGCTCATCAAATCGCGTGCGCCAATCAGCTCCTGGACAGCTTCTGTCGTGCTCAGGCGCTACTCGGGGATCGTGAAGCATTCGGTTCTGACCACCACTCCGACCGCCGAGAAGTCGGCGCTGAGCGATGAGGAGCGTGCTGAGCGCTTACGGCGGCTCGCCGAGCGCATGTTCGGCCCATGCGGGTTGGATCGGGATACGCTCGAGCACATCGAGCAGCTGACGAGCAACGAGTCGCGGTAGCTAGAGGCGTAGGTGATGCTTTTGCGATGGCGCCCGAGGAGTCCTCGACGCGGTCAGTCAGGAGGATCAATCGCGGCGATGTCGCCGCGCGCGGGCCCGCCTACAGGCCGTTGCTGGGCGTAGAGAGCGACGCGGCGTCGGCGTGGCTCGGTCTGCCGCTCGTCGTCCCGATGGGCAAGCAGAGCGGCGCGATGATGAGACGCTTGCCTCCTATCCGTAAGCGCTAGCTATTGCGCCGTCGAAGGGGACAGCACGCTCGCTCACACCGTGGTTCGCTCAGCGGCCCGGTCGCGGTAGTTTCTATGCGTGGCGTGCACACTCGGTAAGAGATTGGTCCTCGCGGCTCAGAGCGCGGAGCGTTCTAGGTGAGTGACCACCTGCTTTGCGGGGATCGCGCCTGGCTGCGGTCTGCCTGCATGAGCGGCCTGGTCGTGTTGATTGCAGCGCTTGGCCTCATTCTCACTGCCTGCAGTTCCTCCGCAGGGACTGCAACAGCGAGCGTGACCCGTCTGTCCCCGTCCTGCATACCGCCCGCATTCAGGCTGTTTGGACCCAAGCCGGCGCCCCCCAAACAGCTCTCGACTCCGCTGGACGCCACGATCCTGTCCAGCTTCGCCATCTTTCGCAGATCAGCGTTGCCGGGCGAGGAGCTGTTTGGGTTGAAACCGGGCGGCGACGGGCTGGATCGGGAACTCTCCAAGGTCTACGAGCTCTCGGGTTACTACCCCGCCTATGTGCGTCAGCTGACCAGGCTCCCCGACGATCGACGCTATTTCGTGATCCCGGCCTACGGACGGCCCGAAGCAGTCGTCCCGGCCCACTGTCTGGCGGGCGGGGTGAGTGAGCGGCGCGCACTGGTCGAAGAGCAGCATCGGCGCCTGGTCGAGCCGGTCGACTGCATCATCGAAGTGGAAGGCAGTGAAAACGCACCTCCCCAGGGATGTGAACCGTTCGCTGCGGTCGGCGAAGCCGACCGGGTCTTCCAGCCGGACCTGTACAAGGAACCGATCGTCGAACTCGTGCCCGATGGTGTCGCCTCGGTGCGGATCTCCTACCGGGAAACGCCCGCGATCGTCGTCGCTGTCAGCGAAAACGCCTTCCTGTTTACACCACCACCGCCGACGCCTCGTATCGAGGCTGAGCTGAAACGGCTGGAGCCCACGATCCTGGCGACACACCTCACCACGGCCCAACGTCGTCGTAACACGTTGCAGTGGGACAAGACTGTGGATGAAACTGAGCCGACGCGGATCGAATGGCTCGACAGCGCCGGCCGCCTGGTCCGCTCCCTCAGCCCTCCTACCGCCGAAAGCAACTCTGCTACCTCCGTTGGCAATCTCCACGCTCCCGTCGAAGGCAGCATAACCCTCAAACGCTCCAGGTCATCGCCCCGTCACCGTCAGAGTGCTTCGGGGCGCCGCAACATGGCCGGTCCTATTCACGGGCATCACTAGCGCTTTTGCTGGCGATGCGAGCGTCTCGCGCGGTCGAGCCGGCGACTACAACATCGGAGCGGCCTGGTACTCCTCGTCGGTCACGTGTTCGCCCCAGGTGACGGGGCTGCCGGAGTCATCGGCCTCTTGGATCGCGATGTGGACCATGAAGCGGTTTGGGGTGGCGCCATGCCAGTGTTTCTCCCCGGGCTCGAAGAACACGCGGTCGCCGGGGCGGATGACCTCGATGGCGCCGTCCTCGCGTTGGCAGAGGCCGATCCCCTCGGTGACGTAGATCGTCTGCCCGAGCGGGTGGGTGTGCCAGGCGGTGCGCGCGCCGGGGGTGAAGTGGACGAGGTTGGCCTGTGCTCGATTGGGAGCGGGCGGTGCGGCTACTGCGTCGATGTAGACGGCTCCGGTGAACCAGTCGCTCGGCCCGGTCGCGGTCTCCACGTAGTTTTTGGTGATCTGCATGTCGTGTCTCCTCGGTATGCGTGGCCTGATGGTGCGGATGCAATCGGGTGTGTAGCTCAGCATCGCGCGCCTGAACTATGCCCCGATCGAATAAAGACACCCCACGTGCAGAGAAGCTTTAGTTCGCTGGTGTGCCAGCGAACTAAAGCTCGCCACGATCACGGTCGCGCGATAGAGGCGCAAGCCGCGACGTCGCGCCGGCTTGACGCGCTTCCAGGCTTGCGCGATGGGAGCTGTGAGCGCGGTCGTGCCCGGGGTCAGCGCGCGGAAGGCGTACACCACGACGGGCAGCGTGGAGGCCCCGCTGCTCGGGCAGAGTGCTACGCGCCGCAGCACGCTGGGGTCCGACGAGCGAGCGGTGGCCCAGGGGAAGACGCGCGGGGGTGGCTTGGTGCCGGCGGGCCAGGAGAGGTACTTCTCGGCCTCGACCAACTCCACGTAGACGAACGTGCCCACCTTGACTGTGAGCGTGGCGCCGCTCTTCGCCGCGATGCCGGGCGAGAGTGTCGTAGGGGACCTGACACAACCGTTGGGGTTCTCCCCTAGGGAGGTGCCTGGGCGTCCGCAGGCCGCGAGCACAACGGCACAGAGCACAGCGCCAGGGAAAGCGCTCGGATACCTCATTGTCCACCTATACGTTGATCGCCCCCATGACGTCACAAGGGTAGCCGCTCCACGACCCCCGACTGGTGGAGCTTTCACGACGATCGGTCTGGAGGATCAATCGCGGTCGCCGCGCGCGCTCAGGCGCGGGGAGGTGAGGAGCCAGTGATAGTGATGTACCAGTAGCCGCCCGCGAAGTTCAGCACCGCAACAGCAAGGAAGAAGGCTGCCCATCCGTAGGCGGCGTAGGAGAGGCAAATGACGCCCGCGGTGGCCGCGACAAAGCCACCGGCAATACGCGTGATCCCGAAGGCGTGGAGATGGCGGTACTCCCATGGATTGATCAGGCGTTGCATGCCGGGTCGCGGGGGAAATGCCCACCATCGGCGAAGACCTTTCCGAGCGGCGTTGTCGTTGGCGGCGTTCATCGGGGGCGTCTCGCTCATGCTCGCTTTAGGAACCTCAAATAGAACGCCGCGAACATCAGGACAATTCCGACGTTTACCATCAGGCGCTCCCAGAACCGATGCCTGAAGAACAAGACGTCCACGCCGACCACGACGGTTACCAGCGCGAGCATGTAAAGCACGACGCCTGTGTGCTTTCCCATTGTTCCACCCTACCGCGCGAGGATCGCGTCGCGGCCCTGGATGACGCCGCCGGTCGGCGGCGTGTCGGGCACTTCCCACACAACGTCATCGGCGAAACAGCTCCCGGACCACCGCGCAAAGCGCTAGTAATCGAGTCAGCATGCCGACCCCGCACGCCATCATCCTCCCGACATTGCTGCGCGGCGCCGCGTCAGCACTCAGACGACACGATGCGCCTGCCAAGCTGACCATGCGAAGGTCGACGCGAGATCTTATAGATGGGATGCGGTGGCCTTGGTTCTGCGCGGCTAGTCTGTTCGTGTCTTGAAGAACCCCCACCCGCAGGCAGGCACATTAACGACGCGGCAGGCTTCGCTTGACGCTACTGACCGCTCAGTCGCTCCCCCAAAAGGGCTTTCGGCACTGGGCTTCGACCGACCCGTTACCAGACCGAGCCGCCAGCCTGCTACCGGGCCTCTTGGCAGCTACCCGGACCGGACCTTCCCCGGCAGGCGACGACGAGCTTATGTCAGATCACGATCTCATCATCGACCTCCAACTCTGGGCGCACTCCGGAACTTGTGTATTTGGCGTGATTGAGGGCCCTAACAGACCCAGGACCTGAGTCTGGTGTAGACCTTGAGCGTGTAGAGACTAGAACGCGACCTGAAAGCGTCCGACGATGCGGGTGCCTTTGGCGAGTGGCGCGGGCAGCCCGTCGGGGTAGCGATAGAGCTTCGGCTTCGCAACGACACCACACGCCCTGCGGCCGGGTGCGATTTCAAAGCAGGGGCTGGGTTCTTTGTACGGTTCACTGCGGCAAGGGTACGTGCTGTCACAGGGAGGCGGGTAGGGCACGGCATAGATCCCGCCGCTGTAGACCCCGCCTCGGCACCAGTGATGGGCAAACGACTTTGCCGGTGTTAGTGCGAGCTCTACCGGGTGTCCTGGGTGGGGATATGCGTAGTCGGTCTTTTGCATATTACTCGAGGTCGCGCACGGCGGAGGTTCACTGGAGGTGTAGTGCTTGTATTGCTTCAGGACGATGACGGCGTAGTAGTAGCCACCATCCGGTAGGCGATCGGCGGGGCGGAAGCTGACGTGGATGTTGCCGGTAATGCCTGGCTTCTGCTGCACGTCGACGGATGCGCGGTGCGCTGGCGTGCTGGGAGCGGCAATGGCCGAGCCTGTCACAGTCAACACAACTGCGGTGGCGGCGAACACGCGGAGCTTCCGATTCATGCCAGATGGCGCAGGCCGGTGTTCAGGGCCGGTGCTTGCTTGTCGCGGCGTACTTCTTCTCCGCTTGCCGCTTGCAACTTGCCTGCTTCTTCGGCTTCTTCTCGCACGCCTTCAAGGCTTTGGACAGCTTCTGGGTTCGGGCTGGATGCTTGGGGCTGACCTTCTTGCTATGGCATCCTCGCGCACAGTTACACAGGCACACGATTTGAGGCCCAAGCGGCGTAACACCGCGCGCAGGAGATCCTCCCGAGCCGGCGGGCTGGCCGGTGCCGGACTGGGGTGAAGTCGTGGTGCTGAGTGGCACAACCGCGTCTTCGGGAGTGGTAAAGCTCTGGCCCGGAGGACCTTCTGTCGTGCCCGCCGCGCTAGTCGCGCTCACCGAGTATGAGTAGGTGTCCCCTGGCTGCAGGGTCACGCCCGCGCTGTTCAGATCGAGGCTGACGCTCTGGTCTACGAAGGAGCCGAGCAGCAGCCCGCTCGGCAGCGGGTAGTTGATCACGACGAGACATGCGCCCTTTCCCCCACAGATAGACGAGAGCTGGAACTGGTAGAGCGTCGTGAGGCCTTCGGTGTCGATCTGCGCTTCGAGCGTCGCGTCGCTCGATGTGAGGTGGGAGATCGACACGGAGTCGATCACGGGCGGCGGGGGCGTCGTGAAAGTGTGATCGGGACCTGCGACGGGCGGACCTTGCCAGTTGATCCCGTCTTCGCTCTGCACCCGCTTGACCGCGAGGACGCGGTAGTGGTAAGTGGTGCCCGGTTGCAACGTCATGCCCGCGGCGGTCAGGCTCTGGCTGACGGATTGACCTTCCGGCCCTTTGGCGATGAAGCCGACTGGCAAGGCCCCCGGAGTCGGGGGGAGGCCGACGTCGGGACTGTTGCATCCATCGTCACTATTCAGATGCAGACTGGGCTCAGGGCAGGCGAGTTCGGGGAGGTATTCGCTTGTGCTCTTGACGACCTGGAACTGGTAGTAGGCGCCCTGAGACAGGTCCTCCGAGTTGATCGTCGCTCCGAGCGTCGCGCCGGTGGGAGTGACGTGCGAAGCGGACTCGCTTTCGACCGCCGGCGTGGACGCCAGTGGCGTCGTGAACGTTTGGTCGAGGGCGACGACCGCCGGTGGTTCCCACTGGAGCGTGTCTTCTGTTTGCAACGCCTTGGCCGCGAGCACGCGGTAGTGGTAGGTCGTGCCCGGTTTCAATGCAATGCCCGCGCTGGCCAAATCCAGGGTGACGGTTTCGCCTTTCGTGCCGTCTGGCACGGAGCCGATCGGCAGGGCGCCTTCGACTTCGGGACCAGGACCGCATCCGTCGGTGCCTTGAAGCTCGGCCCTGGGAGGACAGGCGATTTCGGACAGGTATTCGTTCGTGTTCTTGACCACCTGGAACTGGTAGTAGGCACCGCGGGGCAGGCCTGCCGGATCGATCCCCGCTCCGAGCGTCGCGCCGTTCGGGGTCAGGTTCCAAGCGCTGGTCCATTCGATCGAAGGCGAGGAGGACGCGAGCGCCGCGACGGGCAGGGCGGCGATAGACAGGGCAACGCCGACGGTGACGAACAGAGCGAGCAGGCCACGTAGTAGCCATCCGCCGGAACGTTGCTGGGGCCGCGCAGAGTGCCCCATCACCTTACCCTCACAACCTTATAGTACACCTTGATCCTGGCGGCGGCGGTTGACCAGAAAGGACAAGAAATACCCGCCCCACGAGCGCCTGCAGGGTGGGCTGATCCCCTGAAATATCGCCACCCGATATAATTGTTATGTGACGAGCAATGGCAATGCTGAACGGTGTCCCGCTGACGCGATAGCTCCCCCGAACACGAGGCCATCGGGTGCTCGTGAGCGTGAGCTGGGGGACTTCACCACCCCGCGGTCTGTCCTTGGCCTGACCGCGGCGGCAGTACTGGTGGGAGCGGCCGTTGCGCTGCTCGCGTTGGCGCTGTTGGACCTGATCGGTTTGATCACGCATCTTGCGTATACGGGGACGCTCAGCACCAGTCTTGCGAGCCCTGACATCCATGTGCTGGGAGTGTGGAGTGTCTTGGTGCCGGTGGTTGGGGGGTTGATCGTGGGTGTAATGGCACGGGTCGGCTCTGAGCGCATTCGTGGTCATGGGATCCCCGAGGCGATGGAAACGATTCTGTTGCGCGGTAGTCGCATGGAGCCCCGCCTGGCGGTGCTGAAGCCGATCTCAAGCGCTGTCAGTATCGGCACGGGCGGTCCGTTCGGTGCGGAGGGGCCGATCATCGTTACTGGTGGGGCGCTCGGGAGCATCGTCGGTCAGCTCTTGCATCTGACCGCGGCGCAGCGGCGGACGCTGCTCGTGGCCGGTGCGGCGGGCGGCATGACCGCGGTGTTCGCAACGCCGGTCGCGGCCGTCCTGCTCGCGGTGGAGCTGCTGCTGTTCGAGTGGCGCCCTCGCTCGATGATCCCAGTCGCGCTCGCGGCGGCCTCGGCCGAGGCCGTGCGGGAAGCCCTCGCGCACGCTGGCCTGTTGCGCGCGGCACCGCTGTTCGCGATGAGCGCTCATGGATCTTTGGGCGTGTCGGTGACGCTCGGGGCGGTGCTGGTGGGTGTTGCGTGTGGAGGGCTGGCGTGGGTGATGACTCGCTGTGTCTACGGGGCGGAGGACCTGTTCGGGCGGCTGCCTCTTCACTGGTCGTGGTGGCCGGCGATCGGCGGTGTGTTCGTCGGTGTCGGCGGTCTGATCGACCCAAGGGTCCTCGGCGTCGGCTACGCGACGATCGGAGCGGAGCTCGCGGGAGAGCTTGCGCTCGGCGCGCTGGCCGTGCTGCTCGTCGTCAAGCTGGCGGTCTGGTCGATCGCGCTCGGGTCGAATACTAGTGGTGGGATTCTCGCCCCGCTGCTGATGCTCGGCGCCGCTCTCGGCGGGCTACTCGGCGCGATACTCCCAGGCGCGGGGGAGGGCACGTGGGCACTGATCGGAATGGCCGCCGCGATGGCGGGCGTGATGCGCTCACCGCTCACCAGCATCGTGTTCGCGCTCGAGCTCACGCACGACGTCAACGCATTGTTGGCGCTGCTGGTCGCGTGCACGATCGCTCACCTCGTGAGCGTTCTTACGCTGAAGCGCTCGATCCTGACGGAGAAGATCGCCCGCCGCGGCTATCACGTCACCCGCGAGTACGAGATCGACCGGCTGCACGCCCTGCTCGTGCGCGATGTGATGGCGACGGAGGTACTCACCGTGCAGCCACAGACGCCTATCGCGGACCTCTACGAGCGCCTGTCCGAGGGCAGCACCGAGCGCCGCCAACGGCTGTACCCGGTGATCGACAGCGACGAGCGCCTCGCCGGTGTGCTGGCATTCTCCGATGTGATCGCTACGTACCAGTCCACTAGCCCAATTGAGGCCGGCGAGCTCGCACACCAGCCGATGGTCGCCTTTGCCGATGAGACGCTGCGTGAGGTCGCCGACAAGATGGTCTCAAGCGGCCACGGCGTGCTACCCGTCACAGACCGAGAGGACCCTCGGCGGCTGGTGGGACTGATCAGCCAGTTCGACTTGCTCAAGGCCCACGAGCGTGTGTTGATCGAGGAGCGCCACCGCGAGCGCCCACTCGGGCCACGCCGGAAGATCTCAGAGCCCGGCAAGCTGCTCCCTATCCACGAGCCAACAGCATGACCCGCGCCGCCACCGCTCGACCGCTACTCGACGAGGACTATCAGCGGCTGCTCGCGTTCCGCAGCGAGCTACGCGACTTCCTACGCTGGAGCGAGCAGAGCGCCAACGACAGCGGTCTGACGCCCTCGCTTCACCAACTGCTGCTCGTCATACGCGGACACCCCACTACACCAGGACCGACGATAGGTCAGGCCGCGGAGGAGCTGCACATACGCCATCACAGCGCGGTCGAGCTCGCCCAGCGTGCAGAGACCGCAGGTCTGATTTGCCGTGCCCGTGACACCGTCGACCACCGCCGGGTGCACCTCGAGCTCACCGACCACGGCCGCCACCAGCTAGAGACCCTGACCAGGGCACACCTGCCTCGCATCAAAGCGCTCGCCGGAATCCTCGACCACGTCCTACAGGCACCCGGGGTCGCCCGCTAGTCGTGAGTCACGCCTGGTTTCTCATCCGCTGGCTACACCTGCTCGCGATGGCTCTCTTCGTCGGCGGACAGATGATGCTTGCCGCCGTCGTCGTGCCTGTCGCGAGGCGCTCGGGTGATCGTGAGGGTCTGCGTGCCATCGCCCGCCGCTTCGGCCAGGGCACACTCGTTGCGCTCGGGGTGCTGATCGTCACCGGCACGGCGCTGGCGTTTCATCTGCACTTGTGGAGCAATCCCACCTTTCACGTCAAGCTCGCTCTCGTCTTGATCGTCTGTGCGCTACTCGTTTGGCACATCCGGCGGCCGAACTGGCATGTCCTCGAGGCAGCGGTGTTCCTGCTCTCGCTGGCGATCGTCTGGATCGGCCTCTACCTCGCCAATGGCTACTCCTAACGCTCACCCGACAGCGCTCAACTCGACGTACGCGCAGTCACCCGCAGCCTTCCGTAGGCGAGCACCTCATAGGGACCAAGCGCGTCGAGCGCCTCGCATCCGTTGAACGCCAGCACGTCGATGCTTGTCATATCCGTGAGCTTGGCATGGACTGAGCCGACCGCGCTTGCGAGGCCACGTCATCGAAAGCGCGACAGACCGCTGCATCCTCGCCGAGGCGGCCCCGGGACGGGCGCTGGCGCCGTGGTCGGGCCGAGTTTCGAGCGGAAAGCGCCACCGACCACCGGACCAATTGGCTGCGTTTTGTGACGCAGTCTGATCGGGCGGTTGGAGGTGTTATATGTGGATCAGCGTCGCGCGAGCGAAGTCGCCGAGGCCGGCGCGGGCGATCGCGGATCCAGCTGCGCCGAGGTGCGCGTCTGGGTTGACGGCGAGCGTGAGGAAGACGACGGACCGAGGGGAATCTTCCTCTTGAGTTCAAAGACGTAGACGAAGTATTTTTCATTAACGAGGAAACGCACAGCAGGCCGGCGCGGGTTGAAAAGTAGTCTCACCCGTTCTGGTGTGCTTTCGTTCGTTGAAGGACTATCTGGTCGATCTCTCGGATCGTGTTGGCCTCGGGGCAAGCAGTGACTCGTTTGGCGTATGGGTCGTCGCGAATGACCGGCGCCTGCGTTGTTGTGGTCTCCGTTTGCCCTTTGGTGTCGTGCTCAGGCGGTGATTCCGTGGATGTCGAGCTTGGCGACCAGCTCGGGGTCGTTGAATACGTCGATCGCTACCGCGCGGTCGTTGATGACCGTGAATGCCAGTACGGCGAACGGCCGTTCGC
>JBAQGH010000145.1:0-37875 GCA_049287685.1 Solirubrobacteraceae bacterium | reverse complement strand
AGCGCCGCATGCGGCGCTGGCTTCCTCAAGAAGTCCGACAACACCCACGAATGCCGGGGATGTTGTCGGGAGCCGCGCGGCATCAGTGCGCTAGCGTATTTCGTGATGGAGCCCTCTTCAGTTGTAGATCGTCCAGTCGGCGCGCCGCCCGGCCGCTCCTCCTACATTGGGGAAGCGCCAGCCTCACCGGCCGGCCCCGTAGACGACACGGAGCTGCTGCGCGCACCGCCAAGCGTCCCGCTACCTCGGGCTCTGCAGACTCTGCGCTTCACCAAGCGACAGATCCAGTTCGTATTCGCTGCGCGACGCGAGCTCGGTGAGGTGTTCGAGGTTCGCTTCGTGGTGATTCCGGGCGGGGTCGTCCTGACCAGTCACCCCGACCACGTTCGTTCCCTGTTCACCGCAAAACCCGAGCTGGTGCCCTCGCTGACCGCCGAGTCGCCGCTGCGCCCGATCGTGGGGCCAAACTCGGTGTTGACCGCGAACGGGCCAGGTCATCTGCGCCAGCGCAAACTATTGCTGCCTGCATTCCACGGCGAGGCGATCGAGGCCTACGCGCAAATGATTCGCGATGTCACCGAACGAGAACTGGACCGCTGGCCCGTTGGCCGCCCGTTCGCTCTTGCCCCAAGGATGCAGGCCATCACCCTTGACGTGATCATGTCAGGCATCTTCGGCATCGAGGGTGCTCCCGCACGGGGGACCACCGAGCATCGACTGAGAGTCACGATCAAGCAGCTGGCGGCGGCCTCGACCTC
Source organism: Solirubrobacteraceae bacterium (assembly GCA_049287685.1). GTDB lineage: Bacteria > Actinomycetota > Thermoleophilia > Solirubrobacterales > Solirubrobacteraceae > Palsa-744. The sequence continues at coordinate 37,117 of JBAQGH010000145.1, read as the reverse complement.
TCCGCTGGCACTGCTTGGCGAACTCTCGAACCTGGGACGCGAGAAGCCCGTCGGTCTCACGCGGGCCGCGGTGGCCCTATTGGATCGCGCGACCTACCCCGTGATCGAGGAGCGTCGTCGCGCGGCCGACCTGGATGAGCGGGGAGACATCCTCTCGCTGCTGTTGCGCGCCACGAGCGAGGATGGCGAGCGGATGACCGATCACGAGCTGCGCGACGAGCTGCTCACGCTCGTGCTGGCCGGCTTTGAGACGACCGCCAACTCGCTGGCCTGGACCTGGGAGCGCCTGGTTCGCACTCCGGCAGCGTATGAGCGCTTGCGCGACGCGGTGCGCTCAGACACTCAAGCCGCGGAGCATGTCGAGGCAGCCATCGTCGAGGGCATGCGCTCACGTCCGGTGATCCCGATCATCGGACGCAGGGTCGCGGTACCTTGGCGGCTCGGAGAGTACGTGGTGCCGGCGGGACAGGGCGTCAGCATCAGCATCCTGCTCGTTCACCATCGCGAGGACCTCTACCCCGACCCATTCACCTATCGCCCCGAGCGCTGGCTGGATCACGAGGGTGGACGGGCGAGTGGGCGGACACCTGGAACATATGAGTGGCTGCCTTTCGGCGGTGGCACCCGTCGCTGCCTCGGTGCGGCGCTGGCGATGGCCGAGCAGCGGGTGGTGCTCGAGGCCATGGTCCGCCGCCTGGACCTGGAGGCCGACCGGCCCGAGCCCGAGCATGCGCACCATCGTAATGTCACCATGATCCCGGGGCGCGGTGCGCGGGTGATCCTGCGATCGCGCGTCGCCGGGTGAGCAGCCACGTTTAGCCGAACGTCGAAGGCGACAAATCGACGGAATGCACTCAAGGGCTAGACAGGCCGCTGGCCCGGCTGGGATCCCACGCGTCGCCCCCCACGGCCCCCGCCTTGCGCTCGGTCACCCTGTCGAGCGTGCAGATCATCGACGAGCGCAGTCGCCTGGTGGCCGACGGCAGCTCGATGTGCTTCGTCGGACCATCTGGCGGCGGGCCGCCGCCAGCGATGGCTACGGCGGTACGCCGGAGGCCGAGCGGGCGTCCACAGTCGGGGCGCGCGAGGATCCGCACGAGCGCCCGGAGCTCGCGCGTCGCCGCTACCCGCATTCGCGCCCCTTGACGGCATTTAATGCCTCCAGCGCGCAACCAGGTCACAAGCCGACGTCGGGAATCGAACCCGAGACCTCCGCCTTACCATGATTTGGCAAGGAAGCCTCCTGGTCGCGTGAGGTCCCGTCCTGTCCGATTTTCGGGGGCTTGGAAGGACTCCGGGGGACTGTTTGGCGGGAGCAAAACACCCCTACCAACCCCCCAGGAAGCCTCCCAAAAACACCCCCAGCAAGGCGGGAGTCTCGGGTGGTCAGTTCGGGTCCGATTTTAGCCCCTCGGCCCCGGGAACGCTAGGATTGGCGGTCCGCGCCGACGTAGCTCAGTAGGTAGAGCACCTGCATGGTAAGCAGGAGGTCCCCGGTTCGAGACCGGGCGTCGGCTTGGGTAGAATCCGCTCCAGCAAACGCTTTTGAGTGGTCGCGGGGCGTTCCTGCTGGAGTGCGCATCGCTTGGTGCGTCATCTGAGGCCGGTCTTGTCGAGCATCGCGATAAGTGTCGGGCGGCGGCGGTGATGCTCGCGAAGATCCGCGACCCGGGTCGCGGACCATTCGCTTTGGTTGGCCGCTTCGGCCGCGGGCGGTGGGCCTGCTTGAACACCGGTACGGCCCGGGCGTAAGGCCGGCCGCTACCCGCCACCGTGCAATCCTCGCGCCCCCGGCCCGAACACCGCGCCACCCATACCCCCAACGCGCCGCACCAATTCCCTCAAGCCAACCCGATCGCGAAGGCGGCCGCCGCGCTGACGATCACGCCCGAACATCTAATGCAATGCGCAAGCGCCAGCCTCGTCGACGATCAGACATCCTCGTCGTCCAGACCGGTCGTCTGGAGCGAACCTCGGCGGACGCCCGCAAATCGTCCGTTACGTTCGTGTATGCGCGAACTGAGGGGTCAGCGTGCCCGGGATTACGTCGTAGGGTCGTCCCGCTGGTGATTGGCGGCGGCTACGATCCGCTTGCCCTGTGGCCCAGACTGGATGCGAGCGCCGATCTTTTCTAGATCGTTCAGCCAGCGCATTCTGTGTAGCCCGCTTCCGGTTGAGCGCGATGCGACGCGACTTCGAGATATTTGCGCTGTCTGCCCGTCGGGGGCCTTCGCGATCACAGCGTCGCCGACGACCGTGACCGTGAAGCCTTGGTTGCGGAGGTTCTCGACATTGAACCGGATCTCTGGAGGAATGTTCGCGTCTTCGAGTCGCGCATCATGCTGACGCAGGGCCGCGATATGGCTGGGCTCCAAACGAGTACCGATGTCTGCCGCGGACTCTGGCGACAGAGGCCAAGGCCGTGCGGGCGCGAATGGTTCGCCGAGGCATGTCAACCAGCCCGCGTTACGTCGCGCGAGTGCGCTGAGCATCTCAGTAGACATCCCCTTGTCGATCCGCCTGAACATACTCCGCCGTCTGCTGCGCGCGCATCATCCAGAGCTGCCTGAGCTTCCACGCCGCCACGCACCAGACCAGAGCGCATGCAGCGAGAAAGACCAGCAGGACAAACCACCAGGGATGAAGCGCCTTGACCGCGATCACCACCGCACCGACGGCCACGAAGATCAGCCCCACGCTTTCGGCCGAGAAGTGCAGACGCTCGATCGGTTTGGCGAGGCTCTCCCATGCAAGCCCGAACGTCGGTCGGCCGGGCCGGATGAGCCTCGGCAATGCCGCGAGCAACGAGCCGACGCCTACGAGCAGCAGACCAGCGCTGGTTAGTTCGACACGCACAAACGGGAGGCTGCCACAGCCACCCGACGCTTCTTGAGCCAGGCCGTTTTCGACTGAGACCGTTTCGTGTCTCGTCACGCTCGACGGCCAGTAGCGGTCCTCCGACCCTGTTTCCGGACCCAGAGCGAGCGCTCCGTAAACATCGCTCACGCTCATGCACGGACGAAGACGGGGGCTGGGCGCCTGCTTCCACTTCGCTCGGCGCAAGCGGGCGTGTGCTGGCCCTCCTTCGAGGTGCTCGAAGGTCGTCCAGAGGAAAACTGTTACGGCTGGTCGGTAGTGGCGACCGCTTCTGATGGAAGCCACTCATACCTGCCAAGCTGCGGGTCCCTCAGTCGCGTGCTGGGACTACCGAGACATCGCCGCCAGTGTGTTTGATATCCATAGTTGTCCGTATGCTGCGAATTCGGGCATCGTTACTATGACCTCGAATACGGTGGTGCCGCGCACGCGCCTCGGGAGCACCATGGAGATCGAGGGCTTCGTGAGCCGCAGGGTCCGCTTTGTGGGCGGGTAAAATTCATGTCGTATTGCATCGGTCGGGCAGGGATGACGTGGCTCGACGCACACCGTCACGCCCCAGGCGGCTTGGATGGTCACCCGTTGGCCGATGATCGGGGTCCCCGACACGATCACCCGTTTGCCGGATGTTCTGAACGTCAACCTGCCTACGTAGCGCGTTGCCGTGGTGAACCGGATTGTCTGCGTCAGAGGGGAACCAGTCGGTGGCTGCCAGATGGCTGTCAAGACGTAGCTCGTGCTGCCCGCCAGAGGCTGGACTGGGATAACAAAGCTCGCACCGCGCGAATATTCGCCGATCGTCGCGACGTCTGGGAATCCGGGGGGCTGTGCGGGAGAGGGCGTCTGCGGGGTCGCGACCCTGATCGTGACCGGTATCCCTGAGCTGGTGACCAGCGTCACCGAGGACAGCGATGCGGCGGTCCCCTCCGGCCAGAGAATGAAGGTCGGGCCGGTCGTTGTGTTCGACGGCAGACCGACCGCTTCGGCTGGTGTGTAGGGCTCCTCGTCTGACATTTCCGCGAATGGGACAGCGGCGGAGCCGTTGCCGGGGAGAGAGAAAAACGTCGGGCCGGCGAAGGCCCGCTCACCGCCGGTGCCCATGCACGCGCTCTGGCCTCCTGCGGGGTTCGCCCGGCCGTGGTGTTCGCCGTACCACGCAGACGTCACAAAAGGACTAAAGAGGGCGGACAGGTGCAGCGGAGCACCGACCCAGGGATTGACGGTGCTGCTCCACATTTCGTTCTCGGGGCTGAGATCTGAGCTTGACGCCGCTTCCAGGCCGGCCTGTGTGAACCCAGGCTGTTCTGGCAGCTCGGTGTGCGGGTACTGCCCAGCCGTGGGCTCGTACATGTTCGTGTACTGCTCGCAGCCTTCGCTGAGATGTGGTTCTTCGACGAGACCGCCTGGGATCCCGTTCGCTTCACGCTGCTGATCGAGATAGGCAATCGCCTCGGGCGCTGCCACTGCTTGGCGCTTGACGTATTCCGGGCGCGCTTCGAAGCTCTCGGAAGCCTTCAGCGCGACAGCCTCCGGTGCGCCGACCAATGCGACAAGTCCCGCACATCCAAGCAAGACCGCAGTCGACACGAAGCCCACCGCTGAACGAGTCCCGCGCAGCACAGTGGCGAGGCTACCAGGAACTCTCATTCGAACTGACTCCTTCAGCGTAGGCAAGAGGTCCAGCCGGATTCGTCTCTGTCGTCCGCCCTGGGACCGACCCGGCGAGCGGCAACAGATCCCGATGACAAGCGAAAAGCAGTCGACGATTTGTTGCCTCCCGTTGAGTGGGCCGCGATTTGACGGACACGCGGCGTAGCCTCTCGATGTGCCCGGCCGCTGCCTGGAGACTCATACTCTGTCCAGGTTTGTGGGCCTCACCCCCAGCGGCCGGGCAAGCTGAGCGTGATCGGTGATGTCGACATGCGCGGCTGCTGCTTGGACGCTGATATGGGTGGGGAGCGCATTGCATGACTATGCGCGCGAACATCAACGGTGTGGCGAGCTCGCTGGCATCTTGACTCGCGGGCTGGATTCCCGTAGCGTGCTGCCACGGGGGGTGTAAACGAAGATGGCACGAACGAATACGGGATGGACTTGGTCCATGAGCTCATGGACCAAGTCGGTCTGTGGTGTGGTTACGGTGCTTGTCGCGTTGGTAGGAGGCGGATGCGGCTCGTCCTCCTCGCAGTCCGGAGAAGGCCAGGCTGTTTTCAGGGCCAGGGCAAATGCGGTTTGCACCAAGGCCAAGCAACAGGCTGAACAGCTGACAGGAACCTACCCGCAGGTATTCAACGAACAAAGCTCGCCGACGCCTGCCGAAGCTGCCAAGCCCCTCGCGGAATTGCTCAGCCTTGGAGAAGGCGAGCGACGGCAGATGTCGATGATCACGCCGCCGCCAGAAGATCAAGGCACCTACACGGAAATGCTGGCCAGCTTCGACATGGGGATCAAGGAACTCGCCACGCTTGTCCAGGCCGCCGACGCCGGCAATCAAGAACACATGAAAGCTGTTGAAGACGAAGTCAACTCGGCTAGCTCCGCCAGGGATCAGAAGCTCAAGACCACCTTCACGAGCCTCGGCCTGGTCGCGTGCGCGGAAGCTGCCATTCAGCGGTAACAACGCGTGAGTTACGTGAGGGCAAACTTGGGGGTGCGGGCAAAACCGGGCCGAAGGTGATCATCTCGGCAGAGATGTCGGTAGCCAGCACGGTGCCCTCGAGCCCGGCCGCTCTCGCTGCGGTCAGCGATAGCTCCCCGTAGCCCGGGGCAACGTCCGACATTCGGCTGCCGCGCTCGACTCCTGCCAACTCGAATAGGCGCTCACTGATCCCACTCGGTGCCCCATCGATCAGCTGCGACCATCTACGCCAGCCGGTCGCCACGCTGTTCCATGATGGCGCTGTACGTCTCGAAACTCGATGGAATCAACTGTCTTAGATTCCATCCTCACCTCCCAGGCGGGTACCCCACTATGGGTCAGCCAAGCGCGTCGCAGCGTGGACCATGTTTGTCCTTACACATATCTGTTGGCCATAGCGGGTCGTGTCGGGATTTGCAAAGATCACTTGGCATGGGGTGTGATCGAGGTGTACAAGCAAGCGTTTCGGTGCGGGTGCGCAGATCACTACTCCTCGCCATGCTGATGGCCGTGCCGTGGTTGGTTGCCTGTCCTGCCTCTGTCGCGCGCGCTCCCGAGGAGCCATCACCAGTAGAAGTGGCGCTGTTCTCAGTCGCTCATTACGGACAGCCGACCGTGTACTCGGGGATCATGCAGTCGGCGCACGGGCCTGCTGCGATCTTCGCGTATGGCAGCCCCGAGATGATCGACGTATGGACCTACTCCGCGGGAACGTGGCGCAAGACCACGACGCTGAACCCTGGCGGTGGTGCGGTCGTAAACGTACGGCCGAGCGGCACGGGCTTCAGCGTGTTGCCGATTGCAGAGCTGCCGATCAACATGACCGTCCCCGTCGAACTGGGACAGACGACAGCGCTTGCGGTGGTCGCCTACATGCAGGGGTCATGGCGGCTCGTGCCGTTCGTGGACGGCGGCCAGAACGTCGGTTACTTCGTCGAGGAGGGCTCCTCCAAGGCCAGCGGCGCGATTGTGTCCGTATCGGCCGCGGGAGGAACAAGCCACACGACCGTGTGGAAGTACGATGCGCAGCGCGCCGCGTTCACCTCGACTGACCTGTCGGTAGCAGCCACGCCACCAGCCCGTCAGGGTGCCGCGATGGCATACGACGCGGCGACGGGGCAACTGGTGATGTTCGGGGGTTACGGTGCCCAGAGCTCGTCCAGTCAAACCGGTGAACTGTCAGACACCTGGACCTGGGACGGGAGCAGCTGGCACGAGGTGGCTGCCTCTGGTCCCGATGGAGGATCAGCCTCGATGGTCTACGACGCCGCCTCGCGTCAATTGTTGCTCGTGCAGACGACGCCCAACTCGAGCGGGAATCTGTCCGACACGTGGTTGTGGAGCGGCAGTGGATGGACGAAGATCGCTGGCGCGCGTGGACCAGCCGACTACAGCGACGCGGCAGCCTACGATCCGCGGCTTGGAGAGGTCGTGCTGCTGGTGGAGGCCGGCTTGCCGAACGTGACGCGTCGCCCACAGACGTGGCTTTGGGACGGACACAGCTGGACGCAAGCCCAGAGTTCCCATGTGCCACCGGAGTCCGTCGGGGAGCCGCTCGTTTACGACCCCAACAGCGGCGAGGTGATCCTGCAGGGGTCCACCCACATGTACGTTCCCGGCGTTGGGCCGAACAGTGCCGACACATGGGGGTGGGACGGCACAGACTGGTCGCGGCTCAGACCAGCATCCTCGCCACCCCTCTCGCAGGGGTACGCGATCGCGTACGACGAATCCGCCAAACAGGTCTGGCTGGTGAACACCGGCGGTGCTTGGCCGGACGCCGAATGCGGCACCGGGCTACCGAACGAACTGAAGACGGTGTACACGTGGAACGGGAGTGACTGGTCGACGCGCGCTGCCCGTAAAGGGCTCGCCTCGCGTGGGTTCGCTGCACTAGCTTACGACTCGGCAACCAAACAGCTGGTCTCATTCGGCGGCTGCACACCCCCAACGAGCCCGGGAGCGGCGACGACCCCGTCGGACGAAACTCAGATCCTCGACGGTCCGCAGCCCAGTCAGGTGGCAATACCGGCTCAGCCCGGCGGCTCGGGCAGCAAGTGCGACAGCCTGATCGATTCGCCGGCATCGGTTTCAGTCGGCATCGAGAGCGACAAGATTACAAAACTTAACAAGAAGCTCGAAGAAGCGGCCAGCCGGCTAGACCATCGCAAAGGCCTGCTGGTGCCGCTCGGCTCGGTCCGTATCAACGAGGGGCTGTATCTGAACTGGAAGCCCCACTTCGACCCGGTCGGCGCGAAGCTGTGTGCGCTGGGACTGGGTGCGGCGGCGGCCGGAGCACTTTGGAGCCCGCCGGGCGACGAGCTCGGGCTGAATCTCACTCAGAACGCCGGCAACCCCCTCCAGCCCGTTACCTACTCCGCCGACCTCGCCTCCTGGATCGCCGCGCCCGAAGCACCCGCCGACGAGCAACTGACCACGACCTGGCAACCGAAGCTCGAATTCTCCGGGCCCCACCTGAGCCTCTCGGTCGGATCCCCGGACATCGAACTCGCAGTCGCAGAAGTGTCCCTGTCGGCAATCAAGGCCAAGTGGACGCTGTCGCATCATGGCAACGAAATACTTGAGGCTGAGCTCGGGCCAGAGCTGTCAATCTCCGCGGAAATCAGCCGTCAAGAGTTGCTTAAGAAGCTGGGCGATGAGATCAATGAGGAGGAGGAAAGCGCCAACCCCGATCAGGATGCGATCGAGGCGGCCGAGCGTGACGTGAGCGATGAGGTCGCGGTCGATACCGCCGCCGAGGCAGAGGGAGTGGAGACCGGCTATCTCGGGGCCACTGTAAGTGCGACAGAGGCGACGGAGAACACAACCAGCATCACCGAGGCGATCGCCGACCACCTCGACGAGGAACTCATCCGCGCGGTCGGGAGCCTGCAAGAGGGAAGCCCCGCGCTGAGCGAGCTGGAGTCCGACCACGTCACCACCGCCGAGCTCGCACCAGAGGACGCAGCACTCCTGGATGGCGCCGGCGATGACGCGGTGCTTGGCGGCGGGAAGTTGCTGTGTGTGGCCTTGACAGGCGGTCCCGAGGATCTGCTCGGCGACATCTTCTGTGCGGCGGCGTGATGAGAGCGGGTGCCGCGATTCTTCTCACCGCCCTGTTGTTGTCGGGGTGTGGCGGAACTCGCTCCCGCGGGCAATCCGCCACCGTACGGACCCGGCTCACGCCCGCCGAAGCTGCTCGCCTGCACAGGCTCCGGGGGGCGCTACCAGCCGGATTCGAAGCGCCTGGGAACGGCTCGGCGTCCTCGGGGCCGGCGGAGTTGAAGATCTCGCCCGCCAGCGGCCTGCACGCGGCGGCTCTGCACCCCGCGCCTGCTCCTGCTGGCGAAGAACTCGCGAGCGCGCTCGCAACGGTCGTCAACCAGCCGGCACCCGTGACCGCCAGGCCCATCTTCCTCACCAGCGAAGACGTCCAACCATCGCAGAGAATCGGTGTAGCAGCCGCACACCTCGCCTCGGGGACGAGTCATGCCGCGCTGTTCGTCCTGCAGGGCCCTGGCTATCGTGGCGAAGGTCTCGTACAGGTGGCCGACGGGGTCGCCGCTGGCTACCTCGCCATGCCGAGCCAGATGGCCAGCGGTCGGTGGTACATAGCAGCTGAGGACATCTCGGGCGTCCGGACAAGCGGCCGTCGCCTTACCGGCACCGCGCTGGTCGACATCGGTGTTCTTCAAGTAGGGAAGATGCCGGCAACGCCGTCGCCTCCGAAAGCACCGCTGTCGCCGCCTCGTCCCGAAGCACCTTCTGAAGATGTCGCCCTGTCGCTGCGTGCCTCGGCCGTGGTATACGTTTGCCTGATCGGTGACAACGGCCGCAAGCTGATCCCAGGCGAAACACTGCAGCCTGGCTCGAGAACCCAGGTGTACCACGGCAAACACTTTGCGATCACCCTGGGAAACAGCTCAGTGACCATGGTCGTAAACGGGGTGCCCTTCAGCGTTCCGAGGTCAGCTCAGGCTATTGGCTACTCGATCACCAAGAGCACCGGCCGCCGGCCGCTGGCGACCAGCCAGCTCCCGACATGCAAATAACGCACCAGGCTCGTCGCATACGTAAGTGGGCCACGACCGCGCAATCAATGGAAGTATCACGCCGGCGCGGATGCAATCACTGCTGCTTTAGGTGACGAGTAACTATCTCGCACGGGCTACCGGACACGATTGCTCCGGACGATCTTCGGTAGTAGCGACCGCGGTTCGGCACAATGCCGCTTACGCTGGACGAAGCGGAAGCGTCCGCCTCATCTGAGTGCAGACCTGGTGCTCGTCCGATGGGAGCGTGTCGCAAGGTCCGGGGCGCATGCTTCCTCTTGTGCAAAAGCGAGCGCGGGCCCGCTGTCGAGATGCAACAAAAACTCGGCACCGTAGAGTTAGTACATGCCAGATGAACGGCGGTTCGTTGTGACTGCTCGGGTGCGAGTCGCGTGCTGTGCAATCTCCCTCGCCATCCTGGCGGCGCTGTGCGCGCTGGCGATCGGCACCTCGCCCGCAGCGGCAACTCGCTCGCGGACGCACACAACCGATGGCGCCTGCCTGGTGCCGGGGGTCGGCAAGCCGCTGGATCAGATCTGGCGACCGAACATCCTCTCTGCGATCCGGTACCAGCGCCGCCGGCGCGGCGACATCGCCTTCGCGGTCCGCACCGCCGGGGCGTTCTACGGCTACCGTCCCGACCACCAGGAGTGGTCGGCGAGCGTGCTCAAGGCGATGCTGATGGTTGCCTACCTGGACCGGCCATCGGTCTCGGGACGAGCGCTGAACGCTTACGACAAGTCGCTGCTCTACCCGATGATCACGAGGTCAGACGACGCCGCCGCCGACACGGTGGACGAAGTCGTCGGAGCCAGCGGGCTTCAGGCGCTGGCCACCCGGGTCGGAATGACCCATTTTGAGGCCGCAGAGCCGATCTGGGGGGAATCGGAGATCACCGCGCGCGGCCAGACCAAGTTCTTCCTGCACATCGACAGCTACATCGTGCCGCGGCATCGCGCCTACGCAATGCACCTGCTGGCAAGCATCGTGCCCTCCCAGCGCTGGGGCATCGGCGAGGTCGCCCCGAAGGGCTGGAAGCTCTACTTCAAGGGTGGCTGGGGGTATGGCACCGGACTGATCGACAGTCAGGTGGTGCTGCTGACCCAAGGCTGCACACGAGCCTCAATAGCTGTGCTGACGATGTACGACGGCTCGCACGCCTACGGCAAGCAGACCTTGAAGGTGATCTTTCGGAAGCTGCTAAGAGGCCTACCGACCGGCCCGCACACCCGCTACCCCTGAAGTGCCTGTCAGAGCGGCGGGACCTGGTTGTTGACCTGCGTTCCGTGGTACAGGTGGTCCTGGTCTCTGCAAGCGGCTGGGAAGAAGAACTGGACGCTGTCGCTGCGCACGCCGTTGTAGCTCGCGTAGAGGGTCGCGCAACCGAGCAGCCAGGTGCAGGTGCTTTCTGACACCCCTCAAGCTCCTCGACGGCACCCCGCTCGTCAGCGCGCCCCGTCCTGATCCAGGCTCGGACCGTGAGCCGGAAGGGAGAAGTCCTCACCGAGCGCACGATCGCCGAAACCACGACCGATTCGGCAGGGAGGTGGGAGCTCTACGCGGAGCCGATCGGCGAAGCCGGCCGGCTCCGGATGTGGCTGCGCGCCCTCTGTCCCGGCGGTCCCAGGTTTGGCGCGGCCGTCTCTGAACCGTTGCGCGTCTCGGCGGGCATCTCGCTCGTGGCGCCTGCAGCGAACCGTCCGTCCAACCGACCGCTACCCCGGTCAGCTGAGCCGCGGATCTGCTGGGCGGGAGCGCCGGTAGGGTATCTGGTCGTGATCACCGTCCTGCTGCTGATCGAGACGGCGCTTTTGGTGCTCGTCGTCGTTTTCGTCGTGGGTCTTCTGCGCAGTCATGCCGAGATTCTTCGACGGCTGGCAGCCGTCGAGGGGTACGGGGCTGAGAGGGGAGCCGTGCCCGAGCGGATGGTTGGTGCGAGCACCGACGCGTTTGACATCGTGGGCGAGACGCTTGCCGGCGACTCGGTCAAGGTCCGGCTTGGTCCGGGCTCGCCGACGACGTTGTTGGCGTTCCTCAGCAGTGGCTGTGCCGCGTGCGGGCCACTGTGGGAGGGTTTGCGGCGGGATTCTCGCGTCCCCGCCGGCGTTCGCCTTGTGATCGTGGTCAAGGGTCCCGAGGAAGAGAGCGCGACTCGCCTGCGTGAGCTGGCACCACGCGCACGCGAGCTTTTGATGTCGACTGGGGCTTGGCATGACTATTCGATTCCCGGGTCGCCGCATTTCGTGCTCGTCGACGGCGGCTCAGGTGCGATTGCCGGTCGCGGTACGGCGGCGAGCTGGGAGCAGATGCTCTCAATGGTCGAGCAGGCGACATCTGACAGCTCCACTGCTGGCGCTGAGGACGCTCCACGTGCGCGCACGACGAGCGAACGCGCTGGGCGAGCCGAGCAGGCGCTCGCCGCGGCGGGCATCACCGCAGGTCATCCGAGCCTTTATCCCGCGAGCAATCCGCCGGAGGCGGGTGAGCGCGCGTGAGCGGGCTGGGCTTCGCGCTTGTGGCGCTGGCGATCGTGTAGGTCGCATGAGGGTCACCGGCCATGGCCTTTCGATCGACGCTCCGCAGGGGTGGGAGGCGAGGATCTTCCGCCGCGACGGCGCGGCGCCGGTTCTGCATATCGCGACGTTTGCCCTGTTGGAGAAGGACGGCGACTTCGGTGCGGCGGCGACGGGTCGCATGCGTCGTGACGACGCGTATGCCGCGCTGGTGGAGTACCGCACCGATACGGTGGTGCGACCCGGGGCTGGCCTGTTCGCCGCTATGGGACGGCCTGCGGCGCTCAGAGCGCACGATTTCGGATCAGCTCAGCTTCAGGTCACCCGCGACGGGCAGCTCGGATGTCAGCGCTTCTTCACCGATGTTGGGTCCCCCTTCTGCCTGTACGCGGTGATTCGCCCGGCGGGCAAGCGTCCCGAGCTGCTGGCCAAGGAGCTCAGCGGCGTGCTCGCCACCCTTGAGCTCAGTGGGCGTTAGAGCGGTAGCTGCACATGGCGCGTGGTCGTTGAGGACAGGCCGTCGGCGTCGGTGACGGTGAGCGTAACCGTGTAGGCGCCGGGGGCGCTGAAGGTGTGGGAGGGGTTCTCTTCGGTTGAGGTGTCCTGAGCATCTGAGCTGGGGTCCCCGAAGTTCCAGGCCCAGCCCACGATCGCGGGTCCGTCCACGCCGGGCGTGGATTCGTCCTTGAACGTGAAGGCTGCCGTGATGCCCTGCTCTGTGGCGGTGAAGGCCGCGTGGGGCGGTCCAGAGACGACGATCTGTTGGGTGCTTGTGGATTGCCGTCCGTCTGCGTCTGTGATCGTGAGCGTCACCTGGTAGACCCCGGGCTGGCTGAATTCGTGAGTGGGGTCCCGCAGCGTCGACTGGTCGGCTGGACCCGAGCCGGGGTCGCCGAACTGCCAGCTCCAGCTCGTGATCGGCACTGCGCCGACCCCTGGTTGGGACTGGTCGCTGAATGAGAACGGGCTTGTTGGGCCTTTGCGCGATACCGCGAACGCGGCCGTCGGCGGGCCGGGCGCGGTGACGAGCTGCCTGGTTGTGGAGGACAGGCCGTTCGCATCGGTGACCGTAAGCGTGACCGTGTAGACGCCTGGCCCGGGGAATTGATGCGATGGTGCGGCTTCGGTTGAGCTGTCGCCGGCGCCGGACGCTGGATCGCCGAAGCTCCACTGCGTCAAGACGATCTGCGCTCCAGCTGTAGCTGGGGTGGAGGTGTCTGTGAAGGAGGCGCTGTCGGTTGCACCGTCCAGTTGCGTCGTGAACGACGCTACCGGGGGGGACGGGATCGCGGATGCCGCGCTGCCGGCGTAGCGCGCCGCGTCATGGCTTGGATCGAGCACGCACGGGGTGCTGTCGGAACGCTTGGAGTTTTGGTAGGTGGCGGTGATCGTTCGAGCGAATGCGATCCCCTGCACGGTGACGGTGCTGTTGACGGTGAGCGTGATGCGATAGGGAGCTCGGCTGCCGTGCGGATAGGTTCTTTTTTTGCAGCGCAGCGCTACGTAGAAGCTGCTCGCGCCCGTATAGGTGCCGGCAGCCACACGGTGCAGTGTGAGCGATTCGTCGATGCCGGCGCTGCGTTCGCGATCCAGCTCGAGTGCCTGGCATACGCTCCCCGTGCATGACTGTGGGGAGACGAGCCAGCGACGTCTCGGCGACTGGCCGACGTGCTCCCCAGGCACGTTCTTTGCGGCGGTGACGCGCGCGAGCATCTCAAAAGTCCCCGTCGTGCGGGCGTCGAGCGCGGGAGGAAATGGCGCGTGCGCTTGTTTGCGCGTGTTCGTATGCCCGAGGGCCTCGGGCGGGGCGGCGACGCAGAGCACGACCGCGAAGGCCGCGATGACTGCTGCGCGTCCCGGTCTCATGCGTGCGAGAGTAGTACACGCGTGTGTGGTGTGGCGAACGTGTAGCCTGCGGTCCTCGACAGGCCAGACCCGCTCCGTGATGGTCTACAGGACGATCGCGCGCAACACGATCGAGGGGAAAGTCGTGGCCCTCGCGCGCCGCAAGGCCGCGCTGTTCAGCGGGGTCATGGATGAGGGCGACCTGTTCGCCTCAAGTCTCACCGCCGAGGCCATCCGCGGGCTGCTCGATTGAGCGGGGGGATGCTCACACCAGCACTGCCACCACGACCGCGACCGACAGCAGCTCGGCGGCGACCACGGCCCGCCGCGAGCGCGGCTCCAGTGCCAGCAGACGCCGGTGCAGTCGTATCAGCGCCGCGCTGTCGCGCACCCGCCGAGTGGGAATTAGCGTCGCCGCCTTGGTCGCGCCGAACACAGCCCCGATTACGGCACCGGCCACCACGCTTCCGCTGAGCAGCTCGATGCAGAAGGTCGCATAGATCGCCGCACAGGCGACGAGCGTGATGAACCCAAGCCCGAGCTGGGCGCCATACCCGAACCCATAGACCCAGCCGCGGTACCGGACCATCCAGTTCTCGTTGACCTGGCGCTTGGTCAGCGGCATTCGCCTGCGCAACGGTGTTCCGTCGATCGTCACCGCAGCCAACAGCACACACCCGACCAGCACCGCCCGCCAAGAGCCGCCCGGAAGCAGCGAACCGACGAAACCCCAGAACAGCCCGCCAGCGCAACCGGCGCCGATCGCTCCGACCGTGAACGCAGTCACCGTCATCCGCCACGACGACGCCCGCGCCCGCTCCGCCAGTGGCGTCAGACTCGCAAGCATCGACTGCCCGCACGGCGACCACGCAGCCCGCGCGGCCCCGTGGACAGCAACCACACAGCCGATCACCACGAACCACAACTCACTCACCGTGATCACCCATCGCGTGCGAAGGGTACATGCTCGGATCCCCGGAGGCGATCCCCGCTGCCGCGACGCCGAGGGTGCTGCGCCCATCGCGGAGGTGATGACACTGAGCAGTCTCGTACGAAACCACGAGCAGCAAGGGCGACGACACCGACCGAGCTGGCCGGCATCGTCATCGGCCAGAGCATCGCTGGATTGAGGCTGGGATCAAGCGAAGTCCAGATCACCTTGATCACGGAAACGGGGGCGGCCCAGGCAAACCGCATTTCTGTTCTACACGCGGTCGAGCTGAGGTCAAGAGCCAGCGAGGCGAAGCCGCGTTTCGAGCGCGTTCGAGGCGTGGCGCAGTGTGGACATTCTCAGCCCGGCTTGATGATCGATCCGGGCGGTGGGTGTCCGGTGATCGCCGTGCCTTCGCAGTCACGCACGCACTCACGGTAAGCGGTGTGGAAGCCCAACAGTTCGGGCACCGTGACGAAGCGGTAGCCACGGGCACGCAGTGCTTTGATTATGTACTGGTAGGCGGCCAGCGTCTGTTCGCGTGGACCGCCGCCGTCGTGGGAGAGCACGATCGCGCCGGGCTTGACCTGATAGAGCACGCGCTGCTCGATCACCGACACGCCGGAGAGGGTGTAGTCGCTAGGGTCGACTTCCCAGAGGATCGTTGCCAGCCCGAGCGACGCGGCCGTGTTCATGACCGTGCTGTCGTAGTCGCCGTAGGGCGGGCGGAACACGCACGGGGTGTAGCCGGAGAGGCCGCGGATCGCCTGAATCGTGCGCTGCAGCTGGCTCTGCACCCCGCCGGCTGTCACGAGATCGGGGTGGGTGAAGGTATGGTCGCCGAGTGCGTCTCCGTTGCGCAGCTCTTCGCGCAGCGTGGCCCGGTAGCGCGTCGTGACCTGGTCTCCGATCATGAAGAACGTCGCGACGGCATGGTTGGCACGGAGCATCTGCACGAACTTCGGCGTGAGCGGAAACGGACCGTCGTCGAAGCTGAGCGCCACCATCTTGCGCCGGGGACCGTGGCTGTAGGCGATCACCGGCCCGCGTCGCACGCAGCCGATGGGGCGGTAGCGCACCGGCAGCGCTTTCGGAACATGGCCAGGCGTTCCCGCCACGGTGCCGCTTGCCGCCGCAAGCCCGATCAGTGCCATCGTGATCGCTAGCGCTCCACCGAGAGCCAGGAGCGCCACCAACCACAAGCGGCGACGTGCCAAGCGACCGCCGGTCCCCATCGCTCAGACCCCCCCAGCTCCGGCCAGCTCGAGTGCGGGCGCCTGCAGACATGGGGCCTCGTCGGCACAGACGGCGTCGTCGACGGCCACCGATGAGCTGCAGTTGAGCGCCGGGATCGAACCCGGGTTCTGGCAGACAACCATCCGGCAGACGACGGCGGTGACACCACCGATGTGAGTGTTGCACTGCCCGTAGCGGAAGATGTTGCAGTTCACACGCCGATTCTCGCAACTGTTGTTCGCGCATACGCATCCGCCCGGGAAGGGACGACCGGGGAGGGCGTTGCAGTCCACGTAGTAGCGCACGTCCTCACTCGCGCACAGCTGGCGACCGCGGTAGTCGGTGCACATCCACCAGCCCCCCGGGAACGTACCCGATGGACATTCGTTGATGCCCTTGTTGATCTCACAGCAGAATGCGGTGTAGCCGTCGGTGCACTCCCCACCACTGCAGCTCGATGGAGCGATCACCGCGAGCGCAGAACCGGGGTAGAGCAGGTAGCGCATCGGGGCAACGCAGAACGCTGAGCCCGCCACCGCGATCCGCACGAGCGCGGAACGCCGCGAGATGCGCTCCTCGAGAAACGTCGCCGAAGCGTTCACCAGACGATCGCTCACCTCGCCGGCCGCCGGAGCCTCGCGGCCCGCGAACGCAACCCTCCAAATCATGGCGCCGCCACATGCCAGCGCCAGGGCGAGGACCGCCCCGCCGGGATCGGTGCGTGCAAGCCCGGTCGGGCTCAGAGGTGATTGGAGCGCCACCACTCCGGCACCGACCGCCGCCGCCAGGTTCACGACGACGTGCGCGCGTCCCGGCGGTCGCTCATGTCCTTCCCCGAAACAGCCGCAGCCCGCGTCGTGGTCCTTACGCGCGAGCAGTCCGCCCGCGAGGGCCAAGCACACGAAGAATCCCGCCAGCAGGACGCCTGAGACACCGACCGGCACGACAAGCGCCAACACGGCGATACCCAGCTCGACCGCTGCCAACACGAGGGTCAGTCCAGCGGTCACGGGCGCCCCAAGGGCTAGGAGAGCGCGGTGTGTCGGCTCGGGGTGCCGGATCTTCGACGCGCCTGCCCAGGCCAACACAATCGCCAACATTGTGACAAGACCCGTGCCAGCCAAGACGGCAATCGTCATAGCGCGGCCTCGGCGCCGATCCTCGCCAGCCGGCCAGTTCCCTCAATGAGGGTCTCCCACACCACTGGCCAGGCATCCTACCGACCTCATCTCCGCCGAGCGGGCGACTGTCCCGCGTCAAGCTTGTGGCGCCTGGCAAAGCGCAAGCGCTCGCTTCGCCGTGCCCCAGACCCCGTCCTCGTTCATAGGAGCAGCGAGGACCACACGCTGCCGAGATCGACAGGCTCCGGCCGCTCCCGAACGTGGGTCGCTAAAGCTGACACAAGGAGGGACTTGGCTATTGGCACCGAAATGGCGCCTTGTGTGGTGGATCAAGACCAACCGACTGGGCGGGAAAGAGGATATTGCTCCTGAACCGGCCAGCGATCAGAGAGACACCGTCAAGGACACCGAGCTGATCGTGTCTGTCCTCAACGGGGACATCGACCGCGTTCATCGAATGGTACTAGCGGCTCTTGGCTGGCCGCTGTCTTCGTCACGCAGATCCCGTTGAGTCAGCTCCAAGCGCTACCAGAGGCGTTCGGGTGCTGACCGTGATCGCCGTCGGCCTGCTTACCTTGGCTGCCGTCCTGCTGTTCCGCTACACCCAGAAGCTAAACGACACACGCCAAAAGCTCGCATATGCGGCCCTCGGGGATCCATCTCCAAACATGCAGGTGGTATGGGGACTCAACTTCGAGCCCACTAGCGAGGAGCGGCTCAAGTGGGTGCGGCCGTTGACGTATGGCAGTCGGCTTCTCGGAGCGGGCGGCCTCCTTCTCGGAGTCGTCGTGGCTCGCCTGTTGCTCGGCTAGGAGTCGCGGCCGCTCTGGCCGCACGTCTGCCCGCACGGCGGACCACTCGCCGACCAACGTCAGTTGTCCACCGGGACGCTGGAGCGCCTCTCTCCTTGGCCGCCGAACCAACGGCGGGGCCGAGATTTCCGCTTCCCATGCGGACCGGGAGCTGCGTACGGGTGACCGCCTCAGGCGCGAAGCAGCGACGCTAGGGCTCGGCGCGCTAAGACCAGCCCAGACGCGCTTTCGTACTGGGACGTGCATCTCACCCTCCAAGACGAGCGACCTGGATTGCGCGGAAAGCAGGCGCCCCCGCGTAGCCATTGAGACTCCTGAGTTGGACGAATTCCGAGCACGCGGACCGAGGATCGGGACATGCCTGCTTGCGCCGAGTGAAGCGGGACTACTAGCGTCGCCGCGCTTACGCCACCCCGCCTGGCCATCAGACATTCTGAGTGGCGCCCGCTCGCCATATGGGTAGTGGCGGCTGCCAGCTTCTGGGTTGCGCTCGGCAACTTCGGCGGTAAACGGCGAAGTCGATGTGGTCACAGTCAGATCGCAGTTATCTGTGTTGGCAAACAATGGTTTTGGTGCGCTCTCGTCAGCCTTCACGACGGCACTCGCCGATTAACGCAAACAAGCGCATGCTTCCTCGCGCTACCTCTTGGCGCGGTGCGTGGCTTTGTGAGTTCTATTTAGATGCACAACGACCGTGGTCATCTTAGAGATATGGTCGGTGGTGCCTGTCGGTGTAAAGACAACAGTTACGCGGACCGCTAGCGTCTTGCCCCGCCTTAGCGCGGTAAGCACTACAGCGGATGGCTTGATGCGAAGCTTATAGGTTCCGGCGGTAATGATCGCAAGCCTCGTCCGCCCGTAACGAACTGGCGAACTCTTGACGCACTTCTTGCCTTTCCGGACGTACCCGCTCTTGCATTTCTTGGCCTGCTCGTGCTCGGCCTCAGTCGCTGTCTTGTTGATCACTTCTCCGGAGGCTTCAGCGTCGCCCGGCTCGGGAAAGTCGTATTCGAGTGTTATTTCACCTGTCTTGTTGTCTACATGGGGCTTTCCCTTCTCTATGGGTGGGTTTGGGGCAGTGGAGCCATGAATGCCTATCGCCATACTGCTGCCACCAGGCTGACTCGGAGGAGGAGTCCCATATGTAAATACCTGTCCGGTGTCGTTGACCACCACACAGAACGCGACGGCAGGACATGACACTGAGGAGAAGTACCCATTGGTCTCCAGTTCCATCCACGGGCTCCAGGTGCCGTTTTCAAAGGTCGTTGCAGCGCCTTCGAACCGACCTGCGGCCAGGCAGAAGGAGGATGTTACGCACGATATGGAGCCGATATCAAATGGTCCGCGGTCCGGCGCGCGCGGTATTTCGCTTGGTGCGCTCCACGTCGAGCCGTTATAGATCAGCGTTTCCCCGATCGCCCATGCTGGAGTGTAGTGTTCGACTGTCGCGACACAGAATGAAGCAGAGGGACATGACACTCCTCTCAGGTTGCCTTCAGCGTCTATCTGACTTGGGGGACCCCAGGAGCCACCGCTGTAGATCACGGCATCGTGACCACCGACGGCTATGCAGAAGGATTCGGAGGCGCACGAAACCGAATCGAGCGCGGTTTCGTCATCTATCTCGCTGGGCGCTCTCCACGCACCGCCGCTATAGGTCAGAGCGTATCCGTGTTCATAGCCTTCACCTCTATGTTCTGTCACCGCGATACAGAAGGATGCAGAAACGCAAGACACGGAATCAAACCCGCCTTCGGGGTCTATCTCGCTAGCTGCACTCCATGCGGAGCCGTCATAGGTGAGCGCGTAGCTGTGCTGTCGACGACTACCAGCCGCCAAGCAAAACGCTGTCGAGGGACACGACACCGAATCAAGCCCGCCTTCCGGGTCTATGAGGCTCGGGGCGCTCCACGTCGCCCCGTTGTAATTGAGCACCCTGCCATGAGAGTCCACAGCCGTGCAAAGCGAGGGGCTCGAGCACGACACAGAACTGAGACCGCCACCACCAACCGGGACTGGACTGGTCCAGCTGCTCCCGTTATATGTTGAGGAGTATCCTCCGATCGCCATGCAGAAGGAGCCTGTCGGACACGACACGGCACCAACGGCCTGTTCACTTATCTTACCCGTCGAACTCCATGTGCCGTCATTGTAGGTCACCGCTTCTCCGCCAGGGGAAATAGCGATGCAGAATGATTCCGAGTGGCACGACACGGATTGGATATAACCTTCCTTGCCAACTACGGTGGGTTTGCCCCACGTACCGTTGCTGTAGGTCTCCTCGTCACCAAAGTTCCCTACCGTCACACAGAACGAGGGGGAGCCGCACGACACCGAGGACAATGCCGACTCGAAATCGCTGTCCATTTCGATGGGAGTGCTCCAAGAGCTGCCGTTGAAAACAGATGCATATCCGGCCTCGCCGTTAATGGAGCCCACAGCCATACAAAATGATTCAGACGCGCACGACACGGCTCTCACGCCTTGGAGGCCCATCCCGTTCGGTGCGCTCCACGTACTTCCGTTGTAAACCGAGGCATCTTCGGAACTACCGACAGCGACGCAAAAGGAAGACGACACACACGACACCGAAGTCAGATCTGTCCCGATAGGCGTTGGCGCGCTCCACCCGCTCCCGTTGTAGACAAGTGCGCCACCTGAGCCGTCCAACGCCATGCAAAACGAAGACGACGTGCAGGAGACAGAAAAGAGCTGTTCTCGAGGGACTATCAGGCTTGCTTCGCTCCAGCTCCCATCGCGATAGACGGCCGCCGAACCAAAGGCCGATGCAGAGCCCACAGCCATACAAAACGATTCAGACGAGCACGAAACCGAGCTCGCTCCGATCGAAGGATCGATCGGGTCAGGAGCAGACCACGTCGGCGCCGCAAACGCCGTGGACGAGCAGACCAGCGCTAGCGCACCAACGATCGCACCAGCAAGACGAATCCGCCGCATGCCGCACGCGAGCCAGATCGCTATGGCTGCGCAGCTACGACCAATGTGAGGGCGATGCCTAGCCGTGACCAATCCCCGCCCCCAAGACCGTCGCATTGAAAGATCGTACCCAACCATCCGCAATCGTGTGCTCTCACCAGAACTATTCGTACACTCGGTAGCCAGAGCCCCCCCAACGGCGGCGTTCATCCGTGGCCAGTTTCCTCCGCCGCTTCCCACGAGCGTGCCGAGGTGAAGTCGATCCAGTCGCAGCGCACCTCGATGCGAACCTCGCGACCGTCGGAGGGCACCAGGAACGGCTCAAGTTCTGCGGGTATCGGGAAGTACAGGCCGTCGAAGAGACCCTGAAGTGACTGCTCCAGCTCGACCGCTCCACCGGCCACGAGGCCATCGGAGCCCTCGGTGGTGATCAGCTCGTCCAGGCGAACCTCGAACTGGAACGCAGTGGAGATCAGGTCCGAGGCGATCAGCATGATCTTGTTTCCGGCCCACACTGCGCCGCGCCCCTCGCATTGCTGGATGACGTCGCCGTACACGCTCGCCGCGGTCTTCGGAATCCGCAGGTAGTAGCCGCTCAGTGCCACGAACTCCTCGACGCCGTCGATGCGCACCAGCTTGGGTATCCTGCCCTCTTGCGGCTGCTGGTCATCGGGGACGCCCTCAGTGGCCTGTGCGCCAGGTCCGCCTGAGCTCCCGCCGCCGACGCGGATGACGTGTATGTCGGACTGTGTCACCACCTCTCGCTGCGTGCCGCGTTGAACCACCTCCACGTCGCCTGTCGCGAGGATCCACAGCTCTGACTTGCGCTTTGCCAGGAAATCGAGGTTCACCGCGCCACTGCCGAAGAACTTAGGGCTCCTGCCTCGAAGGACAGTGCCGAGATACTCGCGAGCGAAGGCAGCGACAAGGGAGTAGAAGACGCCGCCGATGCCGAGCTGCTCGAGCTTCTTGATCTCGGAGTGGCGCACGTCCACGTACACGGTCAGGCGGTTTGACGTGGTCTCCGCCGCGTACACGGGCACGTCCTCGGTGAGTCGCCCGGCTATGAGCGACAGATCACTGACGTCATAGGAGCCGCTGATGGTCAGCTCGAGCTCGCTGAGAAACGCCCGCTCGAAGACGCTCAGCTTCTCGTAACGCTCGGCGCACTCGATCCTCCCGTCGAACGGCTCCGCCGCACAGTAGCTTCCGAGATATTCGCGGATCGCTGCCTGCTTGGCATGATCGCTCGGGAGCTGCACGACGAGGTGCCCGCGGGTCTGCAGGAGCTGGCTGAGCGCCTTGTTCTTGCTCGTCGCGAAATACACCTTGATGGCACCTTCGGCCTTCCGTCTGACGTCCGTTAGAGATGTTTCGCTGCCGTCTGCGAGCTCGACCATGACGTTCCCGATCTGGTCGATCATGCCCTGGCGGCGGACGTATTGGAAGATCCTTGAGTGCTGGCTGATCCGCTCCGGCGACTCGAGTACCGCGAGCGTCGCCGCGTGCTCCATACTCGTCACGATCGAGGACAGCAGGGCGCCGGAGGCGGGGTCAAGCGAGTCGCGTCCCGCGGTCGGGGAAAGGCGGTCGCAGTCGATGACGCCCGAGACGCCAATGTCGGTGCCGACAGTGGTGCTGCAGATCTTAAAGCCGCGCTTGAGGACCGCAATCGGCCCGTTCTCGAACCGCAGCCAACCTCGAACCCTAACCGGCTCGCCGTCGATCGTCATCTCCCTCACCTCGGCCTGCAGCTGGTGACCGGGTGTTTCGTAGAGCTGCCCGCTGAGCTCGACGCTGCCGTGGCTCCAGCGGGTCTCGGGCTCGGTGATCGCGGTCAGGTCCCTGGTGCTCTCGCTGGGAAGCTGAAAAGCACGCCGCGAGACAGGCTCGTCATTGAAGAATACGTTCTCTTCCGCGTACTGGACGAAGTCACGCACGAAGCTGAGCAGTGCGTCGGTGTCCGCCGGCTCCTTCAGGGTTCCCCGGACGACCGTGCCGCGCGGGGCCGCGTCCGCTGAGGGGCCGTGCGATACCCGAGGGATCGCCCCGCTGGCCTGCTCGATGTCGCCTCGTGCCAGCTGCGTCCAGTGCCCGTCAGGCTCTCCGGCTGCCTGTGAGACGACCCGCAGCTCATCGCAGACTCCGAAGTTCGCGAAGCCACCGATACCGAACATGCCGACGCACCCGGCGGCGCGTGCCTCCTCTGTTCGCTTGCCGCTCGCGCCTATCGTCCAGAAGAGGTTGCGCAGGTCCTCAAGGCTCATGCCGATCCCATTGTCGGTGATCTCGCATACGTTGCTGTCGACGAGGATCCGCACGCTGAGGCTTGAGTCCGAGGAGGGAATCCCCCGACGGGAAGCCTGCATTCGTAGCGCGTCGATCGCGTTCTGTACGTTCTCGCGGATGAACGCCAGCGGCGTCTCATAGATCTGCTTTGAGATCGCTACCAGGACCGAGTCGAACTCGATCCCCACCTGGAAGCCATCATCCTCACTCATGGGTCACGCCTGCTGCCGCATGCTCAATCCCGTCGCGTAGCGAGTCATCTCCGGTCCTGGTCATCAAATCGCGCGCGTGGGAGATTAGCCGGGTGCTCCTGGGCCACCGTGTGATCGCCTGGCTGGTGAGCGCCACCGAACGGTCAGGTTCGCCGTTGACCTCGAAGGCTGCGGCGGCGAGCAGATAGTCCTCCTCGTCCGCAGCCTGGTCCGCGACGAGCTGCTCGGCCAGCGCCGCCGCCTGCTGGCGCTTCGGCCCTTCGTCGCTGTGCATCAGCGCTTGGGCGAGCATTCGCGTGGAGAGCCGGGCGAGCGCGGCGTCCGAGCTTCCGAACGCCCGGCGTGCCTGCAGCTCGAGGAGCTGCCAGTCCTCGCGGGCGGCGAGCTCGCGAAGCAGGGCGGCGGTGTGCGGCGCGGAGGCGCCGTCGTCGCCGGCCGGCCCTGTGGACACCTCGCTTACGCGAGCACGGCATGCCTCGTCGAGCTGGGCTCTCTCCTCCAGCCAGGCGGCGAACTGCTGCATCGCCTCGGTGCATTCGACCACGCGCTCCCCGAGCGCCACGTCCGCTCTGTGGATCCGCAGGAGGTTGCGCAGCGCTAGGAACGCGGTCGCGGGCGCGGCCTGCTCCGGGTCGCTGTCGCGCGCCATCGCCGGTGTGACGAACGTGACCGTGCTGTCTATCACCATCGGTATCTCATCCTTCTGGCCTAGGAGCAGCGCCGCCATATAGCCCGCATACCGCACGGCTTGGGGGGCGACCGCAGCGATTGCGCCCGAGAGCTCCTCGCCGGTACCCGGATCTCCCCGTCCAGCTCGCACGGCGTCACGATGGCGAGCGCCTCCTCGAACACGCCGTCCTGCACGCGGTAGGTGTACTCGCGGACGGACGACGCGCCTGCTGCAAGGTCTACGCTGACCACGTTGTAGGAGTTCGGGTGAAACCGGCTGGCGTGCGCCGAGCCCGCGGCGACGAGAACACACTTTCGTTGCGGCGCTATCGATACGTCCG
This sequence comes from Solirubrobacteraceae bacterium, assembly GCA_049287685.1. GTDB lineage: Bacteria > Actinomycetota > Thermoleophilia > Solirubrobacterales > Solirubrobacteraceae > Palsa-744. The sequence continues at coordinate 12,641 of JBAQGH010000145.1, read as the reverse complement.
CCGTATGCAGATGCCCGCGGTGCAGGAAGTGCGCGGCGCCGAGCAGCCGGTTGCGGCAACTCGTCTGGTCCCATTCGGTCAGCCACTCCAGTGGATGATGTGCCATGGCAATCACGAGTTGAGGGCCGATGCCTCGAACGATCTCGAGCGCCGAGATCACCTGACGCTCACCGATGAGCAGTGATTTCTCCTCCCCGTCGGTGCCGCACATCCACGCCGAGTTGAGCCCGACGACCGCCACCGTTAGCGGCTCGAGCTCGACCGCTGCCACCCACCCGAGACCGTCTGGGGTCTCGGTGCGTTCCTGTCCGTAGGTGAAGCCGTGCACGAACGCCCGATAGGCATGCTGGCGGTCGGCAAGATCCGCCATTCCCGCCGGGTCACTGAGAGCCTGGTCGACCGCCTGCTGCGACCTGAGAACCTGCCGCGCGCCGATCGGCGAGTAGGCGTGCAGCTCGCGGGCGACGTCGTGGTTCCCGGGGATAAAGAAGAACCGCCGCGGCTCGATCGAAAGGCGCTCGGAGAGGGCACCCATGAACTCGTCTGCCCGCTTGTACTCTGCCGGCTGGCCGGAGAATGCGACGTCACCGCTCACCAGCACGAAGCAGAACGGCCCGTGCTCCTCGGCCCGGACAGCGACGTCCTCCAGCAGAGCCTGGCAGGCCACGTCCTGGGAGAAGCGGTCCCCGCTGCTCCTGAAGTGAAAGTCCGAGACGTGCAGCCAGGTGAGCCGGTCGATCAAAACATCCCTCCGCAGAGCGCTTTCCTCGTGGTCGCTGTCATTATGCGCGTCAGACTGGCAAATGGGGCTGGTCGTGCGGTCGCCTGGCAATGTCACGAATTGTGGGTGACACCGATGATTCGTCGCGATGCTCACATCCGTAAGCGGGGACGCCAGGCGTCCCCGCTGCGATCACCGGCGAACGCGAGCCGCTTGAGACGCAATCCGCAGAAGATGTATGGCCAGACAGCGTGCCGTACACTCGTGTTCCAACGCTCTAGGCTCAAGCGCGGCGGGCCGCGCGCTTCGCACCACCACGCAAGTGGTCGCCTCGGTCGACAGTTCTCGGACGCTCCCAACGGACGTGAGCATGGGCACCCGATGGCAGTCGACGGACTCTCGCTTTGCGCCGGAGCGGCCGCGCTCCAGATTCCGCCATCCGCTCCAGCGACAGACGATGCGCACTTGTGTTTGACCTACCCTCCCCGGCGCCGTGCCCAAGGGGGCGCATGGTCGCGTGCCCATGCAGCGAGCAATGGGTCTGCCAGTGTCCATGTGCGCGCCTGCGGCTGCCAGGCAAGGCCGAGTTCGCGCAGGCGCGCGAGGGCGTCGTTGACGCTCTTGGGATTGGCCGCGACGGCGTGTGGCCTGAGCCCGACGCTGATCGCGGCTACGACCGGTTGTGCGCTGGAATGGGCACGCCTGAGTAGATCCCACTCGCGAGCGGTCAGGCTGGCGGTCGTCTCCCGCAGATGTCGCCAGCCGGCAAGCGCGCGGGCCTGGTCGTCCTCCCCACGGGACGGTGCGAGGTCGATGATGCGCCAGGTGAGGGTGGGCACGCCGGCCGCTAGCTCGGCGGCTGCGCCGATCAACTCGACACGTGCCTTGGTCCATGGGCGCGTGATTATGAGGTCATCAACGAAGCGCGAGGGTTTTGCTCGCCTGATGCGTACAAGCTGACCGGCGTGATATAGGGGATGACTGCGGTCCTCCAGGGCCCTGCTGCTGGGACCGTCGGGATGTTCGACCAGCACAAGGTCCAGATGCTGATGACGCTGGCGTGCGGCGCGGAGGTCTCCAAGGAGCTCACGGGTCTCGTGGTCGGGGACGGAGGAGAGCATCAGTCCGAGGTGGTCAATCGCCAGCAGCGCGTCGCCGTCAGCGAGTGCGAGCAGCAACTCGATCGCGTCAGACAGGTGGCGCTTGTCAGCGCCCGTATTGAGACGAAGGTCTTCGAAGTCGATGCCGCTCTGGTGCAGCGTGTGGGACAGTCGCAAGCCGGCGGCGCTCGCAGGTGGCGCTGCCTGCGCCCACCACGCCGCCGCGTCGGGGGCGAGCTGAGCGATGGCCGTGTCGGCGATCGTCATAGCGAGGTCGCGGCCGTCCGAACAGCTGCGCGCGTCCACCAGTACACGCGTGCCGTGGAGCTCGTCGATTGCGGCGGCCAGGAGGGCGCTCGTGCCGCTCCACGGGTCGCCAGCGATGACCGTGAGCCCTGGCCTCTGGTCGAGCACGTCGAGCAGCTCCTGATACTCCGCGATGCGGCCGGTCAGCACTTCGGCGTTCCCGGTCTTCTGTGCGGTTTCAAGCATGGTCATCCTCTGCGAGATGTCGTCGCGCCTCGTCGATGGCCATCTGGGCATCGAATGCTTCGACCGTGGCGCTCCCGAGCTTGCGGGCGCCGAGAGCTGCGTATCGGGCTGCCGTCATGGTCGGGTAGGGACGTTCTTCCCCGAAGGCGATTAGTTGCTCGAGCGCCTCGGGTGCCAACTCAAGGCCCGCTTGGACGAAGCGCTCCACAAGGCCCGCGTGCCAGATGTCGGCGGAGATTCTTGGATCGAGGGTCAGCCGGTCGACAAGCTTGCCGAACTGCGCTGGGGGGCCGAGCATCCCGTCGAGCGCTCGCTCGTCGCTGCCGTCGACAAGCACCACGACCTTGGTGTCGCCGCTGTAGAGGTCGACGAGATCTCCGAGCAGCTGCTCACCGTCGGCGTAGTCGGCGGCGCGTTGCAGCTCGTCGAGGAAGAGGACGACCGGCCTGTCCCTCTCCTTGGCCAGCGCCAGCGGCAGGGAGAGGATCTTCCGTGTCGGCAGTGGGCCCGGCCGAGCGGCGAGCTGGCCGAGATCGAGGGGTATCCCCTGATCGGCGAGCGTCTGCTCGATCAGCGGCAGGGCTACCCGTAGGAGTCCGCGAGTCGCCGCCGAGCGCGAGATCCGGTTGCAGCGGTCCACCACGAGCTGCAGCAGGTCCTTCGCGTCCGTGCGCTCGGGGACCTCGATGTCGACGACCACCGTGCCGTCCTGGCGAAGCTGCTCGCACACTGCGGCACAGACGGTCGTCTTGCCGATCCGACGCGGCCCGGTCAGCATTGTGTGGATCGCCTCGCGCGATCGACGTACGATCTCCTCGATGTCCCCCGTACGCCCGATCACCAGATTGGCGGGCACCGGGCCACCAGCGGGGAACAGGCGTCCTATACGGTCATCCATCACGCCAAGAATAGTACCAACGGGTAATGACGTTATTACCTCCGAGTACTATCTGGCTGCTTTGGATACCACGATACCGCGCGCCGTCTCGATCGCGTCCACCAGCATACGCGTGCCGTGGAACTCCTCTATCGCCATGTCTACGCGCGATGCGCGCGAACGGAAGGCGTCTGGTTCTATCTTGAAAGCTGGATACTCGCGGATAAAAACGTATAACTGCGGGTTCGCGGCGGTCGTGCCTACGAGACACTCCACCGCGTTACGAGGCAGTGGGCGTTGCCGGCCGTCGAGTTGCTGGCTGTGTAGGACGGCTGGCCTTTCGCGGGCTGCCCTGATTGCTTGCTCACTCGGCAGAGTCCACCTGTCGGCGCCGTCGGCGATGAGGTGTGCGTAGTGGGTGAGCAGGGTCACGGCGCTATGGCCCATCCACTCGGCGATCTGCATGATCGAGTGTTTGCCTTCGTGGATCAGCAGGCTCGCGAAGCTGTGGCGCAGGTCGTAGGGCACTGGACCGTCGTAGGTCCGGCTGATTCTGCGTTTGCCGACGTACACGACGGGGGTTTTGGTGATGGTGGCAATTCCGATCGCTACGCACGCCGGCTGCCAGACGCGCGATCGCCAGTCTCGCCAATCGTGATCGCGCCAGGGCGCCCTACCCGGGCGTGCGAAGATCAGGCCATCCGGATCGCCGCGCGCCAGCCGGTACTCACGCAGATCGCCGTGCAGCGCCTCGAGCAATGGCGGACACCGCGGGGGGGTCGTCTTCTGGCCAGGCACGATCTCTCCGTCGATCCACTTCTGCTCGACCAGAACCGTCGTCTTGCGCACATGCCGGTATTCCAGCGCGAGGGCCTCCTCGGGGCGCAGACCGGCATACGCGAGGACGCTCACGAGCGTGGCGTCCCGCAACCCGTGGTCGGGATTGAGCAGCATCTGCCGCCGCAGTGCCTCGATTTCGATGGGGCGTAGCGGCTTGATCGCCCGTATGCGTGGAGCACGCGGCTTGGTGATCAGCTTGACCACGTTGACGCTTGCCCTATCCCATTCCACAGCTCGCGCGAACATGCTCTGCAGCAGGCCCAGACAGCTTCGGATCGTGGCCGCGCCCGCCCCGGCCTGTTGGAGTTCGAGGATGAACTCGCTGAGCACCAGTGGAGTGATCTGGCGTAGCTGCATCGCGCCGAGCCTCCGCTCGATGTGGGCGGTCCACAGGCAGCGGTACTTCCTGCGTGTGCTCCTCTCAAGGCGGGTCTCGGCATACAGACGCCAGAAGTCGCCCATGAATTGCTCGAGCGTCTCGTTGCCGGCTTCGAGCACTGCGAGGTCTCGGGTGCGCTTGAGCAGCCGCAGGCGAGCACGGAAGTCCAGGGCATCCTGCGCGGTGTCGAACGTCCGTTGGGCGCGCTCGCCTCGCGCGTTCTGAAACCGGACCCGGTAGACGTAGTAGACCTCATGGCCGCGTCCTCCACGCTTGCGAATCTCAACTCCGCGGATTGGCTTCGGGCGCACGTCTATGTCTATAGAAGGCTAGAGCCGACGTTCGCCTGCGCCGCACCACAACGTCGCGGCGACGATCTGCTCAGGCCGCGTCGAAACGCCTGACGCCCCCAAACGCCCCCGCGGGGGCGTTTGGGGGGAAAGATGCCGAGCTGCACCGAGTGCTCAGCGACTACACCATGCGCTCAAAGAACACATCCCATACTGGCGTCGAGGCAACCCGCAACGCTAACAACGTCGGCGTGGCGTTCGCATCGTATCGTCGGCGTCGTCCTGTCCGAAGGGTTACCGCGTTGTCGCGGGTTGGTTCATCGTGGCGTGAGCGCGTTGAGTTGGTGGGCCCGTGCGGCGGCGTGCAGGTCGGTGTCGTAGACGAAGACGGCGCCGAGGTCCTCGCGCATGGTGAGCGCCGTGGCGAGATGGATCGCGTCCATCGCGCGCAGCGCAGGGGTGTACTCGTTGGTGGCGAGCTCGATGATCTCCGGGGAGATCGGGATCAGATTGATTCGCTCGAGCGCTGCATTGGCACGCTGCAGGACATCTTCGCCGCCGAGGCGTCTTGCTGTGCACACCGCCTCGACGCGGATCAGCTCGCTCGCGACCTGCACCGGCCAATCGCTCAGTGCAGCGCGGAAGGCCTCCGTCTCCTGCTCTGCCTTGAACAGCTTCACGAGCGCAGAGGCATCGATGTAGGCGGCGCTCACTCCCCGCGGACCCACTGCAGAGCATCAGACGCCGGCGCGGCGTCTGTGGGATCCGGCCGACCCGGCGGAGGGTCCAGTTCCAGCAGGCTTCCCCGGCTAGGTCTTGCGCCGTAACGCTCAGCCAGCCGGGCTCGCAACTGGGACTCCGAGCCGGCGCCGGCGAGCACGGCCTGCGCGCCGCGCAGCGTGAGTGCGCGGATCTGCGCCGCAGCCGAGCGTGTCTCGGTGGGATCGAGCAGCGGCTCGGTGAGCGCGAGAGCGCGCTCCACATCAGGGTCGCGTTCAACTCCCAAGCGTGGGTGACGAGAGGCCATACGCAAATGGTAGCACTCTTGTGTAGCACTGCGAGAGGAACGGGAACGGTGCAAAGCACGTGGCGGACTCGACGCCACAACTTTCAGCGAAAGCGAAAGTTCGGAGCCGAGATTGCAGGCGTGAGCATGGTTCAAACACGTTGACCTTGCTGCGTCGACCAAAGATCGCGTTGCGCGATAGATGGACGTCCTCTCGAGTCCCCGCGTCGGCTTGCACTTCGCGCTTGCTCAGCTGTTGACGTCGACCGGCTCGCCGCCGGCAGCGACCGGCTGCTGCTCTGCTCCAGCCTCGACCGCAGGGCGTCTGGTTACACCGACACGGGCGCGCAGCCGCGTGGCCCGGCGAGCTTCGAGCGCCATCGCCTCGGCAACCTGCGCACGCAGGATTTTCAGCTCGCGGTGGCGGTAGAGCAGGCGCAATCCCAGCAGCACCACGATCACGAAGCTGAGCAGGGCGATCGCGGCTTCGATCTTGGCTTTGCTGCTCGTGCCGGCGGCGCTCGGCGTAGGCAGGGCCACGGCCAGGCGGTGTGGGGCCGCGCTCACCGCCGGCACCGTCGCGCTCGAGCTGCCGACCGGGCGCGTGGTGCGAGCGATCGCCACCATCGTTTCGGGCGAGAGACTGTAGGTCAAGGTGTTTTCGATCCAGTAGATACCGTGACCTTCGCGCCAAGCAACCGTCTTGATGTGTTCGCCGTCGTAGAAGAGGCTGTACGTGCGCGAGCCGATGCGAACGCTCTGGCTCGGATCGCTCAACAACGGCAAGCCCGTCCAAGTGCTGCCCTGGATGTCGTAGTACTGGCCCAGTTCGCCATCGTCGACGACGATCACATACGAGGGGTAGCGGTGACGACCGTTGGGGCTCTGGATGCCGTAGAGCAGCAGTTCGTCCGGGGCGGATTCGGCGGTGGTCTTCTGATACTGGGGCGCCTCCAAGGGGAACGGCAGGCGTGGGGCCGCGACCAAAGCCTGGTCCACCGTCGAGCTCGGGGTGGGCGTAAGCGACAGCGTGGATGCGGCCCTGTGATGCGAGCTCTTGACGGAACGCACCGCGTTGTTGAGCTTGTGCTTGGGGATTGCGGCCGTGCCGGCCATGAAGGAGTGCGCCGCTTCCTGCAGCTGCTGTGGCGTGGCGGTGTCGTATGTGGGAAGCAGGTTGACGTGGAAGGGCACCTGACGCACCGGCTTGCCGGCCGATTCGGCCAAGAGCTCCAGCAGGTCGAGCACCTGTTCTTCGCCGTGCAGATCGGTTTGCACGGCCTTACCGAGAACCTTCTCGAACTTTTCGCGGTTTTCAAAGAGTTTGGGGCCGTACTGCGCCTTGGCGTCCAACAAGAAGCGCTGGTCGCGAGCGTCGCGAATCAACGAAGTGCTTTCATGGCGGTTGGCGACGAATTCGAGCGCCTGCTGGCCGCACAGGCGCTGATAACCCGGCTCCAGGTTGATTTCGAAGTACTGTTCGGCTCCGGGTTCGCTGTTGCTGTGGTAGTAGCGCTTGTCCACCGTCATGTATACGCAACCCATTTCGTCGACCGCGTGTTCGAAGCGTTTGAAGTCGGTGACGAACACGTGGTTGACGGTGATGCCGAGCAGGCTCTTGATCGTTTCGAGCATCAGCTTGACGCCGCCTGATGTCCCACCACCGTCCTCGTAGCCGTAGGTGTAGGCGGAGTTGATGCGGTTGGTGATCACTTCCCCGGTGGGCGCGGTAAAGCTGACACGCAGCTCGCGTGGGATCGAGAGCATCGAGATCGTGGGCTTGCTCGGGTCGACGCGCACCAACAGCATCTCGTTGGAGTGCGGTAGCACCGCTCCCGACGGGTTGTCCTTGGGTGCCTTGCGTTCGTCGTTGCCGACCAGCAGCAGCGTCTCGGGTTGGCCCGTGCTCGTGGGGATCAGCACTTTGGGCGCGAGCTTCACCGGCTTGTTCTGCCCGAGCGCGCTGACGACCTTGCCGACCTCGTTGCGAATCACCATGTAGGTCGCCGCGCCGGCGAGAGCGACGATGCAGATCGTGGCTGCCAGGAAACGTCTGGCCAGCCACCACCCGCTACGCGGCGGCTCAGGCGGAAGCGACCCCGGAGGAGCACCATCGGGCGCAGGCGGTGGCATGGGCGAGGTCGTAACGGTGCTCAACGCTGGTCCTAATGATCGCGGATTGCCCGGCGGTTGGCGTCAGCAGGCAGCCTGTGGATCTACACCCTAAGCTGGGCGCCAAGCGTGATACCCGACCGCTCAACCGATACACGCGGGAACCACAGCGTGGCCGAGCGTCTGGCGGCTTGGATCGTGCCAGAGCGCAATCCGGCTGGCGCCGTCTACGGACTGATCATGCTCGGCGCGCTGCTTGCGGCCGAGAGCGGCCTGCGCGACACCTATCCCGAGACGATCGGCTCGGCCGCCCTAGCGGTGGTGCTCTACTGGTTCGCGCACTCCTATTCCGATGTGCTTGGGCTACGTCTTGACGAGCACGAGAGCTTCAGTTGGGCGGAGCTGTGGCGTACGTTCAGCCACGACTGGGCTATTGCCAAGGGCGCGAGCTTGCCACTGCTGGCCCTATCGATCGCCTGGGCCACTGGCGCTAGTCAGATCACCGGCGTAACGGCTGCCGTTTGGACCACAGTGGCATGCCTGATCGCATTCGAGCTGGCCGCGGGCATTCGCTCCCACGCCGGACCGTTGGAGCTGGTGTTCGAGGTGCTCGTCGGGGCGAGCATGGGCATCGGGATCTTGGTGCTGAGGGCGCTGCTGCACTAGCGATGAGACGCGATATAGCCTCAAGTACTTGAGATTCCGCTAAGAGAGGCGTGGCATGCTAGTAGACAATAAATCTCTGACATGGAATGATATTGTTTCCAAGACTCCTTGATAGTCGAGGGGCTATAAGCATTCGAGGAGATAGAACACGTTGACGGAGGGCGGGAAGAACCTCGGCGGGATGGCGCCACTGTACGAGCGGTTGCCCAGGGGGCCCCACCAGATGAAGCCGCTGGAGGTTGCCAAGAACCAGCGTCGGCGCATGTATGGCGCGATGATCGAGGCGGTTGCGGCCAGTGGCTATGGGCGCACGAGTGTCAAGCAAGTGGTGATGCTCGCCGGGGTCTCCAGGCGTGCCTTCTACGAGCAGTTCGCCAACAAGGAAGAGTGCTTCCTGGCAACGCTCGACTTGATCGCAAGCCAGGCGTTGGTCCACATCGCCGCCGGCTATCGCTCCACCAAAGGCACGCTCGAGCAGCGCATGGAAGCCGCGCTGCACAGGTTCGCCGAGGTCGTCGCCAGCAATCCCAAGGGCGCGCGTCTGATGCTCGTGGACGCTCCCTCGGCCGGGCCGGCAGGTTGGGAGCGGCTGACCGAGACGATGCGCATCTTCGAGCAGCGGCTCGCTGCCAGCTTCGCGCATGCACCTGATGCGGCGCCACTGCCCGAGCCCGTGGCCAGAGCGATCGTTGGCGGCCTGCGCCGCGCCACTTTCGTACGCCTGCTCGAGCAGCGCACCGACGAGATGCCTGCGCTGGTGGAGGACATGCTGAGCTGGACGCTCGTCTTCAGAACCGTCGAGCCGAGCCCGCTCGGGGTGCGCCTGCGCGCCGTGCCGAGCGAGACCTACATCGCCGGCGAGGACGAACGTGCGCGCGTCCTGCGCAGTGCCTTGGAGCTGGCGTCACTGGAAGGCTATGGAAACCTGACGCCGATGCGGATCGCCGACGAGGCGGGTGTCTCGATCGACACCTTCTTCGAGATGTTCGACGACATGGAGGAATGCTTCCTGGCGGCGATCGAGCAGCTCAGCGAGGATGTGCGCAAGACTGTTTCCGATCCTGGCCTCGCCTCCGCGGAATGGCCCGCCGCGGTGCGCCGCTCCCTGGAGAGGATGATGCGCTACTTTGCCGCACGGCCCGCCTGCACCCAGACGATCGCGACAGGCGTGTTTGCGATGGGACAGCGTGCCGTTGACCTGGTCGCGCAGCTCGCCAGCGAGGTCGCCGCCAGGCTGACCGCGGGCGCGCCCGGCCCACCGCTCACCGGTCTTGCTCATGAGGGGATCGAAGGAGCCATATGGCACACGATCTACTCTCAGACCACCGACGGTGGGACCGGCGCGCTTCCCGAGCTCTCGGACTATCTGGCCTATGTGGTGCTGGCGCCGTTCCTCGGCGCCGAGCAGGCCGCGCAGATCGTGACCGAGCAGCGCTCTGCCGAGAAGGTAGCTTAGGCCGCGTAATCAGACATTTGACTTGCCGAAGATAAAGGTGGCGAGAGATCCGCCTGGCACTACTGAAGGCGCTCTAGCGCTGCTTACGCCGGTAGCGCAGCTCAGCAAAGTGCGTTAGCAGGATGCCCACCAGCAGCGAGACCACGATTACGATGATCAGCGGCGTCGAGCTCTTACCGAAGATCCAGTTGACCTCGACTTGTTTGACGTTGAGCACGGCAAACAGCGTCATCAGCACGGCCAGCAGGACCAGCGCCGCCATGCGCGCCGTTTCGCGGCGGCTGCGCTTTTGGACTTGCGCCTGCGTGGAATCGGACATCGCCACAGTTTTATGCTACCCGCTCGGCCGGCCCGCCAGCTCGGCCTGTACCCACGAGCAACCAGCGGATAGCTCGGCGACACCCATCGCGGCCGCGACGTTCAGGGCCATACCGTGGCGAAAGAAATCGTCTAGGCGCTCTGGCTCGGCTTCGGAGAGCTCCTCGACGAACGCCACCAGCTCCGCGTAGCGACGGCGCACACGCGCGCGCACCAGCTCGTCGTCACAGGCCGCGTATGCCTGGTGTTGGAGCATCAGATAGTCGCGGTCGGTCGAGAGCAGCTGCTTGTAGGCGCCGCCCATCGCCATCAGCACGTCCTCGCAATCCTCGGGCGCCTGCCCGGCTCGATATTCGGCGGCGGCTTGGGTGAACGTCTCGGCGAAGCGGTCGAAGCAGTGGTCGACGGCTGCCAGGAACAGGTCTCGCTTGCCTGCGAATAGGCTGAAGACGTACGGCTGAGCTACTCCCACGCGCCTCGCTATGCGGTCCACCGGCGTGCCGTGCAAGCCGCTGAGCGCGAACTCGTGCACGGCGGCAGCGATTAGCGCCTCGCGCCGCTCCGCGGCTGGGACCCTTCTGCGAACCGCGTGCCCCCCGCGCGCGCGGGGGGCACGGTCCTTTTGCGAAGACTCCACGCTCACGCCGGCTCCCCCGCGAGCACCGCACGCCGCGACTCGACCAACGCGTGCTCACGCTCCGAGGCGGCGGCAAGCGCTGCCGCCTCGGCAGCGCGTGGCGTGCGGAACGGCAACAGCAGGGCCACCAGCGCGCCCGTGCCGAGCACGGCCACGCCAACCCACATGGCTGGGATCAAGCCGTTCACGAACTCCTGCGGCGAGCCGTAGCCGCCTGAGCCGGTGAAGACCGAGGCCAGCACCGCCACACCCAAGACGCCTCCGACCTCGCGGATCGCGTTGTTGGCGCCCGAAGCTTGGCCCGCTTGATCGACTCGCACAGAAGAGAGCACCGCGTTGGCTGAGGGGGCGAAGACGAGCGACATGCCTGCACCAGCCATGATGAACGGAATGACCATGTGTGTATAGGGCACATGCGTCGCGGTGATCGCCGCCAGCCAACCAAGCCCCAGAGCTTGCAAGGTTAGACCCGCCACCATGAACGGACGTGAGCCGAAGCGCTCGGAGAAGATGCCGGCCAGCGGGGCCACGACCATCGAAGCGCCGGTCCACACGAGCAGCTTCAGGCCCGCCTGCAAAGGGGTGTTGCCGAGCACGTCCTGCATGTACTGAGAGAGGAAGAAGATCGAGCCGAACATGCCGAAGTACATTGCCAGCGAGACAACGTTGGTGACGGCAAAGGAACGCTTGGCGAAGAAGCTCATCGGCAGCATCGGGTAGCGGGCGCGCCGCTCCCATACGACGAACGCGGTCAGCAGCAGAGCGCCCAAGATCAGCGAAGCCAGGATCGACGGGGACGTCCAGCCGAGCGACTGCGAGCGCACAAGGCCGAAGACGATCCCGAAGGCACCCGTGCCGGCCAGCAGCAGACCCGGCAAGTCCAGCGTGCCGTAGGGGCCACGGCTCTCCGACAGGCGGCGCACAGCAGTGGGCACAAGCACGATGCCGATCGGCACGTTCAGCCAGAAGATCCAGTGCCAGGAGATGCCCTGCACGACGGCGCCTCCCACCAGCGGGCCGATCGCCACCGCGGTACCCGAGATGCCCGACCACACGCCGAGCGCGAGGCCGCGGCGCTCAGCCGGGAAAGCATCGGCCAGTAGCGTCAACGTCAACGGAGTGACGATCGCCGCGCCGGCGCCCTGTACGGCGCGCGCGGCGATCAACAGATTGCTCGTCGGCGCCAGTGCCGCGGCGGCCGAGGCCACCGTGAAGACCGACAGGCCGATCAGGAACATGCGCTTGCGTCCGAAGCGATCGCCCAATGCTGCTCCCGTCAACAGCAGCACGGCGTAGGAGAGCACATAAGCGTTGACGGTCCACTCGAGCTCCTGAATCGACGAGCCGAGGTCGCGGTGGATGCTCGGCAGAGCGACCGAGACCACGAGGTTGTCCAGGACTGTCATGAACAGCGCAACCGACACGATCCCTAGCGTCCAATTGCGACTTGTCGGTTTGATTTGGGCTGTCATGGCTGGTCTCCCATGCTCGCGGATCGACACGTAGGCGTAGCTTAGCAGTCGCTAATAATATTTGGGAGAGATTTCTCGCGCTAGCGAACACTCTCACGCAAGGTCAGGGCGGCGATCCTCGTGCGAACCTGCCAGACGGCCGTCCAGCGCACGGTTTTCTCACCACCTCCCACGATTGAGCCGGCGCGCAAACGACAGACCAGTGCGAGGATGGAAGTGCGTAACGACGAATAGGGGGAAGGATGAGCGCGAGAAGACATCTACCACTGCTGCTC
>JBAQGH010000144.1:0-19352 GCA_049287685.1 Solirubrobacteraceae bacterium | reverse complement strand
CCACTGGACCGCCCTCTCTGCCTATCGCGATTGGCTCAGAGCGAGTGCGCTCTGGACCCCGGTCTTACCAGTCGCCGGTCGGACAACCGCCCTTGTTGCTTGCACTCGCGGCCGTGCAGGTGCGCGTGATCGTTCCCGCTTTGTTCACGATCTTGAATGTGTCTTTGGTCCCCGACGCTTCGGCTTCGAGTTCGTAGCCGATGCCGCCTTCGATTTCCTTGGCTTCCTTCAGAAAGGCCGATTTGCTTGAGCCTTCGGCAATCAGAATACCTTTGTCGTATTCGTTGATCTTGGTCTTCGTTACTTCTTTGTAGCTGCCGCTGAAGTCAGTCGCGATCGTCTCAGCCGCTGTCTGCGCGTTGTGCACGACTTCCTTCGCGGATGCGTCACTGGCCTTGCTCTTCTGATTGAGGAACGAAGGGATAGCGATCGCCGCCAGGATGCCGATGATCAAGATCACGACCAGCAGCTCGATCAGCGTGAAGCCCGACTCCCCCCTTGCTCGCAAATGTCGTTGGTGTCTCACCGGCAGCTCCTAGCCTTGCTTGATATTCATTGGATGCCAGTGCCCGTGTGTCGCCCATTTGCGACCCGGCTATGAGAGCCGTCGACTTTGTCTTCGCAGTCCGTGCTTGCCGTACTACGTGCCTGGTTGCTGAATGATCGGCAGATCTGCACTGAGAGCTTGAGCTTCGATCCACAGATGCAACATATCTTCCTAACACGACACAACACAAACAACGGGGGCGGCCATCTGGCCGCCCCCGTTCACAACTTATGCCTTCCAAGCAATGAAGCCCGGATACCGTCGACTACCAGTCGCCGGTTGGGCAACCGCCCTTGTTGCTTGCGTTCGCCGCGGTGCACGTACGAGTGATTTCGCCCGCGTTGTTGACGATCTTGAATGTATCGCCCGTGCCGGCAGCGACCGATTGAATTTCGTATCCGGTTGCGGTCGGCGCGCCGACGACTGTGAATGTAGCCGTCGTTTTATCCTTGAGCGTAGGCTCAATAGCCTGCAGCTTCGCGGTTTCCGCCCCCGCGTAGCTACCGTTGTTTTCGGTCGAGAATGTCTCCATCGTGGTCTGACCGGTCTTCACCTGTTCCTTGGCGGCCGCATCATTGGCCTTGCTCTTCTGGTTCAGGAACGAAGGAATGGCGATCGCGGCCAGGATGCCGATGATCAGGATTACCACCAGGAGCTCGATGAGCGTGAAGCCACCCTCATCTTTCGAGCGCTGGCGCAGTCGATATAGCATTTTGCGTCCTCTTTCTTATCTAGGGCGCCAGCCCCGATTCAACCGTCTCTAAACGACGGTGCGTCGCCTCGCCGACCATTACGATCGACACAGGTTCCGCCGGCTTTGCCTTACACCCTCTGTGGGCGTTTGCCTTGCACCGCGGTCTGGCTTGTCAGCGCCTTCATCGACCGCTCGGAAGAGGCGCTTTAGCGCTGCATCCAACGTGGACACATTGCACTTGAAGCGATCTTTATATTTTTGGAGAAACCGCTGTCAGTCGCCCGATTGGGCGACCTGTTGCTCGTGGAACTCCTGCGCGTCGAGCCCGGTCAGGCGCTCGCCGCCACCGCGACACCAGGGACAGGTGACCTCGCTGGCCTCGCCGCCGAGGTTGGAGATGACCTTGCCGCTGCCGTGGCAGGGCATGCAGGGGCGCGGCTGCAGGGACTCGGCTGCCGTCGTCTCGCCCTCGTCCTGCTCGCCTTCATCGTCGGAGGAGCCACGGCGCGGGCGCCTGGCGCCCGCCGGCTTGCGTTCGTCTGCATCGCTCATGGAGCCTCACACTACCTACCCGCGCACGCTTCTGGCGCGCGCGGGCTGCGCGCGTGCGGTCGTCCTGGATTAGCGTTGCGGGCGTGCGGTCGCCCACCACCCCTTTGCGCTGGGTCGCCCTCGCCTTGATCACAGCGCTGGCGGCGACCCTCAGATTGGTCGATCTCGGTGCTGTTCGACTGGACCCGTTCTACGACGCCGCCGTACGCAGCATGGGCCTCTCCTGGCACAACTTCTTCTTCGGCGCCTACGAGCCCGGAGGCAGCGTCTCGATCGACAAGCCACCAGTCGACCTGTGGCTGCAGGTGGCCAGCGTGAAGCTGTTTGGCTGGGGCTCGGCCTCGTTGAAGCTGCCCGAGGCGCTTGCAGGGACGCTTTCGGTACCGCTGTTGTATGCCGCCGTCAAGCGTCCGTTCGGAGTGATCGCGGGACTTGTGGCGGCACTTGCGCTCGCGGTGCTGCCGATCGAGGTGATCACGGCGCGCAGCGACACGATGGACGCGGTCATGATGCTGCTGCTCGTGCTGGCGCTGTTTGCGGTGGTGCGCGCCTGCGAGACCGGCAAGACGGCGTGGCTGCTGGCGGGAGCGGCAATGCTCGGGGTGGCCTTCAACGTGAAGTTGCTCGAGTCGGTCGTCGCGCTGCCAGGCCTGTTCTTGCTCGCATGGTTGGGCCTGCCACGCACGAACGAGGACAAACACGGCGCGGAGCTTGCACGTCGCACCGCCAAGTTCGCCGCGGCCGCGGCCGTTTATGTCGTGGTCGCGCTGCTATGGCTGGGCGCGACACTGCTGTTCCCCGCGCACGAGCGCCCGTACGCGATCGGCTCGACCAACGGCAGCGCCTGGAACGCGGCCTTCGTCTTCAACGGCAGCGAACGGCTGAGCGGCAAAACCGCGGAAGTCGGTATGCCCACCGCGCCCCACGGTCGTGGCAGCGGCGAACTTACATCGACAGGCACGCCCATCACTCCCCCATCCCCAACACGCCTACTTGCCCGCGGCGGCCAATTGCCGGCCAAGTGGCTCGGTTGGGAGGCTTTGGCGGCACTCTTGCTAGGCATCGCCGTGGTGATCTCCGTGCTGCGCGGCAAAGCCGGACGCGTGCAGCGTGCGACGGCGATTGGCGTGTTCGTATGGCTGCTCACCGGGCTCGTCCTGTTCAGCGCGATGGCGCGCCTGCACCCACGCTACGTCGAGAGCTTCACACCGGCGGTCGCGACGATGTTCGGGATCGGTGTCGGCCTCGTCGCGGCCCTTCAAAACCGCGCGCGACTGCTCGTGCTGCCGCTGACGGCACTGCTCGCTGTTCCGCTCGTGGCAAGCGTGGAAGCCGTCGAAGCGAAGACCAGCGACGCGGGCAACGTGGGTGCGCTCAACCCGACCGAGCAGCGTACGCTCAGCGCCTACCTGCTCGCCCACCAGGGCAGAGCCCGCTACGAGCTGGCGGCGGGATCCTCGACGAGCGTCGCTTCGTTGATCGTGCAGGATCAACGCCCGGTTCTGATGCTCACCACCTACAACGGCATCCCCTTTGCAAGCGTCGCCCGGCTGAAGGCCTTGATCGCCCGCGGCGAAGTGCGCTACGCGTTCCTCGATTCTGTCTGCACTCGGACATCGCCGAAAACGACGGCCGGCTGCGCCCCGGCCGCGCTGTGGATACGCGCCCATGCAACCGACATCTCGCACCAGGCGGGCCTGCGCGGGGGCGTGTTGTGGCTACTGCCAAGTCCGATGCCCAGCGCGCGCGTGCGGGGCATCGGCTTCGCACGCACTCCCAAACCGCCGGGCTCCGGGGTCCGCGCAAGGCGGTAGCGTAAGCAGCGATGGACGCAACCGCTTCGATGCACATTCTTGTCGTGGACGACGAGGCCCCTTTGCGCGACACGCTGACACGGTCCTTCTCCAAGGAGGGCCACACGGTCGAGGCCGTCGCGACTGGCGCCGAGGCAATCGAGCGCGCAGGCGGCGAGCAGTTCGACATAGTCCTGCTCGACGTCGCGCTTGGCGCCGGCCCCAACGGCTATGACGTCTGCCGCACGCTGCGCGAGCAGCGCAACATCGTGCCGATCATCATGCTCACCGCGCTCGACACCGAGGCCGACGCCGTGCAAGGGCTCGAGGCCGGCGCCGACGACTATGTAACCAAGCCCTTTGGCCTGGCTGAGCTGCGTAGCCGTATCCGCGCCGTCTTGCGCCGCTCGGGCCCGCGCGCGCTGGGCCGGGAGGTGCTCAGCATCGGGCCGGTGACGCTCGACCGCAGCCATCGCGAGGCGACTGTCGAAGGCGAGCAGGTCAAGCTCACCTTCTCGGAGTTCGAGCTGCTGGCCCAGCTGATGAGCGAACCGGGCCGCCTCTTCAACCGCCAGGAGCTGCTGCGCGCGATCTGGGGCGACTCGGCCTATCGCGACCCGCGCGCGATCGACGTGCACATCAGGCACCTGCGTGAGAAGGTCGAGGAGAGGCCCGAGGAGCCGAAGTTGATCTTGACGGTGCGCGGCGCCGGGTACCGTTTTCAGGAGCCGTGAGCGAGCCGCCCGCGCGGCCCAGCAGCGACGTCAAAGCACGCGCTGGTCTGCGCCGGCACGTCTTCGGGCTGCGCCCCAGAATGCTAGCCGCGCTGCTGCTCTCGAGCGCCGTGACACTTGCGGTGGCCGCGCTCGCGCTGCTCTCTCCGCTCGAGCAGCGGCTGCGCTCGGAGGGCGAGTCGGGTGTCTACGCCGCCATCTCCTCCTCGCGCCCGGAGTTCGAAGAGATCGGCGTCGACCCCACCACCGGACGCCCCGACGGTGGCGAACTGGCGATCACCGTGTCGCTACTGCGCCATCGCTCCGGCGCCGAGGTGACGGTACTGGGCGACAAGCTCGACACGATCTATGCGCCCGCCGACCAAGACCTGGACGTGCCCGACTACTACGCCCAGGCACGTCGTGCCCTGCGCACCGGCAGCGGTGTGCACACGCTGATCGGCGACGATCTGGTCGCGGTCGAGCCGATCCAGATCGGAAAGGGCGGAGCGGTCGATGCCGTGGTGCTCGTGCGCCGCCTGGAATATGTGATCTCGACCGTGAAAGTGGTCAAGAAAGCCTTTCTCGAGGCGGCAGCGGTCGGACTGGGTATCGCGCTACTGCTGGGAATCGCGCTCACCACGACGCTGCTGCGACGCTTGGAGCGCCTGCGTGAAGCGGCGGGCGAGCTGGAGCGCCGCGGGCTGGACGCGCCGATTCGCCTCGACGCTCGTCCCGATGAGATCGGCGACCTGACGCGCGCGTTCGCGAGCATGCAGGCGCGCCTGCGACGCCAAATACAGGCGCGCCATGCGTTCGTGGCGACCGCGTCGCACGAGCTGCGCACGCCGCTCGCCTCACTCGACGGCACTTTGGAGCTGCTCGAAGACGACCTCGACCCGCAGCGACTCGACCTGGCCGATGCGCGTGAGCGCACGCTGCGTGCCCGCGAGCAGTCGCGCCGGCTCACGAGCCTCGCCACCGACCTGCTCGACCTCAGTCGCCTCGACGCCGAGATCTCGCTGCGCAGCGAGCCGGTCGAGCTCGGCGAGCTGTGCCGAGCGGTGGCCGCCGAATTCGAGCGTCGTGCCGCCGAGCACGAGGTTCGGCTCGAAGTGCATCAGCCGCCACAGCCATGCTGGGCAATGTGCGATCCAGGCGCGGTGGCGCGGATCGTGCGGATCCTGCTCGACAACGCGATCGGGATCGCGCCGCCGGGCACGCGCGTGGACGCCCAGGCCACAACGGAGGGGTCGTGGGCTCAAGTGAGCGTGCGCGACGCCGGTCCCGGCGTGCCAGCCGCCGAGCGTGAGCTGATCTTCGAGCGCTTCCAACGCGGCAGCACCTCTGCCGGGCGCAGCGGCTTCGGCCTCGGCCTGGCGATCGGGCGCGAGCTCGTGACACGCATGGGCGGCTCTCTGACGCTCTCAGACGGGCCGGCGGCGCAGACCGACAGCCCCGGCCAAACCGACGGCCTGCCCGAGCCGTCCGGCGCCTGCTTTGTCATGCGCCTGCCGGCGGCACAGGTCTCCGAGCATGACGCCGCGTGAGCGTCCACACAACGCAAGAGCTGACAATCCGCGAGGATAGGGCGATGACGGAACCTTCCGCGAGCGGGACCGACGCGGCCCCGGCGAACGTGCTCGCGCAGGTCGCGCAACAGGCGCGTGCGGCCAACCAGATCGCGCTCGACACCGAGTTCATGGGCGAGGGCCGCTATCGCACGCTACTCTGCCTGATTCAACTCGCCGTCCCCGATGGCCAGGGAGGCGAGCGCATCGAGATCGTCGATCCACTTGTGCCCTCATGGGTACTCGACGTGCCCCTACAAGGCCAGCCGCTCGCGGAGGCGCTGGCCAATCCGCGGATCGAGGTTGTGGTGCACGCTGGACGCCAGGACATCGCGCTGCTGCGCCGTACGCTTCGCTGCGAGGTGAGCAACATCTTCGATACGCAGGTCGCGGCCGGCTTCCTTGGCATGCCAGCGCAATCCTCCTATGACACTCTCCTGGCCGAGATGCTGGGAGTCAGGCTCGCCAAGAGCGCCAGCTTCACCCGTTGGGACGCGCGTCCGCTCTCGGCCGAGCAGCTGTCATATGCGCGCGAGGACGTGGTGCACCTGACCGCGCTCGCCGCCGAGCTGGAACGCCGCCTAGAAGAGACGGGGCGCTTGCAGTGGGCGCGCGAGGAGTGCGAGCTCCTGGAGAAGGTCAGCGACGAGCGCAACCTCGACGCTATCTTCGCGAGGCTGCCGCGCGTCAGAGGCATGAGCGCGCACTCCCAGAATGTCGCTCGCGAGCTGGTTGCCTGGCGCGAGCGCACTGCACAGGAGCGCGACAAGCCGGTGCAGAGCGTGCTCAGCGACGCCACGCTCGTGGAGATCGCCAAGCGCAAGCCGACATCCGCACGCAAGCTCGAAGACATCCGCGGTGTCGCCCAGAACAGCCTGCGCAAGCGCGGCAGTGAGTTGCTGGAAGCCGTACAGCGCGGCCTGCAGGCAAGCCACGAGCCGCTCGGGAGCGACCCGCGCCCACCACAACCGCGCCCCGACGACGTGCCGCTGATCGCGCTCTGCGAGGCGCTCGTCAGAGCGCGCGCGCGCGAAGCCGGCCTCGCTTATGAGCTGCTTGCCGCCCGTGCCGATCTGCAGGCGATCGTGATTGCACAGCGAGCCGGCGATCGAGCCGACGTGCGCACCCTGCGCGGCTGGCGCGCCGAGCTGGTGGGCAACGAGCTGCTGGATCTGCTCAACGGCCAGATCTCGCTTTCGGTGAAAGACCGGCGCGTGCGGGTGACCACTCAACCGCTGAGCTCGTAGTTCGGCAAGAGGGGTGTTTTCGTAACCCCTACTTGCCTAACCCCACCGATCGACAAGAGGTGGTGTTCGTCTGACCCTACTTGTCCAAACCCGCTGGTCCAGCAAGGGGGGGGGTGTTTGCCGACACCCAATATTCAGGGACTATTCGATGTGGTTGTAGACGGTGAACATCGGCATGTACATCGAGATGACGATGAAGCCGACGATCGAACCGATGACGATGATCATGATCGGCTCGAGAATCGAGGTGAGCGCTTTCACAGACGCTTCGACCTGGTCCTCGTAGAAGTCCGCCACCTTGGCGAGCATCGCGTCGAGCGCGCCCGTCTCCTCGCCGACGCCGACCATGTGTGTGACCATCGTCGGAAAGATCGTTGTCTTCGAAAGTGGCTCCGCAAGCGTGCCACCTCGCTTGACCGACGCGATCACGCCGTCCATCGCTTCCTCGACGGCGATGTTGCCGCCGGTCTTGCCGACGATCTCGAGCGCCAGCAGCAGCGGCACGCCGGCGCTCATCAGCGAGGAGAGCGTGCGCGACCAGCGCGCCACCGCGACCTGCTGGACGATCGTGCCGATCTTCATCGGCACGCGCAGGCGGAAGCGATCCCATTGCGGGCGCCCCCACTTGGATTTCTTCCACTTTATGAAAGCGAATGCCAACAGGCCGGCACCGCCGAACATCGCCCACCAGTAGCCTAGGACCGCATGGGACATGTCCACTGAGACTTGGGTAATCGCCGGCAGTTTGCCGCCGAATTGCTTGAAGACGCCAACGAACACCGGCACTAGGAACGCGACAAGCGCCATCATCACGGCCACCGCGAACGTGATGACGAGCACCGGGTAGATCATCGCCGAGCGGATCTGGCGGCGCAGCGAAGCTTCCTTCTCCAACTGGTCGGCGACCTGCATCAGCGAGCCCTCGAGCAGACCGCCAGCCTCCCCCGCGCGTGTCATCGCGACGAACAGTGGGTTGAAGACCTTCGGGTGCGATTCCATCGCGCCCGAGAGCGAGAGTCCCGCCTCAACGTCCTTGCGCACCTGAACGACCGTCTCCTTGAGGAACTTGTTCTCGGTCTGTTCCTCGAGCACATAGAGCGCGCGCAGGATCGAAAGTCCAGAGGAGATCATCGTCGCCAGCTGGCGCGAGAAGACGGCCAGCTCCGCGGCCTTGACCGTCTTCATGAAGCTCAGCTCGATCTCGCGCGAGGCGTGCTTGTCGGCGATGTCGAGCACGATCATGCCGCGCGACTTCAGCTGATTGGAGACCGCTTCCTTGGAGTCGGCGTCGATCTCACCGCGCGCCTTGACGCCGGCGAGGTCCATCGCCTTGAAGACATACGTACTCACCGTTTCTGCTCCTGACCGCATGAGCCCACAGGCCAAGCCAGACAAGGACGCAGAGAGCGTGGCGTGCCATGGCACGCGTGCTGGCCGATCGGAGATCCCGTCGATCTCCGATCGGTAGGACGCAGTATGGCGCCGGCATGTGGGCTCATGCCGCCGCCAGCGATCCGGCGCCGAGCAGACGACGCAGCTCCTCCGGCGCGGAGGAGCGTTCTTCGGCCAGTTTCTGGGAGACCTTGCCGGTGCGTACCAGCGAGACGAGCGCGGCGTCCATCGTCTGCATGCCCTGCGCGGAGCCGGTCTGCAGGACCGAGTAGATCTGATGGGTCTTGCCCTCGCGGATCAGGTTGCGCACCGCCGGGTTGGGCACGAGCACCTCGCATGCGGCTACGCGGCCGGAGCCGTCGGCAGTTGGGAGCAGCTGCTGGGTGATGATGCCCTGTAGGGCGACCGACAGCTGCACGCGAACCTGGCCTTGCTGCTCTGGCGGGAACACGTCGATGATGCGGTCGACCGTCTGCGCGCTGTCCTGGGTGTGCAGTGTGGCGAACACGAGGTGGCCGGTCTCGGCCGCGGTCAAAGCTGTGGAGATCGTCTCCAGGTCGCGCATCTCGCCGACCAGGATCACGTCAGGGTCCTGGCGCAGCGCGGCCTTGAGCGCGTCGGCAAAAGAGTGCGCGTCGGAGCCGAGCTCGCGCTGGTTGACGATGCACTTCTTGTGCCCGTGCAGGAACTCGATCGGGTCCTCGATCGTCATAATGTGCTCCTCGCGCGTGGCGTTGATCTCGTCGAGCATCGCCGCGAGCGAGGTGGACTTGCCCGAGCCGGTCGGGCCTGTGACGAGCACGAAGCCGCGTGGCTTGCGCGTCAAGTCGTGCGCTATGGCTGGCAGCCCGAGCTGGTCGATCGAGGTCAGGCCGAAGGGGATCAAGCGGAAGGCCGCGCCGACCGCTCCACGCTGGAAGTAGGCGTTGACACGGAAGCGGGCATGACCTGGGATCGAGTAGGCGAAGTCCAGCTGCCAATTTGTCTCCAGGCGCTGACGTTGGTCGCCGGAGAGGATCGAGTAGACGATCTCTCGCGTGTCGGTGCCCGACAGCTCGGGGTAACCCTCGAGGCGGTCGAGGCGCCCGCGCACGCGCACCGTCGGCGGCGCGCCGGCAGCCAGATGCAGGTCGGAGGCTTTGCGCGCAACGACCTCCATCAAGAGGTCTGCGAAATCAATACTCATCGTCGCGCCCTTCTGTAGCTCAAGCGGTCGGTTGCAATCCGCGCACGTGTCCTCATGGGCCCCTTATCGGCAGACGAGCGCCACATCTCAACTACTGCCGATCACGCGAGCGATCTCGGCGATCGAAGTCAGGCCTTGGCGCACCTTCTCCAGGCCGTCGTCGCGCAGGCGGCGCATCCCCTCGCGAACCGCCACCTCGCGAATCTCATCGGCGGAGCGGCGCTCCAGCGTGAGGTTGCGGATCTCAGAGGAGAGCGTCATCACCTCGTAGATGCCGAGGCGCCCGCGGTAGCCGGTGCCGGCGCAGCGCCGGCAGCCGTTCGGCTCGTAGGCCTCTAGGTCGACCAGCGCCTTGTAGCCGTTGTCGCGCAGCACCTCGGCGGGCACGATCGTGCGCTGCTTGCAGTTGGAGCAGAGCATGCGCGCCAAACGCTGGGCCAGCACACAATCGAGCGCCGAGGCAACGAGGAACGGCTCGATCCCCATCTCCGTCAGGCGTGAAATCGCCGACGGGGCGTCGTTCGTGTGAAGTGTGGAGAGCACGAGGTGCCCGGTGAGCGCCGACTCCACCGCGATCTGGGCGGTCTCGCGGTCGCGAATCTCCCCCACCATGATGATGTCTGGATCGGCGCGCACCATCGCGCGCAGGCCGGTGGCGAATGTGAGTCCTGCCTTGCTCGAGACCTGCACCTGTGTGAGCCCGGCGATCTGGTACTCGACGGGGTCCTCGACGGTGATGATGTTCTTCTCGGGCGTGTTCAGCGCCAACAGGGCCGCGTACAGGGTCGTGGACTTGCCCGAGCCGGTCGGGCCGGTGACGAGCACCGCGCCGTGGGTTTCGTGAAAGGCACGTTCGAAACGGTCGCGCTCGGCGTCGGCCATGCCGAGCTTCTCGAGCTTCATCACGACCGAGTCCTTGTCGAGGATGCGCATCACGATCGACTCGCCGTGGACGCTCGGCAGCGTGACGACGCGCAGATCGATGTGACGGCCGTCGACTGTCAAACTGACGCGGCCGTCCTGGGGCAGACGTCGCTCGGAGATGTCGAGCTCGGCCATGATCTTCACGCGCGAGACCACTCCGGCGGCCATCCGTCGCGGAACGGTGGTGATGTCTTGCAGGATGCCGTCGACGCGCACGCGCACGCGCACCTCGTGGCCGTCGGGTGCCATGTGCACGTCGGAGGCGCCCAGCTCGACCGCCTGGGCGACGATCTGGTTGACGAGCTTGACAACCGGCGCGTCGTCGGCCGTCTCGCGCAGGTTGACGATGTCGGCGCTGGCCTCCTCTGCCTCTTCGGCGGCCGCGGCGTCGCCGGAGACGACGTCCTCCAGGCGCGCCATGCGCGAGATCAAATCGCCGATCGCATCGGGCGAGGCGACCGCCACACGCACCTCATAGCCGGTCATGATCGCGACGTCGTCGACCGCCAGGACGTTGGAGGGGTCGGCCATCGCCAGCAGCAGCGTGCGCTTGTCCACGAAGGCCACCGGCACCGCCTGGTATCGCTTGGCGGCGCTGTTGACGACGAGGTTGGCGGCGCCCATGTCTACCGGGAAGACGTCCAGGTCGAGGTGGTCGAGGCCGTAGCGCTCGGCAAGCGCACGGGCAAGCCCGTCGGAGGTGATCGCTCCGCTTGCGAGCAGCACGCGCTCAGGCGTGATGCCTTCGTTGCGCGAAGACTCGATCGCGCTGTCGACACGCTCGCGCGGGGCTAGGCCCATGTCGCAAATCACGTCTGTCAGAAAGCGCGCCGAGGAGCCGCGACGGCTGGGGCTGGTGACGCCGGCTATCTCCTCGGGCCCGTCGCGATCGGGCTGCTCGACGTCTGAGCCGTAGTTCGAGACGTACGGATCCCCTACGTCTGTCCTATCCACCCCACCTGTGAGGGGCCGTCCATCCGCGTCGCCCGGCATGTCGCGAGAAGGCTCGTCGCGGTCGATCTCGACGCTCACCCTTGGTTCGGCCTCGCCGAAGATGTGGTTCTCGTCGCGCAGGCCATTTGGGGGCGTGCTCATCGCCCTCGCCCTTGGCCCAAGAGGGGACTAACCCGTTGCGTCCTCGATTCCGGCGCCGCGACGCATCGCCTCGCGTGGTGCTGCCCTGCCGGTCCAGTGCTCGAAGCTGAGCGCACCCTGAGCGACGAGCACCTCGAGTCCTCCGACCGTGACCGATCCGTGGGCTTGGGCGGCGGCGAGCAGTGGCGTTGGGCCGTCTCCATAGACCAGATCGATGACATAGGCATACCTACCGACGTGATCGGCGGTCATCTCCAGTTGGTTGAGCGCCTCGGCGTCAGTGGCCGACCGTTGCAGTCCGACCGACGTGCAGTTGACCAGCAGGTCGGCCGCGAGCGGCTTCGCGACCGCGTCGGCGCCGAGGTCGCGCGCCAATTCCCGTGCTCGCTCAGGGCTGCGATTCCATACCGAGACACTGGCGGCACCGGCGTCCCGCAAGGCCCAGACGGCGGCGCGCGCGCTGCCCCCGGCGCCCAGCACGAGGGCGCTCGGGTGGGCGGGCATCCCAGTCAAGCGCCTGAGCGCGGCGATCAGGCCGGGCGCGTCGGTGTTGTGCGCTTCGATCGCTCCGTCGTCGCTGAAAGTGAGCGTGTTGGCCGCCCCGATCGCGCGCGCTGGGCCGCTCGCCTGGTCGGCTAGCTCGAGTACCGCGTGCTTGTGGGGGATCGTGACATTCGCTCCGAGGAAGCCGCTTGCGCCCAGCGCGCGCACGGTCTGCTCGAGGAGCTCCTCAGGCAACGGCAGAGCCTGATAGCTCCAATCTCTCATCGCGCAAGCCTCAAACGCCGCCCGAAACATCGCCGGCGAGCGGCTGTGGGCTACCGGCCAACCGATGACACCCAGCTTTGGCATCAGCGCACACCTACCCTCGCTGCGCGTCTCACTGTGGCTAGGCGGTGCACCGCTCAACCCTTCCTGTCGCACGTGGGCACCTGCCCACCGTTTTTGGCGATCGCCTCGCGATAAGCCGCGGCGTTCTTTTCAAACTGCGCGTAGCCGGTGGAGAAGACCTCCTCGCCGCAGCCGTCGGCGCCCGCGACGTAATACAGGTAGGAGACGTGCGCTGGATGCGCCGCTGCCTGGATCGCGGCGACTCCGGGGTTTGAGATCGGCGTCGGCGGCAGGCCCGTATGCGTGCGCGTGTTGTACGGGGAGTCGCTGTGCAGTTCGGCTTCGGTCAGCGGAGTCGTGAAGTTGTGCAGCGCGTAGCGCAGTGTGGAGTCGATCCCAAGCGTCATCTTCAGGCGCAGCCGGTTGTAGATGACCGCCGCGACCAGCCGGCGGTCGTGCGCGATCGCCGCCTCGCGTTCGATGATCGAGGCCACGGTCAACAGCTGATATGGGGTGATCCCGAGCACGCGCGCGCGATCGACCTCGCCGCCGCCGAAGTTTTCGTGAAACGCGCTCAGCTGCTCTGAGACCAACTGAGAGGCCGGCGCGCCGACATACATTTCATAGGTAGCGGGAAACAGAAACCCTTCGAGGTTGGGAGTGCCCGCCGGCGCGCCGTAGTGCGCGAAGTCGATTTCGCTGGAGTGCTTGGACGGCAATAGGTAGCTGCCCCTGAGTCCGTCTTGATGTGCGAGCACCGCGATCTGGGCGCGAGTGAATCCCTCCGGTATGACGATCTTCACGATCTTGGGGATTGGGGGGATTTTTGGGCGTGCCGAGTGGTGTGAGAGGCGCACCGCACCAAAGCCGAGTGCCCCGAGCAGGACCACGGCGGCGAGCCCTGCCCCGATCCGTTTGGCAGCCCCGCTCATCCTTTTCTCCTCGCGGCGCCGCTCGCGCTCTCCGCGGGCGCGTTCGCGCTCCGCTTCGGTGCGTGCTGATGACATGTTCGATCCGTGGTCCCTGGCCAAGCGCGTGACCCTACTGGGATCTAGCGAGCCAACCCTCCAACAGCACGGCGGCGGCGCGCGAGTCCTCGCTGGTGCTGGGCTGCTCGACGTGAGCGGCGATGCGCGTGGTGAAGCGCTCGTCGTAGAGCTCGACCGGGACGGCCTTGCCGAGGCGGCTGGAGAGCGCCTGAGCGAAGTCGCGCGTCTCCCTTGTCTGCTGCGTGTCCTCGCCGCGCAAGGACAGCGGCAGGCCGACGACAACGCGCTCCACCTCGCGCTCGTCCACGAGGCGCACGAGCTCAGCAAGCCCGCGCCGGCTTGCGGGCCGCGCGACCACGACGATCGGCGTGACGATCGTTCCGGTCGGATCGCTCAGCGCACAGCCGCAGCGTGCGCTGCCGTAGTCAAGCGCCAGAACTCGCATCCATCAAAGGGCGATCGTGCCGTAGCCGACGATCACATCGCCCTCGTACAGGCATGCGATCTGACCGGGAGCGGTGCGCTCGATCGGGTCGAGCATCTCGAGCTCCACGCGCTCGTGCAGACCGGCACTGGGTTCGTCCTGCACTCTGCAGGGCATCCGTCGGCCACGGTAGCGCACCTTTACCGCGTCCACCTGGCCGCCATCGCGGTGCAAGGTGACATCGCGCACACTCACCGCCGCGGTGCGCAGCTGCTCGCGTGGGCCGACCGTGACCGTGTTCGAGCGCGCATCGGTCGCGATCACATACAGCGGGCCTCCCACCCCTTCGATTGGACTGCCGCCGATGCCCAGACCGTGGCGCTGGCCCACCGTGAGCGTATGAACGCCACCGTGCTCGCCGAGCTTGCGTCCTTGGCCGTCGACGACCGCGCCCACTCTTCGCTTTATGCCCCCGTGGCGCTCTAGGAAGTCACTGCTGTGCGTTCCGGCCAGGAAGCACAAGTCTTGAGAGTCCGGTCGGCGTGCGACCTCCAGGCCCGCCTGTGCCGCGTGTTCGCGCACTTCGGGCTTTCTCAGCGAGCCGAGCGGGAAGTGCAAGCGCGCCAGCGAGCTTGGCGACAGGGCGGCAAGCGCATAGCTCTGGTCCTTGCCGTCGTCCACGGCTGTTCGCAGCAGAGGCGTCGCGTCCGCTGCGGTAACACCCAAGGGCGGTGTCGCCTCAGCGGGTGCAACACCGTTGCCCGGTGGTTCGTCGCTGCGAGTTATGCGCGCGTAATGGCCGGTGGCAAGCGTGTGTGCGCCGAGGTGGTCGGCCAGCGTGAGCATCGCGTCCAGGCGCACCTTGCCGTTGCAGCGCACGCACGGGTTCGGCGTGAGACCGGCGGCGTGGTCTGCCAGCCAGCCGTCCACGACGCCGGCGCGGAACTCCTCGCGCAGGTCGATCGAGAAGTGCGCCATTCCCATGCTGTGCGCAAGCGAGCGGGCCGAGCGCACGGCCTGGGCTGAGCAGCAGCTGCGCTCGCCGTCGTTCTCAGGATCTGACCAGAGCTCCAGCGTTACCGCCACCGCCTGCTCGCCATCCTCGGCGACGAGCATCGCGGCCACGGCGCTGTCCACGCCGCCGCTCATCGCCACCAGCGTACGCGTGGGGGAATGCGCGAGCCCGGCTTGTTCGCGCGCGGCCCAGCCGAGCGCACGGTGCAGCGCGTCGCCGGCCAGTTCGGCCGCGTGCTGCTTCGCCGGGCTGAGGCCGCCGAGCTCGGCCGCTATCTCGGGGGCGCCGATGCGTGCGGCATCCAACAGACTTGCACCGGCGATCAGCTCAACAGTCGCGCTGCCGGCGGCGATCGCCGCACCGCAGCCACTCGCGTCGAAGCCTGCATCGAGTATCCGCCCGTCCGGGCTGGCGCGATCGACGGCAACCGATATGCGGATCAAGTCGCCACAGGCCGCACCACCGGCCACGCCGCTACAGGCATCGACAGGGGTATGACCCCGGTGTCCTGGGAACCGCAAGTGCTGGGCGAACATCTCGACGTTCATGTCCGTCGAGTGTAAGAGGCCGCGCCCGGGTGCGAGGACACGGCGAGGTAGGTGGCGACCACAGGCCATAGACGGGCACCACGAGGTTTTGCGAGACGGCTCAGCTCGACGCCCACACGCAGCGTGACAGATGTAGTGCAGCTTGCCGGGCGCTCAGACGATGGCGCTTTGCGCTTCTTGCACTGCTTGTTCGAGCGCGAACACATCGGTGAGTCCTGTGAGCGTGCTCACGACCCCGTGCTTGTTGACGATCAGGATCGTCGGCGTCTGGTAGACGTGGACGACTTCGGTGATCGTGCCGAACTCGCCCACCTGATTTGCCAATGCCAGGTGCAGCGTGAGCGTGCCTTTGGAGCGCGCAACGAGCGTTTTTGCCTGGGCGACGTTCTGCTGGTCGACGGTAGAGCTCGGCGTCCAGAAGAACAGCATCACCGTCTTGCCCTGGGCGAGCTCGTGTTCGACCGCCACCTGCTGAGCAGGCTTGGTGGAGGAGTGCTTGACGGTGCTGTGCACGCGAACGGCGGGCTTGTCGGTGGGTGCCGTGACTCTGTGTACAGGGGTCACCTTATGCACCGTGGTGGTGCTTGTGCGCGTTACGGTCGTGGTGGCGCCGTGCACTTGAGTGCTCGTCTTGTGAGAGCTCGTCTTGTGAGAGCTCGTGACCGTCCTGCGCACAAGGCTGGGCGCGGCGTTCGTCTTGTGGGTCACTGTCACGCTTTGTGTGGTCTTGCCTGCCGCTGTCGTGTGCGTCGCCGTCGCGGACGCCTGAGCTTCGCCGGTGAGTGCATGTGCCCGGCCCGCCTGTTCTTGGACGTTGCGCTGAGACTCCGCCACCGCACCGTGCGCTTTAGCGATCGCCCGTGTGAGCCCTTCCACGCCGGGCGCGGCGCCGTGGTAGACCGGGGTCGCCGCTGCCGGGTTGCCGCCTGAGCTGCCGTTGGCAGACGCACTGCTTGGCGCCTTCGGGGCCGAGGCTGTTGGTTCGCTCGGGTTGGAGCTATGGCTGCGCAGCGCGACGGCCCAGATGAGGCCGAACACGACGACGACGCCGAGAATGATCTGGTAGGGACGCGAAAGCTGAGCCATCGCTTCTCACTTCGGCAGAATCGCCATGCGAGTTGAACGGCGACATCGGCCGTGGACTTCTGCAAGCGCTTTTTCACCGCTATTGCCCGATATTTCAGGCGGGTCTGGCTGAACGAAGACAAAGGTTCGGCGGTTCTTTCAGCGTCTGCCCACCGACAGATCCGCCACGTCCGACCGAGCAATCCCCGCACTGAGGACCGCCGTCGCGCAGCCGATCCAGAAGCTATGCAAGGTCGCGCAGGCGCCGCAACGCGGCGTGCACGATCGTGCCGGTCTCGAGTGTCTCCTCGGACCCGTCCTGCATGTCGCGCAAGAACGTCTGGTGCTGCTCCACGATCGCCAACAGGCGCGCACCAATGCGATTGGCATGTCCGCGCTGTCCCTTCAAAGAGCGGCCGGCCATCTCCATCTGCGCGTGCAAACCCGCCGAGCGAGCCTCGCTCAAGATCTCGAAAGCGGCTGCCTTGACCTGCCGGAACGACGCATCTCCTCCCCCATCCGCCAGACCCACGTATAGGTCGACGGCATGAGCGTCCCCTCCCAGAGGACTGCCGGCGAGCAGCATCCGCTCGATGCCGGCCGCCCAGCCCATGCCCGGCGTGGCGGGCCCCCCCAGCTGCTGGACAAGCCCGTCGTAGCGTCCGCCACCGCCGACGCCGCTCTGCGCGCCGAGGGCATCGCTCGTGAACTCGAACACGGTGCGCGTGTAGTAGTCCAGGCCGCGCACGAGTGTGGCATCGACCTCATATGCCATACCCGCGCGGTCGAGCAGCTCGCGTACAGTCGCGAAGTGCTCGGCGTCGTCAGCGTCGAGCTCGTCGAGCAGCCGTGGCGCATCGCGCATCACGGCCACGGTGCGCTCGTGCGAGGAGTCAAAAGCGCGCAGCGGGTTCAGCTCGATGCGCTCGCGCACCTCGTCAGACAGGCTTGCCTCGTTCGCGCGTAGGTGCTTCTGCAGGCGCTCGCGATAGCGCTGGCGGCTGTCGCTGCTGCCAAGGCTCGACAGGCGCAGACGCACGTCCCGCACGCCCAACTGCTCCAGCAACGTGCCGAGCAGCAGGATCGACTCGGCGTCGAGCGCCGGGTCCTCGGAGCCGAACGCCTCGGCGCCGACCTGCCAGAACTGGCGCTGGCGGCCCTTCTGGGCGCGCTCATAGCGGAAGAAGCTCGATAGGTACCAGAGCTTCACGGGTTGGGGGAGCTTGTGCATGCCGTGTTCCACATATGCCCTGCACACGGGCGCGGTGCCCTCTGGGCGCAGCGTCAGCGAGCGTTGGCTGCCGTCGGTCAGCGTGTACATCTCCTTCTGCACGATGTCTGTGGAGGAGCCCACACCACGCGCGAATAGCTCGGTAGCCTCGAACGTGGGGGTCTCGATGCGCTGATAGCCAGCGCCCTCGAGGATCGTGCGGGCACGCGCCTCAAGCGCCGTCCTGCTCGCCGCCTGCTCGCCGAGCACGTCGTAGGTGCCGCGCGGCGCTTTGATCTGCTCCCCGCTCAAGGCTGCGATGCCCGCTGCCGCACCTGCGCGCGTTCCGCCACCACCGGCGCCTCTGCGCGCCTCACCGCTGCTCCCGCGCGCCCGTCTGTGCCGGCACAGGGCTCATCGCCGCGGCACGCAGCTCGGCAAGGAACGGGTTGGTGTCCCACTCGCGGCCAAGCGTTGTCACACCCATGTGTCCCGGGTAGGCGACCGTGTCGCGCTCGAAGCGGCTCATCAGCATTCCGATCGAGCGCTCCAGCGTTGCCCAGTCGCCGCCCGGTAGATCCACGCGACCGACCGAGCCCTGAAAGAGCACGTCGCCGGAGAACAGCGCCGGTTGGCTGCCCACGGAGCCCTCCTTATCCTCCACCGATGCGGAGCCTTGTGTGGAAGCGCTCGCGCGATCGATCGCATACGTCACGTGGCCCGGGCTGTGGCCCGGAGTGAACAGCACCTCGACGTCCATGTCCGCGAGCCGCAGCTTCTCGCCGCCCTTGACGCTGTGTTCTGCCTGCCAGCTTTCAAACGGGCCGAAGCCCGGCATCGTCCATTTCGTAATGTCCGCAAGCACTCCAAGCTCGATCTCAGGGCAGTACGCGGGCGCCCCGGTGGCCCTCGCGACCGGCGCCACGGCGCCGACGTGATCGAAATGGCAGTGGGTGATCAGGATCGCCTCGATCTCGACGCCAAGCGCCGTGGCAGCATCGAGCAGCCGCTGCGGCTCTTCACCCGGGTCGACCATCAGCGCACGTGTAGCTTGTGCGCCGGCGCGCACGAGGTAGGCGTTCTCCTGAACGGGCCCGACCGTGAACGCATGGACGTCGATCACTTGGAGCCGGCCTGCCCCGCCTGTCTGGCCTTGCTCGCCATCCGGCGTTTGTACAGCCAATTGTCGGTGTAGTAGCTGATTGGCACGTATGCGATCAGCACGATTGGGAACAGCGCTATCGCCTCGTTTGGCTTTTTCAAAAGCACGATGCTGATTAGCAGCATCAGCACCGCCGCCGCCATCGCCCGGTAGAACGCCCCCAACCATGTCGGCGGCTTTTCCAGGCGCTCTTGGCGCGTCAGCTTCGGCGCCGCTGCCTTTCCTGTCTTCTTCTCCTCCTCGGTCGGCTTGCGCCCTGTGCGCCCGCGCGACTCGACCACGCCGGCAGCATTGCCACGGTGCTTTGTCTGCCGCCTGCGCTTCGTCTGAGCCATCTCGCGCCTTGTTTCGTGGTCTCTACACGGATAAATCGCCAGCCCGTCGCGCGACGGGC
>JBAQGH010000143.1:0-4519 GCA_049287685.1 Solirubrobacteraceae bacterium | reverse complement strand
CGTCAAAGACGACACTCCACCCTCGACTACCTCTCCCCAGAGCAATACGAGAACCAATCAACCACAACAACAATCAACAACTAACCACGATAGCCCAAGACTGTCCACGAAACCGGGTCCACTCCAGCCAGGCCCTGATCTGGATGTATCGCGTCGAGCTATCCAAACGTGCGCTGCGCGACCTACGGCGCATCGACATCAAGAGCCGCAAACAACTTCTCGACCCGCTCGAACATGACCTCGCCACCGAGCCCCAGCCCGCGGATCTCGACATCGAGCCTCTGACCGGCCGCGTGCCGTGGCTGCGCCTCCATCGCGCTAGCTCACTACGCTCACACGAACGCTTGACACGACAGAAGTTCGAGCACTAGGGTCCGTGTTGTGTCCTCTCATTCTTCTTCGACTGCAAGCGTCGAGCGCCGTCCGCAACGCGGCACGCTGAGCGAGCCGGCGCTGCGCGTCTGCCGTGCGCTGCCGGCGCTGCTAGCGCTCACGGCGATCGGCTACGACGTGACGGCAGGACCGGGGGTCAGCGACGGCGACTACTTCAGCTATTTCACCGTCCTGAGCAACCTGTTCGCGGCGGCGATGCTCCTACACGGAGCGCTCCGCCCCGCGCACACACGCTCTCGCACGGTCGAGTTTCTCAGAGGAGCCGCGGTTGTCTACATCCTGACGACAGGGATCGTGTACCTGTTGCTGCTCTCCGGGCACGCTCCGGCATACCCGTGGGTGAACGCGATCCTTCACTACCTGATGCCTGTGGCAGTGACCCTCGACTGGCTGCTAGATCCGCCTCGCGTGCGCCTCGAACCTGCGCAAACGGTCGTACTGTGGATGGCCTTCCCGCTGTTGTATGTCCTCTATAAGCTGGCCCGCGGCGCAATCGTGGACTGGTACCCGTACTTCTTCGTGAACCCGCACCGAGTCGGCGGCTACCTGCTTGTCCTCGGCGACTGCCTCGCGGTCGGGATCGGTATCGCCGCGCTGATCGCCACGACGACTTGGGCGGGCAACCGTCGCCGCGACACGCTTGCCGGCAGCTTCTGAGCACTGGTATGTGGCCACAGCACGCATTCGTAGAAGCGATAGCTGCTCTTGGTCTCCGCGCCCATGCCGTGGGTCTCGTGCATGGGCGCGCGCCGTGATCGGCGCGTTCAGGCGGCGCGGTCTACGTACTCGCGTAGGGCTGTACGGGCGATCTCACTGACGGAGCGATGCTCCTCGCGCGCGCGTGCTTGGAGGGCCTTGGCGAGATCGGGGTCGACGCGAACCTGCACGCGCGGCGAAGCACCCTTTGTGCCGAGGGGCGGTCGTCCCACCGTCACCCGGATCGCCTTGTCCAGGTCATAGCCACGCTCGGCCTCGTCGGCCAGAGCCTCGATGTCCTCGTCGGTGAGGACCTCACCACTAGCTGTCGTGAACTTGGTCATCTCCGGTCCTCATAACGCTTTCGGTACTTGTTGCGCAGCTCCATTGCGGATCACCAGCAGCTCGTCGTGCTTGCCCGCGACCGCCATGACCTCCAGCGCTCGCCCATGATCGTCGTCTCCGAGATAGACGACGCTCGTCGAGCGTGCACGAGCCCCTCCGCGTCTGGCGGCGGCTCCTCGAAGCGAACTCGATAGTTGGCGATGACATGACGGATGCGATCCTTTGAGATGCGGTGACGGGTCGCGGAACGCGCGAACCGCACATTGGGATCATTCACTTTAGCAATTGTGTCAGACATAATCAAAGATCGAGAGCTTCAGAACAGGCTCTCCCGTGATGGCGTCCTCGAGGCACGGGGAAATGATCCCGATGGCTTGGGACGGTTCTCTACGCGTGTGGCGTGTGTGCGAGTGGACCTAACTTGCCACCTCAGCCGAACAGGCTTGCCTTCGGCCGCCGAGCCGCAAGTAGGTGACGAGAGGCGTCCTCAGCGTCGCTTCGACTTTCTTTTCGGTGGCCCTGGAGGCGGTTTACCGCCGGGGTGTACCTCCGCGTCCGCCAACGGCCGGCGCCCAACCATTTGGAGACGGCGTGAGAGCGATGGTCTGCATAACGCAGGAATCGTCGATCCCGATTGTTTTCGATGAGCTTCAGAATCGGGACGTTCGGCATTGAGATCAACGCGGCGTGGTGGACGCTTAGCACGGCGTCCTGAAGCTTTCCATCGTCCTCCAAGTCCCGACTGCTCGAACCGGCCACTTCCCGCACAACGGAACCCTATTGGGATGACTACCGCAGCGCGATCGTACGCGTGACCGTTCCGAGACCGTGGCCGCCCTGGGAGAGGCCAACCCTGACGGTGTAGCGACCGGTTGGCAGCGAGCCCAACAGTTCGGCAAGCGGCACGTTCACTGTCTGTCCCGGCACGATCGCCTTCGTGCTCGCGTTGGCGCGGAGCGAGCGCCCCTGCCCGTTGATCAGCACAGTGCCACCGATCGGGACAATCGTGTTGCCGGTGTTGCGCACAGCCAGCAGCAGCGTGCCGTGCCTTGCACTGCCCTGCTCGACGAGGCCGCCCGGCTGTGCGCGAAAGAACTGCGCGTTCGTCGGCGCGTCGAGCCGCAGGCTGCTCACCAGGCGGTAGGCGAGCTTGATCCCTTTCACGGCGTGGCCGGGCGGCGTGCCCACGACTTCGATCGCGCCGTACTGTGAGCGACTGGGAGGAGTGCCCGTCAGCGATACGCCGACCGTGCGCGAGGAGCCAGCGCCCAGCGTGAAGGAGCTCGCGTTGAGGCCCACCTCGGACAGCGTGGCACCGCGGTTGGGAGACACTTCGCCGCTGAGCCCCTGTAGCCACGGCCGCAGCGCGACCTTCACCACCATCGACGTGCTCGTGGTGTTCGAGATCTTGATCGAGCCGACGCTCCCGCGGCTGGCGACATGTTCAAAGATGCCCGGGGAGATCGACACGCCGCCGCCCGCCGCGAGGCTTGCGCCGGCGACGGTGAGCATCGCGCTCGTTATGACAAGTGTCATGACGAGCGTCAATCGCTTGATGTTGTGAAGTCTCGTGATCACTGCTTCCTCTTTCAATTAGGGTGTCTTTTACCGACGGGCCTTCGCCTCGCCGCGCGTTTCACGGTCCAGCGGCGGTGACGGTCACCAGCAGGAGCTTGTGGTAGTCGCCAATGGGCGGTTGATGGGTGCCACGCATCGTCTGGCGCAGGCGGATCTTGGCTTCTTCCAGCGAAACCGGTTCGCCCCACTGCTCAAGGACGCTGTCCACGCTTGCATCGAGCGAATGAAAGCCGCCACGGCCAGTCGCGGCCTGCAGCGCGATCGCGAGCTTCGAGCGCCCTCGCACCAGGCGTCCGCGGCGAGCCCCGGAGATCGCTTCGCCGTCGGCGAGGCTTAGCCTGATCGGTGCATCGGTGGCGGTGACTTCTACGGGGATCGTCGCGTCATACACGCTCTGCCTGTGGCCGGCGCTCACCCTCGTAAAGGTGCTCGGTTCGCCCAGCGAGAGTGCGAGCGTGCTTTCCACCGTGCCGCCCACAGGCGTGCCGCCTTCAGCCGGCGCGGCTGGCGCGCCGCCGAGCATGGCCAGCGCCGCGACGAGCAGCGCCAATGCTCCCAGGCGCGTTGCGGCGATCATCGCGCTCCACCTCTCCTCTTGCCACGGTGGTTGCGGGGGTCTCCGAGCGCGATCGCCGCGCTTATCCGCACCTCGACGTCTTCGCCGCCGGCCTGGCTGTAGCGGAAGATGATCGTACGCGCGCTCTTGAGCGCGAGCATCGTGCCGAGACGGCCTTTACGCACGAGCATCCTGTCGTGCCCGGCCGTTGAGATACGCCGCCCGACCTTGTAGAGCACGCGGACGGGCGTGCCGTCTGGCGCTGAAACGCGGCGGTGGCCGTGCAGGCAGGTGAGCCGGCCTGTGAAACGGTAGCGTCGGTCTCGGCGCAGCACGGGCACGCCCCTGCGGGTATACCCGAGCGGCTTGGAGGCAAGGTGCATTTCCAGCATCGGCGAGGGGCAGACAGGCGGCACCCGTGGCGGCGGTTCTTTGGGTAGATGTTTATGGGCGGGTTCTTCTGGCGGTTCCACGGGCGGACCTTCGTGTATGGCTGTGATCCCGACTGTGACTGTGTTGCTGCCGAGCGGGACAGGGTCCAGGACTTCGATCGGCGCTTCGAGGAGTGTGCCGGTGTTGCCGACCGCGTCGGTCACGGTGACGAGCAGCATATGCGAGCCGGCGGTGCCGACGTCGATCGAGAGCGGGATGTTTGAAACGGCTTGCGGACACGGAGGGGCCGAGCACAGGCTCACGGACGCGGTGTTGCCGTCGATCGAGGCCTGCGCGCTTGTCAGACCGGAGCCCGTGTCGCTG
The DNA here is from genome assembly GCA_049287685.1 of Solirubrobacteraceae bacterium. Lineage (GTDB taxonomy): Bacteria > Actinomycetota > Thermoleophilia > Solirubrobacterales > Solirubrobacteraceae > Palsa-744. The sequence goes on along the minus strand of JBAQGH010000143.1, from coordinate 195 downwards.
GCGTCGATCGTCAGGCTCAGCGTCGAGCCCGCTTCCGCGGGGCTCTGCACCTGCCCGACAGCTCCGCTGGGCGTGCTGTCCCGCACGCCCAGCGTGATTGATGAAGATCTGAATGTCACGGTCGCCTGAGCACTGGAGGTAACGAGCACCGCCGTCGCGACCATGACGGCCGCGACGGCGGTGATGCTCCTCAGG
>JBAQGH010000142.1:0-3463 GCA_049287685.1 Solirubrobacteraceae bacterium | reverse complement strand
CGCACGCGCCGGTCGCGGCTGGCTCGCCTGGCGGATGCGGGGGTCGCCTTGGTCTGCAGGAACTTCAGCGCCTGCACGTAGATGAGGCTCGAAGGCTTGGTCGTGATCTCGGCGTCCCGCAACGATTGCAAGAACTCCTGCGGGCCATCGAAGTCGCGCATTCTTATGCGCACCGAGCCAAGACCTTGAGCCACATGCGAGTCCGAGCCGGCCCCGGCGACGATCCTGTACTTGGCGGCGAAGCGGATTGCCTCCTCGTTGAACGCGCCGATTGCCACGCGCGGGTTGAACACCTCGATCGCGTCGATCTCGTCGAGGATCGCCGGCAGGTGCTCGTAGTCAGGTACCGCGTGCATACGGTCGAAGGGATGCGGCACGTACACCAGCCCGCCCTGGCGCTTGATCTCGGCGACCGTCTCGGCCATGCTCAGTCCGCGCGCGATCTTCTCCTCGATGAACAGGCCGATTACCTCACCTTGCTCGGCGGTCTTGACCTCCTCGCCGACGATCACCTTCACGCCGGCCGCCTTGGCCTTCTCGCGCGCCTCCAAGGCGCCGGAGATCTCGTTGTGGTCGGTGATTGCGATGGCCCCAAGGCCCACTTCTTTGGCTGTCGCGAGCAAGACCTCGACAGGTGTTTCGCAGTCGCCGGAATGGTCGGTGTGCATATGCAAGTCAACGTCGATGAGCCGGCGCCGCGCCAGGCGCCGGCGCAGGATCGGGTCGCCGCCTGGGTCATGACGACGGGCGGCCAGCTCGCGATAGATCGACTCCACGTCTGTGACCAGACCAGCCAAGTCATCGTGCGGGAACGCCCCTCCATCCCCATCATCCTCAGCCTCGATCGAGCCGTCGGCAATGATTCGATAGTCGGCCGGGAAATAACGCGCCATCAAGTCAGCGGTGTCCTTGCGACTGGCGATGCGAGCATCCAGGCGCCCGAAGAAGCTCTCCACGAAGCGGCGCGCGACCGTCGTCGACAGAAGCCGCTCGGTGGGCGCGTGAAACGAGCCGACGTTGAGCGCCCGCGAGTAGCGCAGCGCCGTGCTCGACGCACTAGGAGCAAACGGCTCGTGCACGTGTACGAAGTCCAGTGGCAGCCTGCTCAGCAGCTCCTCCAATGTGCGCGCCAAGTCCACCGGTAGCGCGCGCGTCCGCCGCCCGGAGCCGGGCACGTCCAGTACCTCGCCAATGGCGAGCACGCGCGGTGCCCCTTTGTTCGTCTCGCGCAGCAGGCTCTCTGGCCGTGACTTCGCGGCGCGCAGCTCGCGGCGCGACTCACGCACCTGCTCAGGCGAGCGCGAGGGCGCAAGGATCAGCACGCTGTGGCCGTGCTCGGACAGCTTGCCCGCAAGGCGCAGAATGTGAGCGTTGACCTCGTTCTCTTGTGCCTCCCAGGGATACGGGGAGACATGAGCTATCGAGAACTTGAGGGAAGCGCTCACCCCCACATTATGCTCGCCTACCTGGCCTCCCAGCCCGTCCCGGCGCAGGATGGTCGGAAGGCCGGCCGCCCAGCCGCAGGACGAGCTGGAACGCTACCTGTCCCGACGCAGGGCGGCATAGTGGCTCCTATCGGGACTTGGCGGCAGCCCGGCGCGGTGCAGCGGGCTTGCGGGACGCAGTGCGCCCCTTTGGCCTGATGGCCGCTTGCCGCGTGTGCTTGGCGATGAACTTCTCGGTCTCCTCGCGCGCCAGGTTGTCCGGCCGTTGGTTGTGCGGGCTCTTCATCAGATAGCTGGAGGGACCGTCGAGCTGACCACCGATGCCGTTGTTCAGTGCCAGCTTGCAGCAGCGCACCGCGTCGATCACGATGCCGGCGGAGTTGGGCGAGTCCCACACCTCGAGCTTCATCTCGACGTTCAAGGGCACGTCGCCAAAGGCCTGGCCCTCGACGCGGATGTGTGCCCACTTGCGGTCGGTCAGCCACGGCACGTAGTCGCTAGGCCCGATGTAAACGTCCTCGGCAGGCAGCTTCTCGTCCATGATCGAAGTTACCGCGTTGGTCTTGGAGATCTTCTTGGACTCCAGCCGCTCGCGCTCGAGCATGTTGTAGAAGTCCATGTTGCCGCCGACGTTCAGCTGAGAGGTGCGCAGCATCTTCACGCCGCGGTCGGCAAACAGCCGCGCCAGCGTGCGGTGCACGATCGTCGCCCCCACCTGCGACTTGATGTCATCGCCGACGATCGGCAGTTTTGCCTTCTTGAAGCGCTTGTCCCAATAGTCCTCGCGCGCGATGAAAACAGGGATGCAGTTCACGAAGCCGCAGCCTGCCTCGAGGACTTGCTCGACGTACCACTTCGTCGCGTCCTCGCTGCCGACGGGCAGGTAGGACACGACCACATCGGTGTGTGTCTCCTTGAGGATGCTCACGATGTCGGCGGTCTCGCCCGGGGCCTTTTTGATCTTCTGCTTGAGGTACTTGCCGAGGCCGTCGTGGGTCATGCCGCGGTACACCGGCACGCCAAGCTTCTTTGGCACCTTGGCGAACTTCATCGTGTTGTTCTGGCCTGCCCAGATGGCTTGCCCGAGATCCTTGCCGACCTTGGTGGCGTCGATGTCGAACGCCGCGGTGAACTCGATGTCGCTGATGTGGTAGCCGCCAAGGTCGACGTGCATCAGTCCGGGCACGAGCTGGTTCGGGTCGGCATCTTTGTAGTAATGCACGCCTTGCACGAACGCTGAGGCGCAGTTGCCGACACCGATGATCGCCACACGCACTTTGTCCTGCTGGTAGCGCGCCTTGCCGTTTGTGGAGGCAGCACCATTGCTCTGTTGAATGCTCATCTAGTTGCTCAGTCCTTTGTGGAAGTTCGGGGAGACTACCCCGCCGCTGCTCTTAGGTGACAGACAACGCACGCTTGACGTGCCACACGCGTTGGGCGACGGTTATCACACTCAGTGCCGCCAACACGTAGACGGCCGGGCCCAGCAGGCTGAAGTGCCCGAGCGAGGCGCCCTTAGCGAAGATCAATCCGATCGAGAGGATCACGACTCGCACTGGGCGCGTGGCGATCCCGACCTTGCACTCCACTCCAAGTGCCTCCGCCCGGGCGCGCGTGTAGGAAACCATCAGCGAGGCCAGAACCGCCACGACCACCGCGGCGGCGGCCCCAGAGCGGCCTTCGCGCGCGAAGTCAGCCGCCACCGCCGTCAGCACGATCCCCTCCTCGATGCGGTCGAGCGTGGAGTCCAGGAACGCTCCGAAGGGCGTGCCCTTGCCCGACATGCGCGAGTAGCGCCCGTCGAGCGTGTCCATCACCGAGCCCACGATGAACGCGATCCCGCCGAGGAAGTACAGCCGCTCCCAAACGAGCACGGCCGCCACCACGTTCAGCCCCAAGCCTGTGAGCGAAATCGCGTTGGGCGTCAGTCGCGACTCGATCAGCCGCTCGCGCACCATCTCCCGCCGTTGGGGCCCGGTCAGCGGCGCGCGGCCGCTGCGGCGCGCGCGGCCTGAGCC
>JBAQGH010000141.1:0-17735 GCA_049287685.1 Solirubrobacteraceae bacterium | reverse complement strand
GTCACCGCCGGCAGCAGCTCGCCCCAGGGGCCGTCTTTGGCGGCGGCGGCCTCGCGGTTGACAAACGCCGTGAAGCGCATGTCGCGCGGGGCGGCCTCGATCAAAGCCGGGATCAGCTCGCGCGCCGCGACCTCCATGCCGCCGGTCTCGCCGGGGACGAGGAAGATCAGGTTCAGGCCGACGTGCAATGGATCTTTGAGCGCGCGCTCAGGGGAGATGGATGACTTGGTTTTGAAAGGCTCGCTCGTCAGAGTGCTCGCCAAGCAAAGCAGCGAGCATCCGCACCCATGGCTCGATCGCTGCCTTACTGCGCGGCATCGTCGCATCGAAGCTAAAGACCATGCCGGCGTGATCCTCGCCCGTGGCCAGCAGTCGTTCATGTATCTCCTGGAAGTCGGCGACGTCGTTGGTGACGATCGCTCGCCACTCGATGCCCATTCGCTGAACGATCTCACGATCGGTGCGGGCGACGAGATCGGGACAGTCCTTCTTGATCGCCTGCACGTCATGCCCTGACCCGCGCAACTCACGGGCGATGCGCGGCGAGATCATCTCGTCAAGCAGCAGCCTCACGCAAGCGCTTGCCGGCGTCGCTGCCAGCGCCCGCGCTCACGCTCGGCGATCGCATGCGTGCGCTCGACCCAGACGTCTATCTCGTCCTTGTAGTCGGCGTAGTAGCTCAAGCAGGCATCGACATGTGCGACGGGTATCTCCAGATAGTCGGCGGCATCCTCAAGCGAATTGTCATTCTGGCGGATCGTCTCGATGACCTCCGCAACGTCCAGGCGGCTGCCGAGTAGTGCAGGTCTGCGACCGGCCTCACCATCGCGAAAGAAGATGAGCGGGTGCTCTTCGTGGCGCAAGCCCTCCTCGATATAGCGCTCGGCCAGGGCCGTCTGTGCGGCGTGGGTCTCCAGGGCACGCTGCTTCAGACGCTTGACGGTAATCGGATCGAAGCGAAAGGCGACGCTCTGCTTGGTCTTAGAGGGGGGCATGCTTCGGCAGTATAGCGGTGTATTGCTGCGTAGCGCATATCGGGCGCGGCCTTGACCAGTGCCGGGATCAGCTCGCGCGCCGCGACCTCCATGCCGCCGGTCTCGCCGGGCACGAGGAAGATCAGGTTCAGGCCGACGTGCATCGCGCGGCGGCCCGGCTATGTCCGCAGCTCGGTAAATCCGGCGGCGGAGAAGTCTCCGTCGAAGGCGAAGGCTTCGCTTGTCCGCAACTCGCGCATGGTGGCGAAACTTGTCCCGTCGACCCACGAGAACTCTCTGTCGTCTCTGCTGCGAAGCCACTGCTCAGCGGCTCTTTCCGCGGGCTCTGAAACTCGGATGATCTGGGTGCGCGGCGAGGCCTCTACGCTGTCGAGGAACCTGACGGCTGTGTCATGCCCTGCGCGACGGCGCAGGAACGTCCAGGTCTCCCCGCGGACTTCGCCGGTCGTCACCAGCCTCTCGCCGGCATGAGCCGCCAAGAGAGCCGTTGCCTCCTGGTGATGGGGATCACGCCGATTGGTGAGCGCGACCCAGAAGGAGGTGTCGACGAAGATCAACGGCCGTAGACGGTCTCATCGATGTCGGCCGGCTCGAACTCAGAGCTGCCGGACAGCGAAGCGAGCGGGTCCTGGGCGAGCTCGGGCAGCGGCTGCAGGCCACGCCTTACGTAGTCGCGGACCAGCGACGCCTTTGAGACATGGATCTTGGCGGCTTGGGCGTCCAGTGCTTGGTAGGCGTCATCCTCAATCATGATCTGCAGGCGCCTCATAGCTATATTTTACACCATATCTCTAAACTTACGCCAGATATAGCGATCGGATCGTGCGACCCGTTCAGCAGTCAGCGAGCGCCCGCAGGGCGTGACAGATCTCGCCGCGGCGTGACCCGAGGTCGCCCGCCTGCGCGGTCAGCGCCGCACGCCTGACTCGCTGCAGGTTGTCGAACGAGGCGGCACATTCGACGGGCAGACCCTCGGGCTCGCCCAGCGCGAGCTCGGTCGGGATGTCACGCACTGTGCGAGTCACTGGAGCCACCACGAGGCTGGTGAGTACATCCACAGCCTCCGAGCGAGTCACGACCAGTACCGGGCGGCGCTTGTCCTCGGTCTCGGCCCACCACACCTGCCCTTGGCGCGGCACCACCATCACCAGGGCTCCTCTTCGACCAGCGCCCGCGTCGCGACATCCAAACCAGCCAACTCTTCCTCGGTCTGCGGCAGACGACGGTAGCCATCGACGATCCGCGCTCCGACGAGCTTGCGCCGATTCTCCTCCACTAGACGCTCCAAACCTATGCGCATCGCCTCTGAGCGGCTGGCCACTATCCCGTCGGCGACAAGGCGGTCGACCTGAGCGACAAGCGCGTCGTCAACTCTTGCTACCAGCTGGGTCATACGATCAGCATACCAAAACGCAATGCGATTGGGTCAGCCGTTTCCTAGAAAATCTTGTTTACGTAGATCGTAAACACCTATCTTATAGGCAACATTTCGTGCTAGATTACATTTGTGACGAGCATAAACCCAGTGCCTGAGGAAACGAGTCTATTCGAGGCAGCGATTCTCGAGCTTCGTAAGCGAGTTCCCGAGGCGTGGACCGTTGAGCCATCGAATCGGGGTGTCGCGCCTGGAACCGGTCAACCACAGCCGGTTGATGGAGCCATCGACGTCCGCGGCTCCAATGGGACATTCACGACGCTCGCCGTGGAGGCCAAGCAGTCATTTGCACCGCGTGACGTCGAGCGACTTCTCGGCGGACTGGCGCGCGTGCTGCGCACGATTGTGCACAATGTGCCGGTCCTCGTGGTCGCCCCTTGGCTCAGTCCTCGGACGCAGGAGCTACTCGAGGCGGAGGGGATGAACTTCATCGACCTGACGGGCAACGCTCTAATCAAGCTCGACAATCCGGCTCTTTACGCCAGGTCGACGGGGGCTCGTCGGAATCCAGAGCCAACGCCGCAGGGACGAGCGCGAGTGCGCGGTCCTAAGGCCGCTCGCCTCGTGCGACTCCTGGCTGACGTTCGGCCTCCCTACGGCGTGCGAGACATTGCGAGCGCGGCCGAGCTGACCGCGGGATACGTTTCGCGTCTCCTCGACGCGCTCGACCGGCAAGCGCTTATCGAGCGCTCGCAGCGGGGTGGGGTCGACTCCGTTGACGTACCGGGTCTCATGCGTTGGTGGGCGGAATCGTACGATGTGTTCCGGAACAACCAAGCCACAACGTTTCTTTCTCCGGCGGGAGCCGCTCAAGCTTTGGCGCAACTCGCGACGAGCGAAGCGCGCGGCGGCCGAGTCGCGGTGACGGGCTCATTCGCCGCTGGTCGTGTCGCGCCGGTTGCTGCTGCAACGCTGCTGCTCGCGTACTGCGATGATGTGTCGCGAGTCGCGGGCTCGCTCGGGTTGCTTCCCGCGGATGATGGCGGCAATGTCGTGCTGTTGCGGCCGTTTGATCCGGTTGTGTATGAACACACGAGCGAGATTTCAGGCATCACGTACGTAGCGCCCTCTCAAGTAGTCGTTGACTGCCTTACGGGCACTGGTCGTATGCCCGCCGAGGGAGAAGCGTTGCTGTCGTGGATGACCGAGAACGAATCTTCCTGGCGGTATGCGTCGCTCACGGAGTTCCGTGCTGCCAAAGGTGCAGCGTGACCGACCTGAAGGAGGCGTCGGGAGCGCCCGTCTTCGACCCCATCTACGTCGAGGCGCGACGCGTTCTGCTCGACGCGCTCACGGCGCTTGCACCTCAGGGTGCCGCTGTCATCGTTGCCGGAGCACAGGCAGTGTATTTGCGCACGGGCGAGGCCGACATCGCCGTGGCGCCTTACACGACAGACGGAGACTTGACGCTCGACCCATCACTCCTCATGGACGAGCCCGCGCTAGAAACCGTGATGCGCGGAGCTGGCTTCGACCTGGAGAAAGTAGATGGCCACGCCGAACCGGGCAGATGGGTCGCGCCCGCAAACGTTGCGGGACAGCACGTCCTGATTCCCGTCGATCTGATAGTTCCTGAGGCGGCGGCATCCGGTGGCGGGACACGCGGAGCGCGATTGGGCGCGCACGGCAAGCGCGCGGCCCGGCGTGCGGTCGGCCTCGAGGCAGTGCTTCTGGACCATGACCCCATGAATGTAGCGGCGCTCGATACGACGGACACGCGCTCAGTTGAGGTTGAGGTCGCCGGACCGGCGGCATTGCTCGTGGCGAAGGTCCACAAGCTGCACGACCGCGTCGCCGGCGAGAAGGCGAAGCGCATCAATGACAAGGATGCCGCGGACGTGTTCCGTTTGATGCAGAAGACGAATCCCGACGTCGTCGGCGGCACGCTTGCATCGCTTGCAAAAGACGAGGTCGCCGGGCCGGTAACTGTCGAGGCGATCTGTTACATCGAAGAGCTGTTCGGCAGACGTGGAAGGCCGGGTATCGCGATGGCAGCGCAGGCGCTGCGCATTGGCGTACCTGAGGCGCAGGTTGAAACGCTCGCCGTCAGCTACACGGAGCGTCTTCTCAGCTCGGCGCTCAGCTAACGCTACGCGCGTGCGGTCACCGATCTTCCTACTCGATCCCTTCCCGCCGTAGCTCAGTCACCTCATGAACCAGCAACCGCCACTCACAATCGGCATCGACGCACGCGCCGCGAGCGAGGTGCCCGCGGGACGCGGGCGCGTCGTGCGTGAGCTGCTGCGCGCGCTCGCCGAACGTGAGCACGACGACCATCGCTACGTTCTCTACGCGCGCAGCGCCTGGGCTGAGCAGCCGCTCGACAAGCGCTTCTCCTGGCGGCTCGTCGGCGCACGTGAGCCCTGGTGGCACGTGCTCGCGGCACGCGCGGCCAACCGCGAGTGCGACGTGTTTCTTTCATCCAACTCCTACCTGACCACAGCCTTCACCCGCGTCCCAACGGTGCCGATCGTCTATGACATGGTCACCTTCGAACCCGCGATGCGCCCCAACCGCCGCTCGGCCGTCATCGAGCGCCTGACGCTGGGCACCGCTGTGCGCCGCTCGACTTCGCTGATAGCCATCTCCCAAGCCACCGCCGACGCCCTTGGCGCCCGTTTCCCAAGGGCCATCGGTCGCACGGTCGTGGCGCCGCTCGGCGTCACTCCCGCGCTCACGGACACGCTCGACGCCAAGGAGGCCGCGACGCTGCCGGCGGCGGGCTTCGTGCTCGCGGTCGGCACGCTGGAGCCGCGCAAGAACCTGCCGCGACTGGTGCAGGCATACCGCCGGCTGGACCGGCGCTTGCAGGAGCAGCATCCGCTCGTGGTGGTGGGCGCGCTTGGCTGGGAGACCGGCACGACGCTCGACGCGCTGCGCTCGCTCGGCAGCCGCTGCACGATGCTCGGCCACGTATCCGACGCGGCGCTCGCCGAGCTGTATCGCCGCTGCGCGGTCTTCTGCTATCCCTCGCTCGGAGAGGGCTTCGGCCTGCCGGTGCTGGAGGCGATGGCGGCGGGCGCGGCGGTGCTCACGTCGAATCTCTCCTCGCTGCCCGAGGTGGGTGGCGACGCGGTCGATTACGTCGATCCGCGCGACGTTGCGGCCATAGCAGCTGAACTCGAACGGCTGCTGGCTTCCCCGACGGATCGAGCCGAACTCGGCGCGCGCGCTCTCGCCCGCTCGCGCGAGTTCACCTGGGCGCGCTTTGCCGAGCGCACGCTGGCCGTGCTCGAACGTGCGGCGCGCTGAGGCTAGCGGGCCGCTCCGACCGCATCGGCGTAGATCTGCTCCATCCGCCGGACGTAAGAGTCAAGCGAATACTGCTCGTGCAGCCACGAGCGCGTGGACTCGAGTCCTTCGCGGCCCTCGCCCGAGCGCCAGCGCCGGATCGCCTGCGCTGTCGCGGAGGGGTCCTGCGCCGGCACCGCCTGCACGCCCGGGCGACCGGCGAGAATGTCGTAGACGCCGGCGCCCGGTGTGAGGATCACTGGGGTCCCGGAGGCGATCGCCTCCAGCGGCGCGAGGCCCCACGCGTAGCGCTCGCTGAGGATCGCGAAGACGTCGGCGGCGGCATAGGCGTCCTTCAGCTCGGACTCGCTTAGCGACCTGCGCGGCAACGCCACCCGCTCGCTGAGGCCGCTGTCGCCGATCTGTGCGCTCAGGCGGTCAGCGTAGCCTCGATCGACGTGGTCAGAACCGCAGATCAACGCATGGATATTGGGATCGTCCGACAGCAGCAACATCGCCTCGATGAGATCCTCAAAGCGGCGATGCTCGACCAGGATGCCTGAGCCCACGATCAAGAAGACATCGTCTGGAATCCCGAGCCTTGCGCGCGCGGCCTCCCGGCTGGGGGCATCGAAGAAGTGCGCCGCCGGTCCGACCGGCACTACCGAGGCCTCCTTGCGATAGCTGCGACGGACCATCTCGACCTGCTGGGCGCTCAGCACCGCGATCGCGCTTGCACGGCGGGCGTCGAGCAGATCCGGCCATGTCAACAAGCCCTGCACCAGCCGGCGCAGAGGCGGTCGGGCACCCGTGATCGTCTGCTCAGGCACGATCGCGCGCTCCCACAGGCTTTCGTCGTTGCGCGTCCACACCAGCGGGATCGACAGGCGTCCCGCGGCGATGCGCCCCGGTCGCAACGCAAGCCACTCGTGGGCGTTGACAACGTCTGCATCCTCCGGCACCAGCCGCGCAACCTTCGGCATGTCAAGCCAGAAGCGATGAGCCAAGGCGCGGTTGCCGGCCGGCAGCTCGGAGATGCCTTGCCTGACCGAGCGGATCTCCAATTGATCTGAGGCGTAGGAGAACTCGCTGCCCGGGAGGAAATCGTGACAGGCGATCGTCACGCGGTGACCGCGCCGGACCAAGCCGGTCCCCAACTCGAGCATCAGCCGCACGCCACCCCCGCCGCCGGCCTTTCCGCCGACGTGATGGTGGACTAGGGCGATGTGCATAGGGTCGGCGGAAATCGCCGACACGCCGCCCGGCGATTCTCGCGGCCGGGGGACGCCGACGGTCCAATATCCTCTAGCTGAATGGTATCCGCGCTCCCGGCCGACCGCGATCCGTCCGTGGCTGATTCGCTCTCAGAGCAAGGGCCTGATAGGCGGTTCGCGCATTGTTTGGAACCTGGTAGTAAAGGGGGATCTGCGCTCGCGGGCATGAGAATCCTGGTGTTCAATCCCTCATATCCGCCTGTCGCATGCGGAGTCGGCAACTACATACGCGGGCTCGCGGAGGCACTTGTCGACGCCGGCCACAACGTCACGGTTATCACTGGCGCGACATCCACGGCGATGACGGACGGGCCTCCGCGCGTATTGCCGCTGCTAGGCGAGTGGGATATAGCGGCGTTCTTGCGAGCATGGCCGCGCTTTTGTAGGCCGCGCCCGGACCTCGTGGTCTCGTGCTTTCCGGCGGTCGTTCCCGGCAGCTATTCACGGCTGCTGTACCTACTGCCTGGCCTTGCAAAGCTCCTGCTGGGTTGGCCGCAAACGGTCTTCATCGTGCACGAGTTCGTTCGCACCGGAGAGGCTGAGCGACGGCGCCTGAGGTATGCCCTACGCACTGCGGACCGGATCGTGGCCGTTACCGAGGCCGAGCGCGAGGCGATTGTAGAGCGCTATCCGTCGGTCGCCAAGCGAACGATCGTGCGCCACAATCCAGCCACCATCCCGGTGGCCGCCGACGATCCGCAGGCGGATATGCGCGTGCGCGAAGAGCTCGCGCCGCAAGCACGGATGGTGATCGGTTTCATTGGCCTGCTGTGGGCTGCGGCGAAGGGGTTTGAGGAGCTGCTTGAGGCGCTTGCGCAGACCGATGCCATCCTTGTGGCGACCGGCTCGCTGGATCAGGGCAACGCCTACCACGAGCACATAGCAGCTCAGATAGAGCGACTGGGGCTAGGCGAGCGCGTACGCTGGCTTGGCTTCTTGGGCGACGAGCAGGCGGCCCGCCTGCTGCGCGCCGTCGACGCGGTTGTGCTCCCCTATCGCGGCGGAGCCGAGAGCGGCTACACGAGCCTGCTTGCGGCGCTCATCAATGGGGCCGCGGTCATCACTACTCGCGGCGATCACTGTCCGTCCTGGCTGCGCGATGACGAGACGGCGCTGCTCGTGGACCCTAAGGACCCGGCCGCGCTGGTCAGCGCGATCGAGCGTTTGCGCAGCGACGATCGGCTCGCCACGAGAGTGCGGGCGGGCGGGCGGGGGCTCTCCTTCGGCTGGGAGAAGCTCGTCGAAGCCATGGTCAGCCCTTGACGAAGGCGCCGTAGAGGAAGGTGTAGTCCTTGTCAGAGAAGTGAATCGCGGGACTGGCGACATCTCGGATTGCGCTGTCCGGGTCTGAGGCTACGTGTAGGTCGTGGCTATGCGCGACGGCGACCAGCGCTTCGATTTCCTTGGTGTCGAAGATGCGCCAATCAAGATCGAATATGCGCTCGGAGGTGACGATCTTCTGCGGCCAGTAGTCGGTCGTAAAGAGGAAGACGCCACCGGGGCGCAGCAGGCGGCTGACCTCGCGACACAGCTCCTCGTCGGGCACCCCGTGCTCGATCACGCTGATGGCGCTGATGCCCGCGAAATGGCTGTCGGGCCATGGCGTGGACAGCAGGTCGCCGACTTTGTAGTCGATGGCGTCCGCATAAGGCATCTGCGATATGGCCGGATTCAGATCGATCCCGTACAGGTTGCGATAGCCGAACCGCTTCAGGGCCGGCAGCATGTCACACGCAAAACAACCCATGTCGAGGATCGGATCGGTAGGCTCGAGCCGAGCCGCAAAGGCTTCCACCGAGCGCAGAACATCCCATGTCTTGAGCACGAGCTCAGGATCGGGGCGGCGCAGCAAGCGTCGGACCATGCGACGAGCGATACCGACCTCCGGCCTGGTCTCCAGCAGACCCCGCTGTTGAAGCTCGCAGTCAGCTGTGGCGATCTGGCCCTGCTCGCGCAGGACGGCGAACTCGAACAGCGACGAACGGTCGCTTGTCTCTTTCGCTAGGAGGTCGGCCACGCTGGCGGATAGCCTAGCCTGATCCCAGGGAGACGGTCGAGCCGCCGCGAGGTACGCGCATCGACTGGCCCAGGCTAGGATCAGTGCGATGCCATCCGCCGCCCCCGTCACGCCGGCAGGCGCCGACCGCGATGGCGACGTGCTCGACAGCTCGCGCGCCGGTGGTCTCGCTCTGAGAGGCAGCGTCCTGCGAGTCGGCGGCTATGGCGGTGGCATGCTGCTGGCGCTCATCTCGGCGCCCCTGCTGATTCGCCACCTGCATCAGACTGGCTTCGGTCACTACATCACCGCTTTGACCATCGCCACGATCGCAGCTGGACTGACCGAGGGCGGCATCAACACGATTGCACTGCGCGAGTTCGCCTCGCGCACCGGTGAGGCAAGAGACGAGGCGATGAGGAGCATTCTTAGTATCCGCCTGCTGTTGAGCATACTCGGGGTGACGGGGGCGACGGCCTTTGCCGCTGCGGCTGGCTATAGCGAGACGATTGTCCTTGGTACGGCAGTCGCCGGTGTCGGTCTGACGATCCAGCTTCTGCAAAGCCTCGCGTCGGTTCCGTTGCAGGGCACAATCCGACTCGGATGGGTGGCCGCCGCCGAACTGCTGCGCAACGGCGTGACGACGATGCTGATCGTCGCCCTGGTATTCGCGGGGGCCGGAATTGTTCCGCTGCTGGCCGTGATCACCCCGGCCTGCCTGGCCGCGCTGCTGCTAACCGCACGACTCGTCCGTGGTTCGATGCCTGTTCGTCCGTCGCTTCATTTCGCGGCTTACGGGCCGTTGTTGCGCGAAACGTTTCCGTTCGCGGTGGCTATTGCGCTTAGCAGCATCTATTTCAGGATGACGGTCGTGGTGATGTCGCTGGGTGCCAGCGAACTGCAGACTGGATACTTCTCGACATCGTTTCGAGTCGTCGAAATCCTTATCGGCCTACCAGTGCTGGTGATCGGTGCCGCCTATCCGATCGTCACGCGCGCCGAGCGCGACGACCCGAATCGTTTCGCGCACGCCACCCGTCGCATGTTCGAGCTGTCGGTGCTGGCTGGGGTTTGGGTGGCATTGGCAGTGGAGCTCGGCGCTCGCTTCGCCACCGATGTGTTGGGCGGGCCGGCCGCGGCTCCCGCCGCTCCCGTGCTCCGCATCCAAGGCCTAGCCGTGATGGCCACCTTTGTGGCGGTTGCCTGCTCGTTTCCGCTTCTTTCGATGCGACGCTACCGCGCTCTTCTGATCGCAAACGGCCTTGGGCTAATCGTGACGCTTGCGATCTCCCTATCGCTCGTTCCAACACTCCAGGCACGCGGCGCCGCGATCGCGACTGTTGCCGCCGAGCTGGCACTCGCCAGCGTGGCCATTGTCGCTCTCGTGCGTGCACGACCGGAGCTACGCCTGCCCTGGAGCATCATTCCCCTAGCGCTGCTTGCCGGCGTCGCCGGTGTGGGAGCGGGTCATCTGGTAGGCGTGAACCCGGTGCTCGACGTGGCTCTCGGCACCTGCGTGTACGCAGCCGTCCTCGCGGCGACCGGTCGCTTTCCACCCGAGATCGGTCACGCCCTGCGAGCGGGCAGGACGGCGGACGTGTGACTGTTGGCTAGAGGTAAAGGTGCTTGATAGCCAGAAGACAAGTTGAGTGTTCAGCTGCTCCTGCGCAAACGCAGCACGACACGCCGATTGAACGCCTGGGCAATGGCAAACGCCACAAGTGGCGTCGACCGGTAGAGCAGCCGATCAAGCCGGTTGCGCGGCGATGCGTCGCGGTAGGTCTTCGCCGCTAGACGATCGACGGTCGCCTCGTCTCCGCGGCCGTTGCGGCGACTCTCGAGCTTCGCGGCGAGCAGGACCCACGGAGGGAACTCGTTTGTCACTACCCGACGAATGCCACGGGCCTCCGGGCCGTCCTCGGGGAAATAAGCTTCCGCCAAGCGATGATATCCGTCGATCGCCTTGGCATAGCGGTGGACTATCCCACGATCCATGAACGAATCGTTCTCCGTCCGCTTGTATAGGAGCGACGAGGCGATGTAGTGGAGTCGTAGCCCGTGCGGGATCATCCGCAGGATTTGTGCGACGTGGGCCCACAGACTTCCGATGAACTGCTCGTCGGGGCCTGCTTGCTCCCAACTGTCCCTCCTGACGATCAGCGAACCGGCGAAGCTAAAGAATGCCACTGTCGTCTGCGCTCGCTCAAAATAGGCGCGACGGTCCTGCTCTACGCTGAGGTCGAACTCCCTGTCTGTGGTCAAGCGTGCGACCTTATGGTCTTTGAGCGATTCCATGTCAAAGCTGCACAGCGTGAAGCCACAGAGATAAAGCTCACAACCAGAGTGAAGTAGCCCGAGGACCTGATTGATCGCACCGGGCTTCATGATGTCGTCGGCGCAGAAGATCCAGCAGTATTCGCCGCGCGCCAACTCCACGGTGCGGGCCATGTCGCGATCGATGCCGCCGCGCTCGTTTTGGCGGTGGTAGCGCACGGCGGGGTAAGACCGCGTGAAAGACTCGACGACCTGTCCCGTGTCATCAGTGGAGCCGCCGTCCAGGATCACCACCTCGACTCCGGGCACCAACTGCGGCACAATGCTCGCCAGCGTGTCGCCGATGAAGGCGCCAAAGTTGTACGTCGGGATGCAGACCGAGAGTCTGACCGGGGGGGCCTGTGCGCTGTCAACGTCGTCCATCTTTCTGAGCTTACCGGTGACCGGTCACGTCGACCCGCCCAGTCTTCGCAGACCCTCGCCTCCCTCGGGACGCGTCAACTGCTCTATGACGTCGCTCGGACAGACCTTGTCATAGAGCGTGGAGCCTGCGATTCGGTGTCGGCCCTACACGCCGACACCGAACTGCGCGCTACCCGACGCTCAGCCTCACCCCAACGCGCTCGGACTCGTACCGGACGCCACCGAGCCACCAATCTGGTAATCCCTCCACGCGCCATTTTCGACATACCAGTCCCAGATCTGACCTTCCGAGCCAACGTAGTACGCGTTACGCCCGTTAGGTCCAATCACGGCGCTCGGATTCGTACCCGCTCTGACTGAGCCACCGAGACCGTAAGTTTTCCACGCGCCGTTTTCGACGTACAAATCGGTGATGCCGCCTCCGGAACCCACGTAAAACGCGTTGGGCGGAGATTCATTAACCGCACTCGGACTCGTACCAGCCGCTACTGAACCGCCAATCTGGAAGTCCTTCCACACACCTTCGACATACCAATCCCAGATTTGGCCTTCTGAGCCAACGTAGTAGACGTTACGCCCGTTCGCCGAGATGACAGCGCTCGGGTTCGTACCCGCTCTGACTGAGCCACCGAGACCGTAAGTTTTCCACGCGCCGTTTTCGACGTACAAATCGGTGATGCCGCCTCCGGAACCCACATAAAACACGTTGGGCACACCCGATTCGTTGACCGCACTCGGACTCGTACCAGCTGCTACTGAACCGCCAATCTGGAAGTCCTTCCACATACCATTTTCGATATACCAATCCCAGATCTGCCCTTCTGAGCCAACGTAGTAAACATTGCGCCCGTTCCCCGAACCCACCACGCTCGGACTTGTACCAGCCGCTACTGAGCCACCCAGACGATAGTCCTTCCACGCACCGTTTTCGATATACCAATCCCAGATCGCACCATCCGAGCCGACATAGAAGACGTTACGTCCGGTCCCCGAACCTACCGCGCTCGGGTTCGTGCCAGATGCCACCGAACCACCGAGACCGTAAGTCTTCCATTCGTTGTTTTCGACGTACAGGTCCGAGATACCGCCTCCCGAGCCGACGTAGAACACGTTGCTGGTCGCAGGGGGTGGAGGAGGCGGCGGGATTAGTTCGCTTTCATTTTCAGGCAAAGTCGATGGCAAACACGACCGCGGAACGAATACCCAATTCCCTTCGCCATCGTTGTAACGACCGTCACGCACCATTACATACTGGCCCGAACCGTCCGTACTTCCGTACTTGGTGATATAGCGCCACTTCAAAGCTGGAGTCCTCGACCCTGGGGCTTCGGCGGCGTATGCTGGCGCGGTTCGGAGCAGTTCTTGCTCTACGTTATTAGAACTCCACGGCCTATAGTTCGCGTACTCAGGACAGGCGCGTGTGTTTACCACCGGCCAGCCGTCCCCTTTGGCGCTATTGGGCCGTTCCATAAACGAGGTCGTCGGTACGACAAAGTCCCCACTTGTCCCTTCACCACAAGCGCTATTTGAGTTGTTGTTGATCTTTTTCGGTTCATATTGGGTTTCGATCCAGCCGCATCCAGAGAATGCACCTGTCACGAAGCCGCCGTACGACTCCACGCCCACTGCATTTGAGTAGGACACGACTTCTATGCGCCATGGAGCCTTGCAGTTTCCTATGCTGTAGGAGTCGGCCGCATTCTGTACGTCAGAGTACGCTAATGTAGTACTGCATTCGTAATCCCCGCTTGCTTTTTCGAAAAGCGGTTTCACTTCGCCGGTGGGAGATTCCGAGGCAGCGGGGACCTTTAGAAGACTGCCAGCCGTGTCCACATCGGCGGCAGCAAAGCTTGTGAGGCTCATGACGAATACGAGTGCAATCAGTCCGGCGACCAAACACCGCGCCGCAAGACCGTATCCGAGCTTGACTTGGGCCAACGGCCCTAATTTTCCAGCCCACATCGAAACTTCCACCAATCTGCCGTACCGCTCGCACGCTGACATCCGGTCACCCCTCGAACTCGCATTTGTCCTCAAGATCAATATGCCCGTCCCGAGGCCCCTCAGGACGTTCGCGACGGTCATCGCCTGGCGAGCACGGTATTGGAATTCTGATGACTTGGCTATCCCCTGGTACGGGTGATCTTTAGGGTGATATGGGGGAGTGATAATAGTATGCTATACAGGTATGGACTTGCCTGGCCCGAATCATTTACGACGATTTAGAACGGGCATGCCGATAAGCTCGCGCTTGCTCTGTACGTTTAGCTTGCAACGAATATTGGCAACATGGGTGCGAACAGTCTCCACGCCAATGTGTAGGACACGCGCGATTTCCGGGTTTGATCGCCCTTGGCTGAGAAGTTCAAGCACTTCGGTCTCACGAGGCGTCAGGAGAGACGCGTTGGCGGGATAGCGTCGCTCAACCTTGCCTCCGTCTAAGGCTATAAACACGCATGCGCCTCCCGCCGTAAGGTGAATCGCGCCGAGGATGTCTGCGGTAGACGCACTCCACACGATGCATGTGGCTCCGGATGCAAGCACACGCATCCCATATGCGTGTGGCGGATCGTCTACGAGAACGATAATCGCGGTAGATGGCTGGAGCGAGCTTAGTCGCGCCAGCGCGAAGGACTCATCCGTCTCATTTACTACCGCAACCTGCGGTGCGTGACGGACAACGGCACGCTCAAGCTCAGGATATTCAAGGTCGGTCGCGAGAACGCAAACGCCGGGGTCCATACCCAGGACATGTGCCAAGCCATGCCCGACCAGTGGATCAAAGCGACCCACTACGACAGTTACGGCCTTCTCAGTCACATGTCCATCAACGCACTCGACATACGAGCGAACCCGAGCAGCTTCTTGCCTTCAGCTTTGCGTCGTGCCTTGCGCCGTATGTGGCCATCCATGCCATCTTAGGCGAGCACGGCCAGGGTGCAGGGTCGCATGCGCGGGCACCCTAACAGACCAAAGCGCTCTCAACCAAGGCGCTCTGGACCGATGGGCATACAACGTCGAACATGTACGGGTGAAGCATCTCGACGAGGACCGGAACGCCGCAAGCATCGCCTTCGGCCGGCGCCTGCGCGAACTCCGAGCACAGCACGGGCTCTCTCAAGACGACCTGGCGCACAAGACCGATGTGCATCCGACCGCTATTGGCCGACTAGAGCGCGGATCGCGCGAGCCTCGCCTAACAACGATCCTGCGCATTGCTCGCGGCCTGGATGTGCGTCCCGGCGAGCTGATTGACGACCTTTCCTGAGCCTTTCAAGCACTCTGGGGCCCTCAGCCGAGAGCGGGTGGTGAACTGCTCTCTCGTCTGCCTTGAGACTCCTTGAGGAGTTGTTGCGCGTCTTGAGCGGCCGACACCGGAGTTCTCGGGCTCGCCGGCCTCACAAGCGGCAGACTCACCTTGGCGTCTCCGAACTCACAGTCCGAGGCTTGCAGCGCCTGCGCCAAAGGCACAGACCAGTCCGAGTTGCTCGTCCGCTGCGCTATGCACGCTCGAGCCGCCGGCCACTTCGCTCAACGCGAGGTGTGTCGCCACGGCGGGATAAGGAGCTGTCGACCAGAGCCTTGAGAATCCAGTGACGCTGCGCCGAGCGAATGCGACCACAGCGACACCGTTGAGGCACCTCAGAGCAGGGACCGCCGCATGCTACGCTGTAGCACATGGAGATAGGTGTCCGTGACCTGCGTAACCGTACGGCAAGCGTGATCAATGCTGTAAAGGGCGGCGAGCGCGTCGTACTGACCGTGAATGGGGAGCCGTTGGCGGACATCGTGCCCCACGGCGCACGCGTGCGCTGGCTTGCCGGCGAGCGGTTGCGCCAAGAGTTGGCCAGCCGCGCTGCCGATCCAGGTCTAGCGCGAGAGCTGGATGAGCTCGTCGGACAAACAGTAGACGCGCTTTGAGCGTTCCAGAGAGAGGCCTACTGGACACCTCGGTGTTCGTCGCTCGCGAGAGCGGACGTCCACTTGGTGAGCTGCCCGAGCAGGTAGCCGTGTCGGTGGTGACGCTCGGCGAGCTGAAGCTCGGAGTGATCAACGCGGACGACGATGCCATCAAGGCCCGCCGCGCAGACACGCTGGCACTCGCCAGAGCAGCCGATCCAATCCCCATTGGCGAGGCGGTTATGGACACGTGGGCGACGCTGGTCGCTGACTGCAGGACCGCGGGTGTCCACCGCACGGTGAAGCTGACGGACGCGTTGATCGCAGCGACCGCGGTCGAGCGCGGGCTGCCGGTCGTTACGCAAGACGAGGACTATGAGCAGATCGCACGCGCCCACCCGGCGCTGCGCGTGCACAGAGTCTGACGGCTAACAGCAGTCAGGCGCCCACCACCCGAACCTCCGGCAGCGGCACAATAAACTGCCCGCCCCCCTGCAGGAACTCCTGCTCGCGCTCGATGAACTCCTCGAGGAAGTGCCACGGAAGCGCCAGGTAGTAGTCCGGCTTCATCCCCCGCGACTCCTCCTCGCTGATGATCGGGATTTTCGTCGCGATCGTCTCCGAGCCCCACTTGTCCGGGTTGCGGTCGGCCGCCGCCTCGACCAAACTGTTGTCGATGCCCGCGTACTGAAGGATCGTGTTGCCCTTCGTCGAGGCGCCGTAGACGTGGATCTTCTTGCCTTCGCCGTGCAGTCTTTGGCACAGCGCCAGCAGCTCGTCGCGGACCCGCTCGGAGCCTAGACGGAACTGCTCGTACGGCTCGGGCGAGTCCAAGGCCAGCTCGAACTCCTTGACGCGCAACGCGGTCAATGCCTCCTGCTGGGCAGGGGTGCGCTCGTGCTTGCCGGCGTGCCCGATGAACAGGCGGATCGAGCCGCCGTTCATGTCGTTTAGCTCGGCTGAGATGACCTCCAGGCCCTCCTCGCCGACCAGGCGCTCGATCACCGCCAGCGAGTAGTACTCCAAGTGCTCGTGCACGATCGCGTCGAAGGCGTTGGCCTCGAGCATCATCGGCAGGTAGTGCAGCTCGATCACCCAAACGCCGACCTCCGCTAGCGCCTCAGCTACGTCTGACACGAACGTGCGCGGGTACTCCAGGTCGTAGAACATCGCGATGCTCGTGATCGCCTTGGCCTTCTGGTCTGGGCGCCGGTGCTTCAATGCTTGCGCGGAGAAGAAGTCGTTGACGACGTCGTAGCCCTTGGCGATCGCGTAGCGTGCGACGTCGGACGGGTCGAAGCCGAGATGGCGCAGGCCCTCGGCCTTATAGCCGTCGAGCAGAGTGCCGTCGTTGCAGCCGATGTCCACTACCAGGTCGCCTGACTCGAGCGGCAGGATCGCTTCTACGCCTTTGGCGATGCCGTGCAAGTTCTCGGTCATCGTGCGATTGACGCCGCTGCGATACCAGTAGGAGCTGTAGAGGATCGAGCCTGGGACGGTGTGCTTTGTCTGTATCAGGCCGCAAGCCTCCTGCTCGCTCGTCATGTCGCAGCGCACCAGCTCCAGCGGGATCGCGCGCTGAACCGGCTGAGCGCCACCGGGGTCCGCGAATGCGCCCGCGATGCGCTGATCGCCGAGCGAGAGCACAGGGGCAAGGTGGGTACAGCCGCAGATCCGGCAGCTCGTGCGCGTGATCAGGCTGGTGCGTGGTGCAGGCTTGAGGGCGGTCATATGGTCCTCCGTCGAAGAGCGGTCGGGGCACTATACCCAGGCGCTCCGACCCAAATCAGTCTCCTAGCGCTTGCACCTGCCCCAGCGTGAGCTCGCGCAAGTCTCCACCCTCCCGCCACGCCAAGTACCACTCCACAGTGGCCCGCAGGCCCGCCTCCAAAGCCAGCGGCGGCTCCCACCCAAGCCGCTTTCGCGCCTGCGTGGAGTCCAGTTCGAGCAAAGCCGCCTCGTGCGGATGCTCGGCCTCGTCGATCTCCCAAGGCACTCCTCCCGGCCACAACGCCGAGACCCTTCGCACGACCCACTCGACCGTGCGCGCGTCGCTTTTCTCGGGGCCGAAGTTCCACGGGCGCGCGTAGGCCGGCGACTTGCACAAAGCCTGGGCTAGCAACAGGTAGCCGGAGAGCGGGCACAGCACGTGCTGCCACGGGCGGACCGCGGACGGGTTGCGCAGGCGCAGCGGCCCGCCTGTGGCC
>JBAQGH010000140.1:0-8917 GCA_049287685.1 Solirubrobacteraceae bacterium | reverse complement strand
CGGGACAGCGCCGCATGCGGCGCTGTCTTCCCTAATTTTTTAGAACCACAATCGCGTCAATCTCGACCTGAGCACCACGTGGCAAGGCCGCTACACCGACGGCCACGCGTGCCGGGGGCGAGTCTGGGAAGAACGTCGCGTAGACCTCCCCCACCTCGGCAAATGCGGAAAGATCGGTCATGTAGACCGTGAGGCGCACCGCGTCTGCCAACGACGCGCCCGCCGCGTCGCAGACAGCCGTCAAATTCGTCAGGCACTGCCGCGCCTGCTCGGCCGCTGTCGCGCCGACCAGCTCACCGCTTGCGGGATCGAGCGGGATCTGTCCCGAGCAGAACAGCAGCGAGCCGGCGCGCACCGCATGCGAGTACGGTCCGATCGCGGCCGGCGCACCTTGGGCGTCAATCGTTTCGCGATCACTACTCATCGCACCCGAGCTTATCGGCCTCGTCAGCCGCACCACCACACCGCTTAGGGACTCCTATTCCAAGATTTTGGACGCTGACGGGTGTCGGCGCAAGTTGAGTTGACAGTGCGCTAGATTCCGACTGTGCGACGAGGAGCCGGGACATTCGCGAGCGCATTCCTGGCGACGATTGCATGCGCAGCGTTGTTGTCCGCCGTCGCACAGGCGCAGATCGAATGGAAGCCCTGTGCGGGCACAAACGAAGTCGCATGCGGCCATCTGACGGTTCCGGTCGACCCAAGCGGGACGATCCCCGGCACGATCACGCTGGCGGTGCGCCGCCACCTCTCCCCGGTCGGCACGGCCAAGACGGCTGTAATCGCGCTCGCCGGCGGGCCGGGCCAGTCCGCACTCCCGTTCACGAGCGACTTCGCCCAGATCCTCGGACCGATCGTCTCCACGCGCGATTTGATCGTGTTCGACCAGCGCGGCACGGGCCTCTCCCACCCGCTTTCCTGTGCCGCTTTCGAACACCTCAAAAGCGGGATAACGCCACTCGCTGTGTCGATCTGCGCCGGCCAGATCGGACAGACACGAGGCCTCTACACAACCGCTGACACGGTCGCCGACATCGAGGCCATCCGCCAGGCGGGCGGCTACGAAAAGCTCGTGCTGTACGGGACGAGCTACGGCACCAAGGTCGCCGAGCGCTACGCCCAGGAGTACCCAAGCCACGTCGAAGCGCTCGTGCTCGACTCGGTCGTACCGACCTCCGGCCGGGACGCATTCGAGGAACCGACATTTACGGCCGTGGGCCGCATCCTGCGCCAGCTGTGCTCCGCAAGCGCCTGCAAGCACATCACACCTGAACCGGTGGCCGATCTCGGGCGGCTGGTAAAGCGAATGGGCGGCGGCTCGGTCGGCGGCCGCTACATCAACGCCCAAGGGCACTCCGAACCGGTGCGCATCTACGCGAACGACCTGCTCGGGGTCTTGATGGAGGGCGACTTCGACCCGATCCTGCGCGCCGAATTCCCAGCCGCCGTGCGCTCGGCCGTGGACGGCAACACGGCCGCGCTCGTGCGACTGCTCGCACGCACCGATAGCGGCGAAGAAGCCGAAGGCGAAGAAAACCTGAGCGAGGGTTTCGACACGCCGCTGTATTACTCGACGATCTGCGAAGAGAGCGTGTTCCCATGGAATCGCTCCTCGAGCGCCAAAGCGCGTCTGCGCGAAGCCCTCGCCGCGCTGCGCGCACAGCCGGCGAGCGCGTTTGCGCCGTTCACAGCGGTCAACGCGCTCGCGCTGAGCGACGTGGTCCCCTGCGCCTCGTGGCCGTTTGCCTCGGCGGGACCCGAAGTCGACGAAGCGCCATTCCCGAATGTGCCGACCTTGATCCTGAGCGGCGCCGACGACCTACGCACTCCGACCGCGAACGCACGCGAGGTGGCGGCCCAGATACCCGACGCACAACTGCTGGTCGTGCCCAACACGGGCCATTCCGTGCTCGGCGCGGACCCGACCCCTTGCGCCCACAATGCCCTGCAGGCACTATTTGAGGGTAGGTCGGTCCAGCAGTGCAAAGACCGGACACCGCCCGCCCTGGAGTTGCCCACACCGCTGCCGCCACGAAGCCTGAGTGGCGTCCCCCTCGCGCGGGGAAACCACGGCAGGGCAGGCCTGACCATCGACGCAGCGGTCCTGACGCTTGCGGATTGCGATCGCCAGCTACTGCTCACAGTACTCTCCGAGGCAAGCTCGGAATCGCTGCAAGGCCCCTCGGCACGAGCTGGCGGATTGCTTGCCGGCTGGTGCGGAATCTCGGGCGAGACGCAGTTGCTGCGCGGCTATTCCTACGTGCCCGGCGTCACCGTGTCCGGCAGGATCTCCTCCGGCATCACCAAGCTGAGCATCGGCGGATCGGCGGCAGCGCACGGGACGCTCACCATCGCGCACGGAACACTTGCCGGCGTGCTCGCCGGCAAGCACGTCCATCTCACAACCGCCGGAGCCGCTGAAGTCGAGCACGGCGCCTCGACGTTCACGGTCGAGTCACGCTTGGCCGACTTGACAGCAGCACCCCAGCGATACGCGGCGCTGCGCTCGGCCGGTACCGCGGCGCTGTTGCGCTACGTACTTGGCTAAAGGGCCACGCCAAGATTCAGGCGACGCCTGAGCCACCGAGGTGGACCAAGCACACTCCTGACCAGCCCGGCCGGGCCATGGCCGTGCACAGCCGCTCCCATTTACGGACGCTTACGGATCTGCCGCTAACGTCTGTCGCTGTGCTGCGGCGGATCTTGACACTTGCGCTCAGTGCGCCGCTGCTCTCGATCGCCATCGCCGCGACGCAGTCCACACCGGCACAGGCGTTGACGTTCGCGCCCTGCTCGACCTCGACCGCGGCCGGCTTCACCTGCACGACGCTGACCGTGCCGCTTGCCCGCAACGGAAGCACGCCCGGCACGGTGAGCCTGAGCATCGAGCGCCTGCAAGCCGGCGCTGTGCCGACCCATACCGCCGTGATCGGGCTGGCCGGCGGCCCAGGCCAGGCGGCGCTGCCACTGGCGGAGGGGATGGCCAAGGAGATGGCGCCAGCGCTCGGCTCGCGCGACCTGCTCGTGCTCGACCAACGCGGCACGGGCAGCTCCGGCCCGCTTGCCTGTACAGCGCTTGAAAGCTCTGCCGAAGTCTTCAACGCGATCGGGCAGGCCTTTGAACGGTGCGCGCTGCAGATCGGCACCGCCCGCGGTTCCTACACGACCCAGGAATCGGTGGCCGACATCGAGGCGATCCGCCAAGCCGCCGGCTACGAAAAGCTCGTGTTGTTCGGCGTCTCCTACGGCACCAAGCTGGCGCTCGAGTATGCCGAACGCTACCCCCAGAACGTGGAATCGCTGGTGCTCGACTCGGTCGTGCCGCCGGAACGAGACGATCCGTTCTCGGTGGGAATGTTCCAGGCGATGAAGCCGGTACTCGAAGAGCTGTGCTCGGCACACGTTTGCGCCGGCATCACCTCCAACCCGCTCGGCGATGTCGCGCACCTGGCGGTGGCCCTGCAGAAGCATGCGCTGAACGGCTATGTGTACGACGGCTCCGGCCATCGTCACCGCTCGACGCTGTCCAACGTGGACCTGCTCAACCTGATCGGAGCCGGAGACTTGAACCCGGCCCTGCGCGCGCTGCTGCCGGCCTCGGTGCAATCGGCGCTGCACGGCGATCCGGCTCCGCTGCTGCGCCTGAACCTGCTCTCGGAGGGGTTGATCCCGAACCTGCCGGGCACCCCGCTGGCAAGCTCCGACGGCATCGACGAAGCGCTATTCGTGGACACCACGTGCGAAGAGGAGCCCTTCCCTTGGCAGCGCTCGGCGCCGGCAAGCACGCGGTTGGCCGAAGCGTTGAACGCGCTGCACGCCTTGCCTGCATCTGCCTTCTACCCGTTCGGCGCGAGCGTCGCCTGGGCCGACAGCGTGCTGCCCGGATGCGCGCAGTGGCCGAACGTGGCACCGGCGCCCCCGGCCATCGCCCCGCTGCCGAGCGTGCCGACGCTGATCCTCTCCGGCGCACAGGACCTGCGAACGCCCACTTCGGGGGCGCAGGCGATCGCGGCACGGATTCCCGGAGCTCAGCTGGTCGTGGTGCCCTATACGGGCCACTCGGTGCTGGGTACCGATTTCAGCGGCTGCTCCCAGACGGCCGTCACCGCTTTCTTCTCAGGCGCCGTCGCACAGCCCTGCCCGGCGACACAGGACCCGTTCCCACCGACGCCGATCACCCCGGCGAAGCTCGCACTCGTAAAAGCGGTGGGCGGAGTTCCCGGACGTGCGGGCAGCACGCTCGCGGTGGCGCTGGACACGATCCTCGACCTTGAACGACAGGTGGTCGGGGCCACGCTCCAAGCCGACCAGGAACTGCCGAGCGGGTCGAGCTTCGGCGGCTTGCGCGGTGGCTTCGCGCGGATCACATCCTCAGCGCTTCAGTTGCACGGCCTGTCGTTCGTGGGCGGCGTACGACTGACCGGCAGCTTCCCGATCAAGGATGGCCATCTGCTGGCGGCCAACCTGCGCATCGAAGGCTCGCAAGCCGCCCGCGGAACGATCCGCATCGGCGCGAGCGCACACGTCAGCGGCACGCTTGGCGGCCGTCGCTTCGACGTCGACCTCGCCAAGGTCAAGCTGGCGCGCGCCGGCACGGACGACGTACAGACGAGCTGGCCGACGATGAACCTGAGCTTCCCCGCGCCGGCTCTAGCGCGCACCCCCTGAGAGCGATGGCCAACGCGCTCGCAGCCGAGAGCTCCCCCTACCTGCGCCAGCACGCGAACAACCCAGTGGACTGGCTGCCGTGGGGCCCAGGCGCGCTAGAGCTGGCGCGAGAGCGCGACGTGCCGCTGCTCGTATCGATTGGCTACTCCTCCTGTCACTGGTGTCACGTGATGGAGCGAGAGTCCTTCGAGGACGAGCGCACCGCCCAGCTGATGAACCGGAGCTTCGTGTGCGTAAAGGTCGATCGCGAGGAGCGCCCCGACGTCGACGCGTTGTACATGGAGGCCGTGCAGGGCATGACAGGCCACGGCGGCTGGCCGCTGAACGTGTTCCTGACGCCAGAGGGCGTACCGTTCTACGGCGGCACATATTTTCCCCCGCAGGATCGCCCAGGGATGCCGTCTTTCACGCAGGTGCTGCTGGCGGTGTCCGAAGCGTGGGGCGAACGGGCAGCGGAGATCAGGGCGAGCGGCGAGCAGCTGCGTGAGCGGCTCTCCGGCGGCGCCCTGTTGCGGGCGGTCGAGGAACCTTTTGACAAGAGCTCGCTCGATGCGGCGGCGCAAAGGCTGAAGGCGTCCTTCGACGCCGTGAACGGCGGCTTCGGCGGAGCGCCGAAGTTCCCGCAAGCTTCGGTCCTGGAGCTCCTAATGGCCCTGGGAGAGCGCGAGATGTCGCTGTACAGCTTGCGCAGCATGGCCGGCGGCGGCATCCACGACCAGATCGGCGGCGGCTTTCACCGCTACGCGGTCGATCAGACCTGGACGGTGCCGCACTTCGAGAAGATGCTCTACGACAACGCACTGCTTGCACGGGCCTACCTGCACGGCTTTCAGCTGTCGGGAGACATGGGCCTGCTGGAGGTGTGCCACGACACACTGGAATGGGCACTGCGCGAGATGCGAGGGCCGGAGGGAGGCTTCTACAGCGCGCTCGATGCGGATTCCGATGGCGTCGAGGGAAGCTTCTACGTATGGACGACCGCCGAGCTCGAAGACGTCCTCGGTGAGGACGCGGACTCTGCGAGCCACTGGTTCGGGGCTACCGAGGAAGGCAATTTCGTCGATCCGCACCATCCTGCACCCGGCTTGAACGTGCTCGAGGATCGCGGCCCGCGACCCGACGAGGCGATGCGTGACCGGATTCGCGAACGGCTGCTTCACGCGCGGACCCAACGAACGAGGCCTGGGCTCGACGACAAGCGCCTGACCAGCTGGAACGCGCTGATGATCACGGCGCTCGCCGAGGCGGGGGCATTTGCCACAGGCAAATCGAGCGTCGAGGAGCGGACAGCCGATGACATCGACGAGCAAGTCCAGAGCGTTGCGGCGAACCCCACGGACACCCAAAGCACCTCCGCGAGCTTCTTGGACGCCGCCATCGAGTGCGCCGAGTTCGTGCTGAGAGATCTACGCGACGAGCAGGGCCGCCTGCTGCGCTCCTACAACGACGACCAGGCGAAGATCGGCGCCTATCTGGAGGACTACGCCTTTCTGCTGGAGGCGCTGATCGCCCTGTTCGAAGCAACCTGCGACGAGCGTTGGCTCACCGAGGCCACAACGCTCGCCGACCAGCTGATCGAGCGCTTCTCAGATCCAGAGCACGGTGGTTTCTTCTCGACCGCCGCCGACAGCGAACAGCTGATCGCGAGGCGCAAGGAGCTGGAGGACTCGCCGATCCCAGCCGGCGGATCGAGCGCCGCGATGGGATTGCTGCGCCTCGCACAGCTGACGGGCGAGGAGCGCTACGAGCGCCACGGCGCGAGCGTCATAGCGCTGCTGCACACGATCGCCCCAAGACACCCCACGTCCTTTGGATACCTGCTGCAGGCGATGCACTGGCGTCTCGCCCCGCCGCGCCCGATCGCCTGCCCCTTGCCACCCAGCCACTAAAGGCGAACAACCTACTGACGGTCGAGGGGCAAGCCTGGCAAGGACGCAGGAAGCGTGGCGTGCTATGCACGCGAGCGACCGAGGACGTCGCCAGGCGCCGCCCTTCGGCCGTCAGTGCCCGGCCAGCGCCTTGAGTTCTGACAGATCGACCGAGTTTGGGGGCGCCGTGATCGTGACCGGCTGATTCCAGTTGCTAAAGGTGATCTTGCCGTTTTCCGAGCCGCCCTTGGTGATCGCCACCGGGTAGGGCTTTCCGGTCGTGGCCACGTACAGCGTGCCGGTCTTGTTGGTGTCGGTGATGGCGATCGCCTGCTGTCCGTTGACGGTGCTCGTGGCGCCCTTAGTCAGCACACCGTGAGCGGCAAGCGTCGTGTCGATCAGCTGGCGCATGTTGGCGAGCGAGTTGAACGAGGCAAATTCGCCGCTCGTCGCCGAGGCCTTCAGCCACTTGCCGTCGAGCAGCTGCGCCGCGGCGGCCCCGCCGAGGCTGCGATAGAAGGCCGGGCTGCCGCTGATGTACGCCGTCCCTCCGACCAGGATCAGCTTGAAACTGGCCCCGTTCTCTGAGATTTCACCGCGCGCGCCCTTGCCGGACGCAAGGTTCAGATCGATCGTGACGGGTGCGGTGCCGCTCTTGATCGACCCGGAGACGTGAACCGAGCTGGCGCTATCAGCCGCGGCCTTGCTTTCGCTGAGGATCTCAGTCGCGCTCTTGGAGGCGATGTTGTTGCTACTCGAGGAGCCGCCGCAGCCGGCGAGCACCACGAGCGCGAGGACGAGCACAGAGCCCGTCGTGGGAAGAAGTCGCAAGCGCATGATCGCGGCATCCTAGCGACTGTTACAGACGGCGGTCTAAAGGATCGCCAAATAGCGGTCGAGCTCCCACTGTGTCACCTGCACGCGGTAGTCCTCCCACTCCTGGCGCTTGATCTCGATGTAGCGGTTGAACGTGTGCTCACCGAGCGTACGCAGCATCAGCTCCGACTCTGCCGTGATCTCGATCGCCTCGCCGAGCGACTCCGGCAGCTGCTCGATGCCCAGGCGCCGGCGCTCCTCGGCGGTCAGGTGGTAGAGGTTCTTCTCCATCGGGTCGGGCAGCTCGTAGCCCTTCTCGATGCCCTCCAAGCCGGCCTGCAGGAGCGCGGCGAAGGTCAGGTATGGGTTGCAGGCAGGGTCGGGACAGCGCAGCTCCATGCGCGTGGCCTGCTCCTTGCCGGGGTGGTACAGCGGCACGCGCACGAGCGCCGAGCGGTTGCGCCGCGACCAAGCGGCGTATACAGGGGCCTCGTATCCGGGCACGAGCCGCTTGTAGGAGTTGACCCACTGGGCGAAGATCGAGCAGATCTCGCGTGCGTGCTTGAGCTGGCCGGCGATGAACGCCTTGCCGATGTCTGAGAGGAAGTACTGGTCCTCGGCGTCGTAGAACGCGTTCTTGCCATCCGTGAAAAGCGACTGGTGCGTGTGCATCCCGGAGCCGTTCTCGCCGAACAGCGGCTTGGGCATGAAGGTCGCGTGCCAGCCGTACTTGACCGCGTACTCCTTGACGGTGATGCGGTAGGTCATGCAGTCGTCGGCCATCTTCAGCGCCGGCGCGTAGCGCATGTCGATCTCGTGCTGGGAGGGGCCGACCTCGTGGTGGGTGTACTCGACGTGGATGCCAAGCTGCTCGAGCGCGAGCACGGTCTCACGGCGCACGTCGGTGCCGGCGTCGAGTGTCGTCAGGTCGAAGTAGCCGCCTTCGTCGAGCACCTCGGTGGTCTTGCTGTCTTTGAACAGGAAGTACTCGAGCTCGGGACCGACGTTGAACGTGTCGAAGCCCATCGCCTGCGCACGCTGCAAGGCACGGCGCAGCACGTGCCGAGGATCGCCCTCGTACGGCGTGCGCTCGGGCGTGATGACGTCGCAGAACATGCGCCCCACCCCCTGCTCTTCAGGACGCCAGGGCAGCACGGCGAACGTGCTCGGATCGGGCAGCGCGATCATGTCGGACTCCTCGATCGCGTTGAAGCCGGTGATCGAGGAGCCGTCGAAGCCCATGCCGGCCTCGAAGGCGTCGTCGAGCTCCTCGACGTTGATCGAGAACGACTTGAGCTGGCCGAGGATGTCGGTGAACCAGAAGCGGATGAAGCGGATGTCGCGCTCGGCGACAAGCGCCTTCACGTCGTCGCGACTCTTGGGCTGCTCGATCTCGGGCATCAGTGGCGCAGCGTAATGGATGGGCCCGCCGCCCGCCTTGGACGGCTGGCTAAAGAGGCGTGTCTAGTGCGCGCTCAGGATCGCGACGGCCACAAGCAGGAAACCAAGCGCGACCGCCCAGGCGGCGATCATGTCGGGCCTTGGGCCGACCCGCTGCGCCGCGG
>JBAQGH010000139.1:0-21781 GCA_049287685.1 Solirubrobacteraceae bacterium | reverse complement strand
CGCGGCATGGGCCCGGGCATGCACCGCGGCGGCGCACAGTGGGACGGCTCGCGTGCCAGCCGCGAGAGCCGCGGCCGCAACCTACGGGGGCTGCTGGCGCTGTTGAAGCCCTATCGCCTGCGCGTGGCGGGAATGTTGACCGCACTGGTCCTGGGTACGGCGGCTTCGCTCGCGCCACCGCTACTGGCCAAGGCCGCGATCGACGAAGGCATCGACCAACACGACTTCAAAACGCTCGTGCTTGTCGTCATCGCATTCGTTGTTGCCGCGCTGCTGGTATGGCTGATGACCTACGTGCAAACGTATCTGGTCGGCTGGGTTGGCCAGCGCACGCTCGCCGACTTGCGCATCCGCCTGTTCACGCACCTGCAGAGTCAGCCGATCGGCTTCTACGAGAGCCGCCCGGCGGGCGTGCTGATATCGCGCATCACCAACGACGTCGAGGCGCTGGAAAGCCTTGTCACCGACTCGGTGGTGACGCTGTTCCAGTCCGGGCTGACGCTGGTCGGAGCGGTTGCGGTGCTGCTCTACCTCGACGTCAAACTGGCGCTGCTCACGTTCTGCATCCTGCCGCTGATCGCAGCCGGCAGCTTCTGGTTTCGCCTGACATCCGCCGGCGCCTTCCGGCGTACGCGTGAGACGATCGGCTCGATCACCGCCTACCTGCAGGAGACGCTCTCGGGCATCCGTGTGGTACGCAGCTTCGGCCAGGAGCCGCGCCACCTCGCCCGCTTCGCCGAGCTCAACGAGGACAACTGCGACGCCAACATGGTCACCGTCAGGCTCAACGCCGCTTACTTCCCGGCGGTGGAAATGCTCTCCGGGATAGCGATCGCCGGGATCGTGCTGTACGGCGGCTACCAGGCGATCTCCGGCAGCGTCACCGCCGGCACCGTCGTCGCGTTCGTGGCGACGCTCTCCTATTTGATCGAACCGATTCAGCAGCTCTCCCAGCTGTACACCACGTATCAATCGGGCATGGCGGCCCTGGAGAAGATCTTCCAGCTGCTCGACGTCGAGCCGGAATTGACCGACAAGCCCGGAGCGCCTGACTTGGAGCGCATCCGCGGCGAGCTCAGCTTCGAGGACGTCACCTTCGCCTATAAACCGCGGCGCGCACGCAAGAACGTGGACAAGTCAGTCAGCGCCCCCTTGGAGGCGGGACTGCCCGCCCCGCTGGAAGCAGAGGAGGTGCTGGCGCTCGAGCACATCGACCTGCAAATCCCGCCAGGCCAGACTGTCGCGCTGGTGGGCGCCACCGGCGCGGGCAAGTCGACGATGGCCAAGCTCGTCGCTCGCTTCTATGACCCCACCGAAGGGCGCATCCTCGTGGACGGCCACGACTTGCGCGAGGTGTCGAGCACCTCGCTGCGCTCGCAGATGGGGATCGTGCCTCAGGAGGCCTTTCTGTTCTCGGGCACAATCGCAGAGAACATCGCCTTCGGGCGAGCAGGAGCCGAGCAGGAGCAGATTCGTCAGGCCGCCGCCGCCGTGGGGGCAGAGGAGTTCATCGCAGAGCTGCCCCAGGGCTATGACACCGAGGTAGGCGAGCGCGGCGCCCAGCTCTCGGCGGGACAACGACAGCTGATCGCTTTCGCGCGCGCGCTGATCGCGGACCCGCGCATCCTGATCCTGGACGAGGCAACTTCCAACGTGGACCTGCACACCGAGGCCCGCATCGAGCAGGGCTTGCGCCGGCTGCTGGCAGGGCGCACCTCGATCGTGATCGCGCACCGGCTGTCGACAATTCGGGGCGCGGGCAGGATCGTCGTCTTGGAGCACGGCAAGATCGCCGAGCAGGGCACCCACGATGAGCTGATCGCGGCGGAGGGCCGGTATTACGACCTGTACCGCGACTGGGCGATCCACACGGCGGCGTAGAACTTCGGGATAACACTCGAACCTCGACGCTCTCACGGGAGCCCGCCCAAAAGGTGGGCGAGCTCTACAGACTCCGGGACAGGGACTCGAACCCCAATCTCCCGGACCAGAACCGGGCGTCACTGCCAATTGGACTATCCCGGACAGTGCGTGTCGCGGCAAAGAATATAGCGACTCGTCAGGCAGCTCCCCGTGGCACAGGAAGCTGAGCAGCAGGCCTCGGGCCCTACGCCTCCGCGCGACTCCCGCTCGAAGCGAAGAACGCCGTAATAGCCTCCTCCAAACCCGGGTCCAACACCAGCAAGACCTCATCCCCCGCTTCGATGACCGTGTCCGCCTTGGGCACGAAACCACCCCCCGCGCGCAGCACCGAGATGATCAGGCTGCCTTCCGGCAAGGCGATGTCGGAAACCCTCACACCGACGACAGGGGCGCCGGCGCCGACCTCCAACTCGATGATCTCCAGGCGCTCCTCTTCCAATGCGAGCAGGTGCACCAAGCCATAGCGCGGGACCTCATGCTCGATCAGGCGCAGGATCAGGTCGGTCGCCGAGACCGCCGGTTGGATGCCCAGCAGCTTGAAATGGTCGTAGTTGCGCGGGTTGTTCACTCGGGCGATGATGCGCTCGCACAGGTACTTCTCCTTGGCGACCTGGCAGACGAGCATGTTGTCCTCGTCGTCACCGGTGACGGCGATCACCAGATCGGCTCGCTGGATGCCCGCCCGCTCCAGGACCCACAGCTCCGTAGCGTCGCCGTACTGGACGGCGTGCTCGTACTCTTCCTCGATCAAGAGGTAGCGGGGCCGCGAGGACTCGATGATCGTGACCTCGTTGCCCTTGAGGATCAGCTCGCGCGCGAGGTTGCGGCCCACCTTGCCGGCGCCGACGATGATCACGTACATGGCTTTACCCCCACGTAGAGGGGTGTGAGCTGGACCACCGCAAGCGATTCGACCGCGCGCATGGAGAAGGTGGAGGCGACTACCTGTGGATAGAGCATCGCTCGCCTACGCCGACTCGGCCGCAAGCGCGCTCTCGAACATTTCGATCGCGTGCTTGGTCGGGGAGATCGTGTGCAAGCCCTGTTCGCCATACCAGCCGGCGCGAGCCGGGTCCATGACGCGCACGAGCACCTTCTGCACGCCGAAGCGGCGCTGGGCGATCTGGGCGATGATCAGGTTCGTATTGTCGCCGTCGGTCGAGGCGATGAACACGTCGGCGCGCTCGATCCCAGCCTGCACAAGCGCTTCGGTCTCCAGGGCCGTTCCCACCGTGAACTGGCCGTCTGATTCCTCCCAGCTGCCGCTCTGGCCCGCGTCGAGGCGCTCGTGGGAAAGCGGGTCCTCGTCGAGCACCGAGACTTCATGGCCGGCCGCCAGCGCCGACTTGGCCACGGCGGAGCCGACACGGCCGGCCCCGACGATCAACACGAACATGGAAAAGGCGGCGCCGGGGTGGATGGAGGGATCGCAAGCACGGCGTGTGAGATTAGACGATGGGTCCACCGCTCGGCCCAGCGAGTGGCGCGGCCGGAGCTGTCTCCGCAAGCGCGTCCCGAGCAGGCGAATCCTGACCCGCCCGCTCGCCGGCCAGGACCTTGGCATAGTCGCGCTCGGAGGGCGCCGTCACGATCACACGACACGCCGCCTTTTTCACCACGTACTTGGTGACGTCGCCGACGAAGTTCTCGAGCGGCCCCCCGCGTCCGCCCAGACGCGAGCCACCGCGAATCCGGGAGGGCTCCTCGGCGCCGAGCACGATCGCCTCCACGCCACGCCTGCGTGCCTCCTCGAGGATCGCGTGGCCGACGCGGCGGGCCCTGATCGTGGCGGTGGCGACCTGCACGCCCGCGTACTCCTCCCCCACCGCCTTGGCGCGCGCCAGCGCTTGGCGCGCGTGCTTGACCTGAGCATCCGGCAGGCGCGCGTCCAGCGGCAGCGACATCGGCATCTCGAAAATCCACACCGCCTCGATCGTCGAGGCATCGATCGCGGCATCGTCGGTCGGCTTGCCGGCAACCAGCAGCGCGGCGGTCTGGATGATGTCCTCGTCCAGGCGCGTGCCGCACAGCGGGACCAGGATCGAGCCGTACTCGCGCTCCGGCAGGTGTTCGGCGCGCAACGCCTCCGCGGAGACGGTCACGCGCCGCAACAGCGAGGTTTCATCGGCGCGTCGGTAAATGACATACAAGAGGATGCCGGCGGCCATCCAGCCGAGGCCCACGTAGCGGGCGGTGTGATGGACCACCATGGTGGCGACCCAGCCCAGCGAGCACACGATCGTGCCGACCACCGCCAGCAGCGGCAGCTCGCCGCCGCGCACGCGCACCGAGAACGGCGTGCGGTACAGACGCTCCCTGTCAGGCTCGCTGTAGCGCATCTTGACGACCGAGGCGTGGGCGATCGTGAACGCCAGCATCGCCCCGAACGCGTAGGTGCCGACGAGGAAGGTAAGGCTCTCGGGAACTACCAGGCCCGCGGCGATCACGCCGGCGAGCAGGATCAGCACGTAGGGAGTCGAGCGCTGCGCGTGCAGGCGCCCCAGCCCGCTTGGGATCTGGCGATTGACCGACAGCGAATAGGCCAGCCGTGATAGGCCGAGCATCGCCGAGTCGGCTGCTGCGATCAGCGTGAGCCCTGCGATCGCGCCGATCGAGTACGTCAGCGCCTGCGAGAGCCAGTGCGGATGCAGCTGTTCCATGATGTCGAGCACCGGGGCGTCGGAGAAATGATGTCCTGGCACCCCGCCCGATACAAGTGGGAACGCGGTGACCGCAACGATCGCCACGCCCACGTAGGTGACCACGACGGTCACTGTGCCGCTCCCTATCAGCCGCCGCAGGGCGCCCCGCCCGACCTTGACCTCGCCCGCCAGCCCAGACGCCGACTCCACACACGTGAAGGCGATCGTGGTGATCGTGAGCGCGAAGACCAGGCCTGTCCACGTCGGCGCGCTGCCGAGGTGGATCTGGCTGATCAGCCGGTGCGGGTCAAGGAACTCGACGAGCCCGACCACGATCACGACCAGCTCGAGCAGCAGTGCTCCGAGCACGACCACGCCGATGCGGTATTCGCGACGCCAATGAAAACCGCGCACGTTTGTGAATACCACGAACGCGATGATCGCCAAGGCCAGCAGCAGCGCCTCGGTGTAGTGGTCCAGCGGAGCCCAAAAAACGCGCAGATACTGGGTCGCGGCGAACGCGGTGACGGCGATCAGGATGACGTAGTCGAGCAGCATCGCCCAGCCCGCGATGAAGCTCACGAGCTCGTTGAAGGCGTAACGCGCAAAGACCGTCGAGCCCCCCGGCTCCTGGTGCAGCGATGCGCCCTCTACATAGGTCATCGCCGTCAGTCCGAACATGATCGCGGCGATCAGAAACACGACTGGGGTCAAGCCGGCCGCATGGTCGGTCACGACCCCAAGCGAGAAGAACACGGCGCTTGCCAGCGACGTATAGACGATCGCGAACAGGATCGGCGAGCCGAGGCCGTGACGCAGCGTCGTGCGTGCGCCGGCACCGAGCTCGATGGCGCGCATGTGCGCCGCACGGCGCTGCGATGCCTGCGCGCCCTCGGACATGGACGTACCGTCGGCTAGCGCACCGTTCGTCGGTTCAGAAGGGCCGGGCTTAGGCGGGCCGGGCTTAGGCGAGCCAGGCTTAGGCGAGCCGGGCTTAGGCGAGCCAGGCTTAGGCGAGCCAGGCTTAGGCGAGCCAGGCTTAGGCCCGCTTGGGTTCCGTCCCTCGGGCATGCTCATGCTCCGCGACCTCGTCTGACGTCGACATATATGCGGCCTGTACCGGCAATGACGAACAGGAAGCCGAGCAGCACGCGAATGCTGAGAGCGCCTTCGCTGACGAGCGCCTCGACTATCAGCGCGATGCCGATTGCGACCATCGCAAGTGACAGCACGGCGGTGCCAGCGCGATGTAGCTGCCTGCCCGTCATCTCATCTCTCTCGTGAGCTTAGGACTATTCGCGGCATATGGGGCATGCCGCGGGACATAGCAGACGCCTGAACAGCTCACGCCTGCGTGCCCCGCGACAGTGCTCCTGAGTCTCAGGTGATGAGTGGGATGATCAAGATGGCAACGATGTTCGCGACCTTGATCATCGGGTTGATCGCCGGTCCGGCCGTGTCCTTGAACGGGTCGCCGACCGTATCGCCGGTGATCGAGGCAGCATGTGCCTCCGAGCCCTTGCCGCCGAAGGCGCCGTCCTCGATCAGCTTCTTCGCGTTGTCCCAGGCGCCACCGCCGGCGGTCATCAGCACCGCGAAGAAGAAGCCAACGACGATCACGCCGATCAACAGACCGCCGAGCGCCTTCTGGTCGATCAATCCGACGATCACCGGCAGGGCGATTGGGAGCAGCGCCGGCAGGATCATCTCGCGCTGAGCGGTACGCGTGACGATGTCCACACAGGTGGCGTAGTCGGGCTCTTCGGTGCCCTCCATGATGCCGGGGTGCTCGCGGAACTGGCGGCGCACCTCCTCGACGACGGCGCCGCCGGCGCGGCCGACGGCCTCCATCGAGAGCGAGGCGAACAGGCACACCATCATGCCGCCGAGCAGCAGGCCGATCAAAACGGGCGGTTCGTTGATGGAGAACACGAGCGTTTCGATCGATTTGTGGGTGTGGTCGGCCAGTTCCTGGCGGAAGCCGGCGAACAGCACGACGGCCGCCATCACCGCAGAGCCGATCGCGTAACCCTTGGTGACGGCCTTGGTGGTGTTGCCGACCGCGTCCAGCGGGTCGGTGACGTTGCGCACCTCCTCGGGCAGCTCGGCCATCTCGGCGATGCCGCCCGCGTTGTCGGTGATCGGACCGAACGCGTCGAGCGCCACGATCAGACCGGTCAGCGACAGCTGGCCCATGACGGCGACGCCGATGCCGTAGATGCCAGTGGTGCCGCCGCCCGCGAGCTTCCAGGCGCCGAAGATGCCGAGCACGAGCACGATCGCCGGTAGGGCGGTCGCCTGCAGGCCCGAGCCGAAGCCCTGGATGATGTTGGTGGCGTGTCCGGTGACCGACGCCTTGGCGGTCTTCTTGACCGGCGAGAAGCGCGTCGAGGTGTAGTAGTCGGTGATCACGAACAAGAGCGCCGTCACGCCGATGCCGATCAGTGCGCACAAGTAGAACTTGCCCCAGGAGGGCGGGTTGACGACGTTGCCGACCTGGCTGAAGGTGAGGTCTTTCATCAGCCAGTAGGTGATCGGCGCGAACGCCGCGGCGGCCAGGATCCCCGAGACGACCAGGCCCTGGTAAAGGGCGCGCTCGACGTTGCCGGCCTTCGAGCGAACGGCGAACGTGCCGATGATCGAGGCGATGATCGCGACGCCGCCGAGCACGAGCGGGTACATGACGACTTTGGTGGCCTCGTGGAAGGTGAGCACGCCGAGCAGCATCACCGCGACGGCGGTGACGGCGTAGGTCTCGAACAGGTCGGCCGCCATGCCGGCGCAGTCGCCGACGTTGTCGCCCACATTGTCGGCGATCACGGCCGGGTTGCGCGGGTCGTCCTCGGGGATGCCGGCCTCGATCTTGCCGACGATGTCCGCGCCGACGTCGGCGGCCTTGGTGAAGATGCCGCCGCCGAGCCTGGCGAACACGGAGATCAGCGAACCACCGAAGCCCAGTCCGATGAGGGCGTCCACGGCCGTCTTCTGGGAGTCGTTGAAGACCGCGGTGAGCAGGCCGTAATAGCCGGCGAGACCAAACAGGGCCAGCCCGGCGACCAGCATGCCGGTGATGGCGCCGCCCTGGAAGGCGACGCGCAGCGCCGGGGAGACGCCGCCGCGCGCGGCCTCCGCGACACGGGCGTTGGAGCGCACCGACACGTTCATGCCGATGTAGCCAGCCGAGCCGGAGAGGATCCCGCCGATCGCAAAGCCGCAGGCTACGGCGATGTTCTGGACGAAGATCAACGCCACGAAGATCACGACGCCGACGGCCGCGATCGTCATGTACTGGCGGTTCAGGTAGGCGCGGGCGCCTTCTTGGACAGCCCGCGAGATGCTTTGCATCCGCTCGTTGCCCGGCGAGAGCTCGAGCAGAGCGCGGGTGGTCACGAGGCCGTACACCACAGCACAGGCGGCGCACACAAGGGCAACGACGACCCCATGGTTCGTCAGAAAGCTACTCAACAGAAATCCTCCGCGGTCTGGTTAGGTGCCGCGCGAGGAGATTCGCGCGCACGTTGATCGCACGGGCCACTCCCTAGGAGCGCACGACCCGGCGTAAAGGCGGGCGCAGTCTATCGTTTGCGCCAGCGGAAGGCAGTCAAGGTCGCGGCAGAGGACTGGTCAAGGTCCTGCCTGGGGACATTCATGTCGGGGGACGTCGTTCCCCGCGCGCACGGAAACACCCCCCTTTGCGAAACATCCACTTTGCGAAACCCACAAAAGCCCCCTTTGCGAATCCGTCGTCCCGCGCACGCGCGAGGCATGCGCTCAGCGGCCGGGCACCCACAGTCGACCGCTCGCTTGGGCCGGTCCGGGGTCCTGCTGGCCGTCGCCCTCTGCCGGCTTCTCGACCGGCTTCTCGACCGGCTTGGCCTGCTCGGGGCTTGTTCCCTGCGCCGTCGTGGAAGTTGTCGAAGTCTGGTTCGAAGAGCTCTGCGCCTCGCGCGCATAGGCGACCTGCAATTGGGCGATCGCGTCGCGCAGCGGTGCCAGCTCGCCTGGCATGCGCCGCTCGAGGATCGGCATCAGCGCGCTGGCCCCGTCGATCGCGTCGCGCACTTGCTCAAGATCTCGTTCGCTTCCTGGCTCGGCAGATGGGTCGCCCCCGGCAGCGGGGGGAGCCAGTCCAAGGCGACGACCGGCGATGTTGATCAGCGAGACCGTCGTTTGGACGATCATCTCTGCGCTCGTGATGCGGTTGAGCTCAGCTTCGTAAGCCGCGCGCATCTCCTCCTCGCTCGACTGGGCTTGGCTCGTCGGCTGGGCTTGGCTCGTCGGCCCGCCCGGTCCTTGCGCACCTGCCGCACTCGGCTGGGGCTGTTGCTCGCTGCTCACACCGTCACCTCCTGGGAATAGGTCTGTCTTGTCTCGCGTACCGAGGCCGCGAATACCTCCTCGCGGCTTGCTCCCGCGTCGATCATCGCTCGCTGTCGTTGCGCTCCGTTGCGCTCGAGAAACGCCGGCTCGACACCAAGCTCGCCGCGCACCGGCTCGGTCCAGGCAGCCAAGCGCTCGACGATTTCCGCGGCCGGGTACTCCTCGGCGCGCTCGAGGTCGACCATCTTGCCGTCCAAGCCGTAGCGGATCGCTCGCCACATGTTCTCCTCGATCAGGCGCGGCGGCGGGTCGGCGAACGGCACGCCATCATCGAGGTCACGAGCCGCCTGGGCCACGCACGCCACGATCAAAGCTGCCAGCGCCTCGGACTCGGTCGCTGTGCTTTGCGCGTCGCAGATTCGCACCTCCACCGTTCCGAACTCGAAGTGCGGGCGCACCGACCACCACACCTGCGTGAACTCCACGATCGAGCTTGTCCGCAGCAGAAACTCGATGTACTGGCGATACGGCCGCCAGCCACCGAACGCGTCGGGGATGCCACAGCGTGGGAAGTTGCGCGTGAAGCTTTGCGTGCGCGCCGAGTGCAGGCCCGAGTCGCGGCCGTCGAGGTAGGGCGAGTTGGCCGAGACCGCCAGCAGCAGCGGCAACACCGGTCGCAACCGGTCGCAGACCTGCACAGCGCGGTCGATGTCGTTGATGCCGACGTGCACGTGCAGGCTGAAGGTGTTGTTGCGCCAGGCGACGTACTTCAAGCCCCGCTCAACTCGCCGGTAGTGCTCGGTATCGATGATCGGCTGCTCGCGGTAGTCGGCCCACGGATGGGTTCCCGTCGCTCCCAATGCGGCGCTCTCCTCCCCGGCCAGGGCGAATAGCCGTCGGCGGCGCTCGCGCTGGCGGGTCAGGGCGTCGCCGAGGTTCTCGCCGCGCCCGGAGACGATCTCGATCTCCGAGGAGATCAGCTCGCCCGTGATCGCGTCGGCCAGCAACGGGTCGCGCTCGCTCGCGCGGGCGCGCAATTGCTCGAAGCGCGGGACCAGATCCAGCGTGGCCGGCTCGAGGATCGCGAACTCCTCCTCGATGCCGACCGTGAGGTTGGTCGATTGCGCAAACGTTTCAACTGCTTTATCTAGGTCTTTACTGGTCACTCAGGTGGGCCTATGGAGCTTGCCGGTATGGGAGGGGAAAAATTAGTGTTAGGTGCAGACGCGGCGCAGGCAAGGTCAGGCAGGCTTGGCTCTTCCGACCACGGGAATCAGGTCAAGTAGAAGTAGAGCGCGTAGAGCAGGTCGACCGCCGGGCTTGAAGTGTGGACGGTCACCTCGGGCGGGACCGCTAGGAGCGACTCGGAGTAGTTGAAGATGATCTTCACGCCGGCCTCCACCAGCTCGTCCGCCAGACCCTGAGCGGCGCGCGTAGGGACGGCGAGCACGCCCACCACGATTTCCTCGTCTTCGACGACCTGGTGCAGCTCATTGGTGTGGCGGACCGTTTGGCTGCCAACCTTGCTGCCGACCTTCGTCTCGTCCACGTCGAAGATCGCCACGACTCGGAAGCCGTGGTCGGCGAAGATGTCCGAGGAGGCGATCGCCTTGCCGAGGTGGCCGGCGCCAAGCAGCGCGATGTTGTGCTGTC
Source organism: Solirubrobacteraceae bacterium (assembly GCA_049287685.1). Lineage (GTDB taxonomy): Bacteria > Actinomycetota > Thermoleophilia > Solirubrobacterales > Solirubrobacteraceae > Palsa-744. The sequence goes on along the minus strand of JBAQGH010000139.1, from coordinate 11,243 downwards.
CCGCAGTGCGCAGGATCTTGCGAATTTGCGAGACGAGCGACTCGACGTTGTAGCCGACTCCGCGCTTGCCGAACTTGCCGAATCCCGACAGGTCGCGGCGGATCTGCGTGGAGTTGACATGTGTGTAGTCGGAGAGCTCTTGCGAGGAGATCGTCTCCTTGCCCATCTTCTTTGCCTGAGTCAGGACCTGCAGGTAGCGCGACAGCCGTGCGGCGACGCCGAGGGAGAGCCGCTCGCCGGCGAGCGTATCGCCGTCGTGGATCGTGCTCACCGGAGTGCTCAACTCGTTGTAAGCCATCGTTCTCTGACTCTAGAGGATGGTCTGCAGACGCTGCCGCAGCACGTCCTCGTCGACGAAGTATTCGAACAGCTCCTCATCGTCCAGCGTGGCTACCGGGATACGCTCGAAATACGCTCGATGCAGGGCCTCGTCGGTGGTTATGTCAACCTCCGACAGCTTGAATCCCAGCTCTGAACGCAATTCCCGTAGGACACTTTGCGCCTCCACGCAGAGGTGGCAGTCCGGCTTGGAGTAGAGCGTCACAAGCTTCATCGAAACCAAGCATGCCCCCGCGCGCACGGGGGCATGACGCTTTTTTCAAAACACCCGACTCGCTCTGGCGAAGCACCCCGACCCCGCACCGTCTCTCGATCCTTCACCCTCACCTCGGACGCTCGCCCGTCGCGTAGGCATCGAGACCCAGATAATCCGGGTATGGCAGCGCCGGCGCAAAGCGTGCGGCGCTTGCAATCATCGCGGCGTTGTCGGTGCACAACACAGCCGGTGGCACGTGCACTCCTACCCCCAGCTCTCGCAGACGTCGGCGCAGCTCACCGTTGGCCGCGACACCGCCGCCGACGGCCAGGCGATCGAGGCCCGTCAGATCCAAGGCTTCCTCGGTACGCACGATCAGGTGCTCGACGATCGCGGCCTGGTAGGAGGCCGCGAGGTCGGCCTCGCGCTTGCGACATTCGGCATCGTCTAGCTCGCGCAGCTTGTAGAGCAGCGAGGTCTTCAGGCCCGCGAAGGAGAAGTCGAGGCTGCGACCAAAGGCGCGCGTGGCGCCTCGTCCCCCTCGCGAGCGCGAGCCGGAGGTCGGGAACCGGAACGCCTCCGGATCGCCGTCGGCCGCTAGGCGTTGGAGCGCAGGGCCTCCCGGAAAGCCTAGGCCCAGCATCCTTGCGCCCTTGTCGAACGCCTCGCCCGCGGCGTCGTCGAGCGTGCGGCCGAGCGTCTTGAAGCCTTCGTGCTCTTGCACGTGAGCCAGCAGCGTGTGGCCACCGCTGGCGATCAGACAGAGGAAGGGTGGCTCGAATACGTCTCCCCCGTCATCGGTTGCGGACACTAGGAAGTTGGCCGACACGTGACCCTGCAGATGGTCGATCGCGGCAAACGGCAGGCGACGGGCCGCCGCCAGAGCCTTGGCGTTGGAGAAGCCGACGAGCAGTGCTCCGATCAGGCCTGGGCCCTGCGTCGCTGCCACCAGCTCCACCTCGCCCAGCGTCGTGCCTGCCTCTGCCAGAGCACGCTCTACGACGAGGTCGATCAGCTCCAGGTGGTGGCGCGATGCGATCTCGGGCACGACGCCGCCGAAGCGCTCGTGCTCAAGCTGTGAGGAGATCACGTTCGAGCGGATCGTCCCGTCCTCGGCGACGACAGCCGCGCAGGTGTCGTCACAGCTGGTCTCGATCGCGAGGATCATCGACGCGCGCTCCACGCTCGACCCACACGCCTCGCGTGTACAAGGCTCGCGCCGGCGACGGTCGTGGACGCAGCGACGAAGACCACCCTTGACACCAACATCACACCGGCCCTGGGTTCGGCACGTCGTCGAACGAACCCACCAGCGTCGCCGGCGTGCGCCACATCACCAAGGCGTCCTCACCGTTGTCCTGGTAGTAGCGCCGGCGCAGGCCCGCGGCACGAAAGCCTTCGCGTTCGTAGAGATGAATCGCCACGTCGTTGGAGCGGCGAACCTCTAGCGTGAAGCGGGCGCTGTCATCTTGCACTCGTTCGTACAGCTCGCCGAGCAAGGCCGAGGCGACGCCCTTGTGTTGGTGCTCGATGTCGACCGCGACGTTCATCACGTGCCACACGGTGTCGTAGCGCGAGCAGATCAGATAGCCCACCAGCCGCTCTTCGTGCAGCGCGGCCAGGCAGATGCCCGAGGACTTGGACAGCTCGAGCACGAACATCGCCAGCGACCACGGCGTAGGGAAGGCGCGACGCTCGATCGCGATGACGAGCGGCAGATCAGCATAGGTGAGACCGCGGATATCGACCGAGAACGAGCCCTCGGTCGTGAGGCCGGCCAGCGAAGCGCACATCAGGCCTGCACTCCCTCAGTCTTGGCGATAGCGGCGCGCGCCTGCACTCCCTCGGCGATCGACGGGTACGCCCGCGTTCGGTCTAGCGCAATCTCAACCGGCAACGCCGCCATCAGACCTGCATTCCCTCCAGCGCGATCTCCGCGTCCGGGCGGCGGCGGTAGTCAGGCAGTACCGCCGCCGCGCTCGTGGACGCCTGCCCACCCAACTCGCAGATCGCGTGCGCCTGAATTCGGTGATGCTCGCAGCTGTCGTCGGCGACGCGCACGCCTGCTCGCTCGAAAGCTTCGCGGTAGAGGACCGCCCCATCCCCCAGCCCTAGCCACTGTTCGGTTCGCGTGTCTATTGCTGCGCTCTCCAGCAGCTCAGCCACCCCATCTGGGGAGACGGCCTGTGGGGCAATCGACTGTCGGCCTTCGTCATAGGCCGCGACGAAGACCTCGCCGCGGCGCGCGTCTATCGCAGCCAAGACTCGCCGCGCCTCCTGGCTTGCGCCATGGGCAAGCGCGCGCAGGCTCGACACGCCGACCAGCTCCACGCCGAGCGACCGCGCCAAGCCTCGCGCCGTGGCAATCCCGATGCGCAGGCCCGTGAAGGTCCCGGGACCGACGCCGACCGCGACCCGCTCCAGCTCGGACCAGTCGATGTGCGCCTCGACAAGCAGGTCGTTCGCGAGCGGCAGCAGCCGAGTGGCGTGGCCTGGGCGCCGCCGCGCATCTGGATCGTCGCGCCCCTGCAGCGTGCGGCCATCCGCGAGCCTCAGGCCTACGACCGTCGCCGGCGTTGCCGTGTCGAGCCCGAGCACGATCACCGCGCGACCTCGGACACCGCGTTTGTCTTTACTTCGTCTGGCGCATCACCTGCCTGACCTGTCGGCCCGTCGGCTCGCGCGGCAGGCTTGTCGCTTGCGCGCTCGTCCAGCTCGCACACCTCGATACGCCTGCGATCGGCGCCCGCGTGGGTCAGCGTAACCAGCAGACACGCGTCGCGCAGCTCCGCGACCGCCTCGGGCCACTCCACGAACGCGATCGTGTCGGGGGCGAGGTAGTCGTCGAGCAGCTCAGGCTCCTCTTGGGCAAGGCCCGCCAGGCGGTATAGGTCCAGATGCGAGACGGTCACATCCGAGCCCTGGTAGCGGTGGCCGATCGAGAAAGTAGGGCTCGTGATTACGTCGCCAACCCCCAAAGCTTTCGCCGCGCCGCGCACGAGTGTGGTCTTGCCCGCCCCTAGCTCGCCGCGCACGAGCACCGTGTCGCCCGGCTTCAGGGCAGCGGCAAGCTCGGCGCCCAGCGCCTCGGTTTGGCGCGAATCCGAGGTCTCGACGATGCGTGTCGCCACGAGAGAAGACTAGTCCAACCAGTGCTGGCAACCGCGAACGCGGGCCAATCAACGCCGGCGCCCGCAAACGCCCACAAAAAAACGGCCGGCTCGCGGGAGAGGAATCGCGAGCCGGCCGTGGTGCTTGGGAGGATGGAGATGTACCCGGTATCGGCAAACCGCCCAGCCTGCTTGAACGGCCGCACGAGCGCTTTCATCCCCATATACGAAGCGGCGCCGATTTGGATGCCCCGGCCGCGTAAAGCCGTCTAATTTGGGAGCTTGGTCCCGCTCAGAGGAATGCTCAGAAGAGACCGAGTTGATCCACGGTTCCGGCCGACTCATCACCCCCAGCCGGTGCCCCGCCCGCCAAGCTCCCGCCGGCCGACGCCCCACCCGGCGATTTCGTGTCCACCAACACCGCACCCGCGGACTTGACGGTCTCCGCCTCCGATTGCTCCCTCGCGGTTGCCGCCTGCGCGAGCGCCTCAGCCTCTCCCTCCACCGGCTGCGGCGGCTCGGGCTGCGCCAGCAGCTCCGGCAGGCGTGCGAAGTCCTCGCGCAGGGTCTCGAGCATGCGCGGGGTGTACAAGGCCGCGGCGGGATGGAAGATCGGATAGAGCCGCACCGTGCGCCTACCGAGCGTCAGCTCTTGCGGCTTGCCGTGCAGGCGCGTGATCCCAGTCGGGTCGTCTCTGAGCAGCTTCGTGGAGAAGTTGCCCAGCGAGCAGATCACGCGCGGCTGGATCAACTCGACCTGCCGATAAAGATACTCGCGGCAGTTCTCGATCTCCAGCGGCAGCGGATCGCGGTTGCCCGGGGGGCGGCACTTGAGGACGTTGGCGATGAACACGTCCTTGCGCTCCAGGCCGATCTCTTTGAGCAGGGTCTCCAGCAGCTTGCCGGCGCGACCGACGAACGGCAGTCCCTGCTCGTCCTCGCTGGCTCCCGGCGCCTCGCCCACGAACATCAGATCGGCGTTTGCGTTGCCGGCGCCGAAAACGACGCTCTTGCGCGTGGAGGCCAGCTCCTGGCAGCGCGTGCACACGCTTGCCTGAGCGAAGACCTGCTTGAGGGCCTCGCGCCGTTGATCGATCTCCGCCGAAGACATAGCTGCGGATGGTAGCCACCGACGCTCATGCGCGGTATGCTTAAACCTGTCGCGACCGGTATCCCCCTGGGAACTGGACCGAGCCAGATGAACTTTTCGATCTCCACATCGATTGGGCCTGCGCTAGAAATGGCTTGCGGGCCTCGCATGGGCATTGAGCTCGCGATGGGCATGGGGCCTACGATATGCACCGAGCTCCTCGCATGGGAGTCGAGTCCATGACCATGAGGATCTTGCGTACCGTTGACGAGGTGCGAACGGCGCTCGAGCCGGACCGCCGGGCCGGCCGCACGATCGGCCTGGTGCCGACTATGGGGGCGCTGCACGAGGGCCACCTCTCATTGATCGACCGCGCACGTGCTGATTGCGACGTTGTTGTCGTGTCGCTGTTCGTGAACCCAGCGCAATTCAACGAGCACACCGACCTTGACCGCTACCCGCGCCAGGAGCAGCGCGACCGCGAGCTGGCCGACGCTGCTGGGGCAGACCTGCTGTTTGCGCCCGCCGCCGAGGATGTCTACCCGGCCGGCTTCTCGACATCGGTCGAGGTGCATGGCCTGACCGATCGCTTGGAGGGGGCCGTGCGCGGAGCAAGCCACTTTCGCGGCGTCACGACGGTCGTTACGAAGCTTTTGAACATCGTCTCGCCCGGTGTCGCCTACTTCGGCCAGAAGGACGCCCAACAGGCGATCGTGATCCGCCGCTTGGTCGAGGACCTGAACATGAACGTGCGCATCGAGGCTTGCCCCACTGTGCGCGAAGCCGACGGGCTCGCGATGTCCAGCCGCAATGCACACTTGAGCAGCGAGGAGCGGGCTCGTGCGCTGGCAATGCCCCGCGCGCTCGCAGCCGCCGCCGCGGCCGTCAAGGACGGCGAGCGCTCAGCCGATGCGCTAACGGCAGCGGCGCGCGAAGCGATGAGCGCCCTTGACGTCGAGTCCGAGTACATCGCGCTCGTGCAGCCGGACACGCTCGATCCGGTCGCACGCTTGGAGCGGCCGGCGCTGCTCGCCGTCGCGGCCAGGATCGGCTCGACTCGCTTGATCGACAACGTGATCTTGGATCCTTCGGTATCCATCAAGCTACAACCAAGAGAGGCCGCCATCGCATGCAGCGCGTGATGCTCAAGTCAAAGATCCACCGGGCCACTGTGACCGACTGCGACCTCCATTACGTCGGCTCGATCACGATCGACCCCGACCTGCTCGAGGCCGCCGACATCCTCGAGCACGAGCAGGTTCACGTTGTCGACGTCGACAACGGGGCCCGCTTCGAGACGTACACGATCGCCGGGCAGCGCGGCTCAGGCGACATCAAGGTCAACGGTGCTGCCGCTCGCCTCGTGCACCGCGGCGACACGATCATCGTCATCTCCTACGGACAGTACGACCGTGCGGAGATGGAGCACTACGAGCCTCGCGTTGTGCACGTCGAAGCTCAAACCAATCGCATCATCACCGTCGACGACGCGGTGGCGACCCTGCTGAGCTCCCCGCCCGTCTCGTTCGAGACCGGCGCAATGGGCTAGGCACGGCGTCAACCAGCGCCAGAGAGGACTCACCATGTCAAGCAACCCCAGCTCAGGACATCAGGGCAAGACGATGCCCAGTCAATCCAGCCTCGGCGTGCCATCCGACCCTGGCCGCCTTCCCATGACCCTGCCCCTGCTCGCCGAGAAGAAGCGGCTTGGCGAGCCGATCGTGATGGTCACCGCGTACGACTACCCCAGCGCGCGCGCCGCCGAGGCCGGCGGCGTCGATCTCGTGCTCGTCGGCGACTCGGCCGCCACGACGATCCTCGGCTACAACTCGACCACCCCGGTCGACCTCGACGACATGCTCGTGCTCGCGCGGGCCGTGCGGCGTGGGCTGAACATGCCCCTGATGATCGGCGATCTGCCGTTCGGCTCGTATGAGATCAGCGACGAGCAGGCCATCGCGAGCGCCGTCCGTATGGTCAAGGAGGCCGGTTGCGACGCGGTCAAGCTCGAGGGCGGCGGGGTGGGCTCTGCATCTCGTGCCCGGGCGATCATCGGCGCCGGCATTCCCGTGATGGGACATGTCGGGCTGACCCCACAGAGCTCGACCGCGCTCGGCGGCTGGAAGGCGCAGGGCCGCACCGCCACGGCTGCGGCTCGCATCGCCTCGGAGGCCTTGGCGCTCCAGGGCAGCGGCTGCTTCGCGATCGTGTTCGAGGCGATCCCGAGCGCCGTCACCAAGGAGCTGATGCCTCACGTCGAGGTGCCCGTGATCGGCATTGGCGCCGGGCCCGACACGGACGGCCAGGTGCTCGTGTTCCATGACCTGCTCGGCATTCGCGACGGGCTTGGGCCGCGCTTCGTCAAGCGCTACGCCAACATCCAACAGGAGATGGACGCCGGCGTCAGTGCCTACGCCGAGGACGTACGCTCAGGCCGCTACCCGGGGCCGGAGCACGGCTATTCGATCGATGCGGGCGAGCTGGCGGAGCTGCACACGCTGCTCGCCTGAGCACGAACGAGCCGCCGGTCACCATCGCGTGTCCGGCGGCGCACACCATCATTTCCGCACGCCGTCAACTCGAGACTGCCGCACCTTGTGTTCCGGCACACCGTCAACTCGAGGCTGAGTGCTCGCCGTACTCAATCTTGCGCAGCACTCGCGCCGGCGCTCCGGCCACGATCGAGAAAGGCTCCACGTCTTTGGTGACCACGCTGTTGGCGCCGATCACGCAGCGCTCGCCAATGCTCACGCCGCTTGTCACGACCACATTGGCTCCAAGCCAGCAGTTGTCGCCAATCTTGGTCGGGCCCTTGGTCTCGAAACCCTGCCAAGTGATCGGCTTGCTCGGATCGTCGTAACGGTGACTGGCATCCGAGACAAAACAGCCGTTGGCAAGCATGCAGTGATCGCCGATCTCGACAAGCTTCTCGGCGGCGACCATCACACCCATGTTCAGGAAAGTGCCGCTGCCGATGCGCACGCGCGCACTGCCGGGCATAGTGATCCAGACGCCAGGCTCCAGCAGCGTGTGCGCGCCGATCTCCAAGCGTCCCTCGCGCAGCGCCGCCAGAGCATCGCCATGCAGCGGCCAGCGCGCGAAGGCTTCGCGACGCATGAATTCGCGGTGGATCGCCAAGCGATTCCAGGGCAACGAGTTGCGCTCATACCAGCGCCACCTGACCGCCCACAGCCGAGCCTTGCGGCCCAAATCGCTCACGCGCGCGCCGCCGACTTTGCCTTGCGCTTCGCGGCGGATGCGCCATTGGATGACGCGCCGTTTGTGCTCGCCTTCTTGGCCTTGACGGCACGGGCGCGCGGCTTGGCCCTGGGCTTGGGCACCAGCAGGTCACGTAGGAACTCGCCCGTGTGCGAGGAGCGCTCGGCTGCGACCTCCTCTGGGGTGCCGGCGGCGATCACCATGCCGCCCTCCTCTCCCCCCTCTGGGCCCATGTCGATCAGACGGTCGGCGCACTTGATCACGTCGAGGTTGTGCTCGATCACGACCACACTGTTGCCGGCGTCGACGAGTCGCTGCAACACCTCCAACAGACGCTGCACGTCGGCGAAGTGCAGGCCCGTCGTGGGCTCGTCGAGGATGTACAAGGTGCGCCCTGTGGCGACCTTGGAGAGCTCTGTTGCCAGCTTCACACGCTGGGCCTCGCCGCCGGACAGCGTCGTCGCGGGCTGGCCGAGGCGGATGTAGCCGAGGCCGACCGCGTCGAGCGTCTCCAGGCGACGGCGGATCTTGGGGATGTGCTCAAAGAAGTGGAGCGCCTCCTCGACCGGCATCGCCAAGACCTCGGCGATGCTCTTGCCCTTGAACCTGACCTCTAGAGTCTCGCGGTTGTAGCGGCGCCCGTCGCACTGCTCGCAGGGCACGTACACGTCGGGCAGGAAGTGCATCTCGATCTTGATCTGGCCGTCGCCGCGGCACACCTCGCAGCGCCCGCCCTTGACGTTGAAGGAGAAGCGCCCCGGCTTGTACCCGCGCGCGCGGGCCTCCTGCGTCTTTGAGAAGAGGTCGCGGATCACGTCGAACAGGCCCGTATAGGTCGCGGGATTCGAGCGCGGCGTGCGCCCGATCGGCGACTGGTCGACGGCGATGATCTTGTCGAGCTGGTCGAGGCCATGGATCGCGCGGTGCGCGCCGGGGCGCTGTCTGGCGCGGTGCAAACGGTTGGCCACCGCCTTGTAGAGCACTTCGTTGACGAGCGTCGACTTACCCGAGCCAGACACGCCAGTCACGCAGGTGAGCGTGCCGAGCGGGACGTGCACGTCGACATCGCGCAGGTTGTGCTGGCTCGCTCCCAGGATCTCGACATAGCCGATCGGAGTGCGCCGCTGCGCCGGCAGCTCGATCGTGCGCGTGCCCGCCAGGAACTGGCCGGTCAACGACGGCTTGACCTTCTGCACCTGCGCGGCGGTCCCCTGCGCGACGATCCAGCCGCCGTGCTCTCCGGCTCCGGGCCCCAGGTCGACGAGATGGTCGGCACAGCGCATCGTCTGCTCGTCGTGCTCGACCACGATCACGGTGTTGCCAAGGTCACGCAGGCGCTCGAGCGTCGCGATCAGCTTCGCGTTGTCGCGCTGGTGCAATCCGATCGAAGGCTCGTCGAGAATGTAGAGCACGCCCACCAGAGACGAGCCGATCTGTGTGGCCAGGCGAATGCGCTGCGCCTCGCCGCCCGACAGCGTCGAAGCCGCGCGGTCCATCGACAGGTAGCCGATTCCCACGTTCTCCAAGAACTGAAGGCGCTCCGTGATCTCGCGCAGGATCAAGCGCGCCACGTGCCGATCGGTCTCCGAGAGCTCAACCTCCTCGAGCCAGGCCAGCGCCCGCCGCGCCGAGAGCGCGCAGAAGTCCTCGATCCGCGTGCCCGCGACAAGCACCGCCCGCGACTCGGGGCGCAGGCGTGCGCCACCGCACTCCGGGCAGGCGCGCAGCGACATGAACTCCTCGATCTTCTCGCGCGTCCACTCCGAGTCGGTCTCGCGATAGCGGCGCTGAAGATTTGCCATCACCCCCTCGAAGCGGGTCCCGTAGGAGCGGGTGCGACCGAAACGGTTGCGGTAGGTGATCTGCAGCGGCTCCCCGTTGGTCCCAGTCAAAAACAGGTCACGGTGCTCCCGCGGCAGATCCTCCCACGGCGTCCCCAGGTCGACCTTGTAGCGCTTTGCGATCGCCTCGGTCACCTGCTCGTAGTAGTTGGACGCGCTGTTCGCCCACGGCGCGATCGCGCCTTCCCCGACCGACAGGGCCGGATCGGGCACGACCAGATCGGGGTCGATCACCATTTGTGAGCCGAGCCCCGTACAACGCTCGCAGGCGCCGTGGGGGGAGTTGAAAGAGAAGATGCGCGGCTCGAGCTCGACCAACGACGGTCCGTGCTCGGGGCAGGCGAACTTCTCAGAGAACGTGAACAGCGTTCCGGGCTCGGGCTTCGCGCCCGGAACGATCTGGGCATTCGCCGCCTTGACACCAAGGGCGCCGGATGAATGGGACTGGCCGTCTCCCGCCGCGGGCACGCCATCCCCATCCCCATCATTTTCGCTGCGCGAAGACCCGACGATCTCGATCTCGACGAGGCCGTCCGCGAGCCCAACCGCTGTCTCGATCGAGTCCGCCAGGCGCTTGCGGATGTCGTGGCGCATCGCGAGGCGATCCACGACGACGGAGACGTCGTGCTTGTAGCGCTTGTCCAAGACGATCGACTCTTCGAGCATCCGAATGCGCCCGTCGATCTTCACGCGCGCGAAGCCGTCCGCGCGCAGCTCCTCCAAGAGCTTGCCGTACTCGCCCTTGCGGCCCCTGACCACCGGCGCCAGGACCATGAAGCGCGTGCCCTCGGCCAAGCCCATCGCCTGGTCGATGATCTGCTCGGCCGACTGGCCGACGATCGGCCGCCCGCAGATCGGGCAGTGCGGCTTGCCTACACGCGCCCACAGCAGACGCAGGTAGTCGTAGATCTCGGTCACGGTCCCGACCGTCGAGCGCGGATTGCGCGAGGTCGTCTTCTGGTCGATCGAGATGGCCGGCGAGAGGCCCTCGATCGAGTCGACGTCCGGCTTGTCCATCTGGCCGAGGAACTGGCGGGCGTAGGCCGACAGCGACTCCACGTACCGCCGCTGCCCCTCGGCGAAGATCGTGTCGAACGCGAGGCTGGACTTACCGGAGCCGGACAGCCCCGTGAACACGATCATGGCGTCGCGCGGGAGGTCAAGCGAGACATCCTTGAGGTTGTGCTCGCGTGCGCCGCGAACGACAAGCCGGTCAGCCACTACGCTCTCTTCTCTTCAGTCTTCTCAAGTCTGCATCGGGTTCGGGGTTTCTCGGTCACCCCGGCATCCTGCGGCCCAGGCCCGGGCGAAGGTGTGCCCGGGCGACAGCGGGCCACAGGCAGCCTAATTGGGGGGTCTGACATTCCAGCCCCGGCGATGGAACCGCCCCCGCATAGCACGGTTTTCATATAGCACTGCGCGGCCGCCGGTTATGCCCGTTGTCATAC
>JBAQGH010000138.1:0-19570 GCA_049287685.1 Solirubrobacteraceae bacterium | reverse complement strand
CTGTGGGCGCGGCCTGTGCGGCGCCGGCGATCGCGCCTGGCAGGACGCCGAGCAGCATCGCCACGGCGCCGAGCGCGACTTGGCGCGTTCGGCGCCTGCCCTTACGTGCGGTGGGTGAAGCGTAGGTGTGGGACATCTGGCCTTCTCCTGTTGTGTTGTTCGATGAGCTGAGGACGGGAATCACGAGGGAGCGCTCCTCACTGCGGGCATTCCCTCGTAATCATCATAATCTTTATCAGATTAGTGAGGATTATGCGGCGAAGTCTACCCCTCCCCATATCGCCCCCAAGAACTTCGAAGCAGACGCGGGGTCACACCCACAGAAGCGGGCACAACTAAGCCACTATGTCGTCAAGTCTCTTGCGAGCCCGTCGGATCAAGCCGCCGCTAGCGCGTCGGCAAGGATGAGGGCATGATCGAAGGCAAGCTCGGGCAGGTGGTCCACGGCAAACCAGCGTGCGTCGCTGGCGTCATCACCGCCCGCGACCGCTGCCTCGCTTGGCACGCGGGCGAGGTAGACGACAGACACCGTCCAGCCGCGAGGGTCGCGTCCCGGCGTGTCATAGACGCCCAGTAGCCGCAGCTCGCCGACCCGCATGCCGGTCTCCTCGGCAAGCTCCCGCGGCGCGGCCTCGACGACTTGCTCGCCCTGCTCGACAAAGCCGCCCGGCAACGCCCAGCTATCGCGAAACGGCTGGTTGCCGCGCTGAATGAGCAGGACGCGCCGGCTCGTCCCGGTACCGGCGAGTACCACGACATCGACCGTCAGCATTGGACGGGGATAAGAGCCGCTGTCACCGGTGTCCGCCACGCAACCACCCTACCCGGCAGCCGGCGCTTCTGACCGGCCCACTCACCCCGGCGATCGTCCTACTTGCCGCCTCAGCCCTGCTGCTCGCGGGCAATCTCGCTGCGCTGGCGCGCGTGCCCGACTTTGCTTGGGGGCGCTTCTTCGAAATAGGCCGCTGGGCGCTGCTGGCCTACATCGTGATCGCCGGATGATCGAGTACGCGTTCTTGCGCGACCAGGTGAGCGGCGGCGCGCTGGTCGTCCTCAGCTTGTCGTTGGTCGTGTTTGCGGTGCACGTGCCGGTACTGATCGGCTTCACAGTCGCGCGTTATGACACCTCCACCGACCCGTCGCCCGACGGCGTTCCCGCCTGATCAACACGGTCAGTCTCAAATACCATCTCTCGCCCACGGCTCTAGCCGTCAGCTAGCAGTTCCTGCAAAGTCCGGCTGCTCAGGACCGAGGCCGATTGCTCCGCGGCGATGTCCGAACCAGGGCGCGCCTGCTCGTCGCGGCGCTTGATCAACAACCACTGCGACTTTGAGCCCGGACGTGTGCGCTGCAGTGCAAACCCACCGCGAAGCTTCTCGCCGTGCAGGACGAACACGGCGTGACCACGCTCCAGCGCCTCGGGCCAAGCGACCCTGCCGCCCTGCTCGTAGTCGCCGCGATCCCACACGATCACCGCTCCGTCGTCCGTTCGACCCTCGAACGCGTTGTAGTCGATTGCGTGATCGGGCACTTGGACTGCCAAGCGTTTGACAGCCGGGTCGAGCGACGGGCCCTTGGGTACCGCCCACGAGCGCATCACGCCCTCAACCTCGAGACGCAGGTCGAAGTGACGCGCCGTGGCGGCATGCTCCTGCACGACAAACACGCCCGCGCTGACGCCACGGACCGCGAACTGCTCGTGGCCCTCGATCTTGACATCTTCCACGGTCACGGCTTGCACACCCACACCCGGCGGACCGTCGCGCAGAAATGCCGTGAGCGCGTCCACCGCGGCTGCCTGACCCTCCGCGTGGACGACCACGGTGCCGTCGTCCGCGCCCAGCACCCAGCCCATCACACCGAGCTCGCGTGCTCGGCTTCGGACGGCCGCACGGAAGCCGACGCCCTGAACGGTCCCGGCCACCGCCGCGCGGATCGCACGAGAGCCGGAGGGCGTATTGGTCACGCAGCTCAGGTTATCGATTCGGAGTAACCTGAAAGTGTGGGCGAGATCTCTCCCGCGCTGTACCGCGCCGGCTCCGGTGAGCCGCTGGTACTAGTGCATGGATTCACGGGCACCTGGCATCACTGGCGTCCCGTGCTGGGGGAGCTTGCCGCTCGCTACGAAGTGATCGCACCGACGCTCGCCGGGCATTGTGGCGGGCCTCCATTTGACGTCACTGGCCCGTTGACGTTCGCCTCGAGCGCCGACCATCTCGAACGCCATCTCGACGAGCTCGGGATTGGTAGCGCACATTTCGTGGGTAATTCGCTTGGTGGCGCTCTCACGCTCGAGCTCGCCAAGCGTGGCCGGGCCCGGTCGGTCGTCGCGCTTGCGCCCGCCGGCGGCTGGATCGAAGGCGATGGCGAGGCCAAGCGACTCGCGAGCTTCTTTGCGCGCCAGCTGCGTCTCACGCGCCTCAGCGGGCGATACATCAACACCGTCATGAAGCGGCCCGGGAGCAGGCGTCTCGCGATGCGCGACGTGATGCGCCACGGAGAGCTCGTCGCCCCCGCGGACGCCGTCGATCTTGCGCTTACGTCGGTGCGCTGCCCGGTGGCGGGCAAGGCGATCCAGGCTGCACGCGCCGACAAAGGGCTATCGCTGCAGGACCTCGACCGCATCGCCTGCCCTGTGCTGCTGGCCTCGCCCGAGTTCGATCGCATCCTGCCGGCGGAGCGTCACGCACCACGCTTCAGGCGTGAGATACCTGGGATCGAGTGGCGCATGCTCGCCGGTTGCGGCCACATGCCGATGTGGGACGACACGCGGCTCGTCGTAGAGACGATCAGTGAGTTCGTGGATCGCCACATCGCACTGGCAAGGAACTCTCTCGGTACCTCGGCGGCCGCGCCCGCGAACCTTGTCGGCGCCTAGCGAAGTCCAGGCACGAACTTCTATCCCTAATCAACCGAGCGAGGACATCATTGACGCAACTTGTTCTGACTCGGCTGGATTGCTCTTGACATGAACAAGGCTCATGCTGTCCTCTGCTCATCTGGCTGGTGGGCGCGCACCGTGGAGCGTCCCCAACGAAAGTAGCTTGCAGCGCCGAGAGCGTTCAAGCACGCAAAGCGCCAAAACAACCTGCTGCCACGTATCTGGTCGGTAGGGCGACGCTGGACATCGCGCTCCCCGGCCACGACCAGGCCCAACGATATGACGAAGACGGCAGCAATCCAGAGCTGCTTGGCGGGCGAGTATTCACTGAATTTCTTCTTCGACTGTGACATGGCCTTATCCTACTGGCTAGGCTCCAGGGGAACGAGAGGCGACGCGCCACGCTCACCGCTGAAATATTGCGGCGCCTCCTCACGCCGATGCATACCGTAGTCGCGGATGATGCGAATGTGGCGGTGCCGGGCTTCCACCGACTGGTGCTCGATCCACGCGCCGGCCGCGTCGTCGCTACGCCACGCGGCAAGCATTAGATGCTTACCGGTGACGGTGATCCCGCTGTAGGACTCAGCGTCGAGCAGGTCCGTCGAGGACGGCGGAAGACTCACTTTCTCCTCGGCAAGTGTTTCGGTCACGGTGACTGCCGCCGCGGCGCCAACCTCGGTCACGTCGAGACGACTGTGGCGAAGGTTTGTCTGGTCACTATCGCTGAGAACCTCACCGACGCGCAGGTGGTAATCCTCGAACACCTCAAGGCGGCCCTGTCGCTGGACGCCGTGGTGGATTGCTTGGGTGCGCCAGCGTACGAGCGCCTTCTCGTCCTCCCAGGTTGACAGCGACAGTAGGCGTCCCTCGCTGCGCTCGCTTGCGTAGCGCTCGTTGTCGATGAACCCATGGATCTGGACCAACTCCGGACGCAGCATCGCGGCAAGCTCGAGGTAGCGGTCCCATTGCTCACGCTTGGGCTGGACCTCGAAGAGCACGACGAACATCAGTTATTCACCACCTGTAGAGACTACCCGTCTGAGATTTATTAGACCGGCATGGTCGTCTCCTCTTGGCTACTCGCGAACCGGAAGCTGCTGAAGTGCCCAGCGGTTGCCGTCGGGGTCCTCGAAGAACACGAATGAGCCCCACGGAAACTCCGTCACCTCGCTCACGTCCACCCCACGTCCCGCAAGCTCGGCCCGAGCCGCATGCGCATCGGCGACTGTGAGCTGCATCCCGCGCGCAGAGCCGGGCTCCGAGTCGACGATCCCAGTTCCGAGTGCGATCGAGCAGGCCGAGCCGGGGGGCGTGAGTTGCACGAAGCGAGTCTCCTCGCTCACGCTGTGATCGTGTTCGGCGATGAAGCCGACCTGCTCTGCGTAGAACGCCTTCGCGCGATCCACGTCGGTCACTGGGATCGCCACCAGCTCGAGCTTGAAGTCCATGCCTGCCTGCCTTTCGATGTCGTCTGTGGTAGATGAGGAGGACTACGCTACGAGCAATTGCGGTCAGATACTGGCTCGGCGGCCTTGCGATCTATGTCGGATCGATCGGTGTCGACTTCGAGGTGCTTGACCCAGCCGAGCTCGCCGCCGAGATCCGCCGCCTTGCCGAGCGCTTTACATGTGCGATCGACGGACCGATGGCGCGTCATTTCAGCGGCCGAGCTGATCGGGATCCTCCTCGATCACCGTTGACTCGACGTCAGCCGAACGCCCAGCGCGATCACCTGGCGCAAAGCGCCCTGCCGTTGCGACGAAGCGCATCACGCGACCTGCGTAATGGCGTGACATCCAGCGACGCGTCAGCCTTTGGACGAGCGGAATCAGGAGCAGCGCGCCGAGGACATCGGTGACAAACCCGGGAATCAGGAGCAGCATGCCTCCGATGAATCCGAGCGCCCCATCGATCACCGTGTGGCCGGGTGCACGATGCTCAGACAGTGCCAGTGAGACGCGCTGGATCGCCAAGCGCCCCTGAACGAACAGCATCCGCGCGCCGAATACAGATGTCCCAAGCAGCAGTACGACTGCTACGAGCCAGCCAATCGCACGTCCGACCTCAATGAAGGCGAACACCTCGAGGACAGCCATCCCGATCAGGACGAGCACGAACATCTCGACAGTCAGCCTAGTAGGACATCCGTCGATCACCGCGTAACGTGGCGCAGCATCGGGCCACCGTGGTCGAAATACTGCTAATGCCCGATCAGCGCCACGCCAATTCACGCGCGGGGACGGCACCGACTCGATGAGGACGGGCCTCACGACGAAGAAGCACGCAGGAGGGGGCCACTCGCACGTCGGTCGCGATGAGCAGCAGAGGCGAGCCAAAGAGCACGAGAAGCATCACGAGAAGCACAGCTTGCACTCCAAACGCCACAAGCGTCGGCGCAAGCGCCACAAGCCGCCGGTTCACCGTCGTGTCGTGGCGCCGCATGGAACGATCGGGGTCGCACTTGCGCTCGCACCTGTCTCACCCCCCGTTCCCTCCTCCGCTGCGCCTCCCACGCTGGGCTCACCGCCGATGACTCTCCAGCAAGCCAACCGTCTGCTGTGGCGCGCGGGCTTTGGGCCGACTCCCGGAGAGGCTGAGGCGCTCGTGGGTCAGCCCTTGCGACAGGTGGTCTTCAGCCTCACCCGCCCCTCCGGGTCGGCAACGCTCACCGGTCCCGAACCCGTCGATGAAGATGGCGACCCGCTCGATCCCGCCAACGCCTGGGGTCAAGACCACTGCTGGTGGCTCGACCGCATGGTCCGCTCCGACCAACAGCTCGTCGAGCGGATGACGTTCATCTTCCACGACTGGTTTGCCAACTCCAACGACCAAGTCAACAGCCAGCAGCTGATGCTCGACCAGAACAACCTGTTTCGCTCGATGGCTCTCGGCAGCTTTGACGACCTGTTTCTCGCGGTCACCACCAACCCGGCGATGCTCCTGTTCCTCAATGGAACCTCCAACCGCAAGGGGGGACCCAACGAGAACTATGCGCGCGAGATGATGGAGCTCTTCTCTCTAGGGGCCGACCGCGGCGCCTACACCGAGGACGACGTGCGCGAAATGGCCCGGGCGCTCACCGGTTGGTGTAACGAATGGTCAGCGGAGCTTGGCAACTACAACTTCCACTTCGATCCCAAATACCACGACACGGGCCAGAAGACAGTGTTCGGCCAGACCGGCAACTGGAACTACGAAGACGCGGTTCGCCTATGCGTCAGCCACCCGCTCCACGCGTCTTTCTTCGTCACCAAGCTGTGGGGCTACTTCGTCGCCAGCCAACCCTCCGAAGCCACCCTTGCCTCACTGCAAGGCCTATATACAAGCTCTGACTACAGCATCCAAGCGGTTGTCGAGGCGATCCTCCAGCACCCAGACTTCTACGAAGGTCCCGAGCTGGTTACACCTCCCGTGGTCTACAACGCAGGCCTGTTGCGCTCGATCTGCCGTCCGATCGACACAACGGCTTGGGCATGGCTTTCCGCGAACGCCGGCCAGCAACTGTTCTATCCACCCAACGTCTCGGGCTGGGACTTCACTCGCTGGCTTGATACATCGACCGCCAAGGCCCGCTGGGAAATGGCCAGCTATGTCACGTCTGAGACCTACCCCAACCCATGGCCGGCTGAAGGTCAACCCGAATACAGCGCAACCGAGGATCCCTCCACGGCGCTCTCGAGCGCGCTCGCATACTGGGCCAACCCACTGATCTCACCCGAGTCTGAGCAGTGCATAGCTTCATTCGCGCAGTCCTGCCTCAAAGAACCACTCGCGGAATGGGAGCAGAGCCCCTATAGGGCCATGCGCCAGAACGCACTGCGAATGCTGATCGCTACTTCTCCCGACATGCAGGTGAGCTGAAATGACCACGAGGTCGATGCTCGAGGAACAGGAGAGCTGACAATGGCCAACAGCTGCTCGTGCAACGATTTCACGCGCTCACAGCTGCTGCGTCGTGGCGCCGCCATCGCCGGGAAGGGACTGCCGAAGATTGAGCCAGGGATGCCCTTGCCGGCCGGTACGGGCCTCGACCGGCGCACATTCCTGCTGCGCTCGGCAGGCGCGGCCCTATCGGTGTATGGCGCCTCGATGCTCAGCCCGCGCCACTTCGACGAGGGCATTGCCCAGGCATCGGCAGCCGCGGGTCCCAATCAGCCCGTGCTCGTCTCGATCTTCATGGAAGGCGGTTGGGATGCTCTTTCGGTGCTCGCGCCCGTGGGAGAAGCGAGATACAGAGAACTCCGTCCCACGCTGGGTCTTGCCGAAGGTTCGGGCAAGGTCTTCAGCGAGGACAAGAGTCTGATGTGGCATCCGGCCGCGGGCGGCCTGGCCGAGCTCCATGAAGAAGGCAAGGTCACGACCTTCCCGGCGATCGGCTACCAACCCGCGGATGAGAGTCATTTCACCAGCCGCCACTACTGGGAGGTGGGACAGCTCGATGCCAACACCCGCACTGGTTGGATGGGGCGCTACCTCGATCTGACCGGTGAACCGAACAACCCGCTACAGGGCCTCTCGCTTGACTATTCGTTGGCGCCGGCGCTTGCCACGGCGACGATGCCCGTTGCCGCGGTCTCCTCGCCAGCCGACTACACGATGTGGGCCTACGGCCTGGGCGAACCCATCATCGGACCGGCACTCGAAACATTCGGTGCGCTGGGCACCCTCTCGTCACCGTCGCCTGCATACGCCCAAGCCCGCAATGCCTCCTACGACACTGGCCTCGTCCTCGACAAGATGGCCGGCTTCGTCCAGTCCGAGAAAGAATCCGACGATACCTCGCCGGTTCCCTATCCGGCCGGGGAATTCGCTGAACGGCTCGCCGTGCTCGCGGCGATGCTCCACACGGAAATGCCGATCAAGTGCGCTTCGCTGAATGCTGTCGGTTCCTATGACACGCATTCGAACGAGACAGATACCCTGAGTACCAACCTTGGTGAGACCGTCGCCGCGGTGGTCGCTTTCCAGCGTGATCTGGAAGCGCGCAAACTGGACCAGCGGGTGCTGATTCAGCTGTGGTCGGAGTTTGGCCGTCGTCCGGAGGAAAATGGCTCGGGGACCGACCACGGAGCCGGCGGTGTCGCGTTCCTGATCGGCAGTCGGGCCTCGGGGGAAATGGTCGGGGAATTTCCGGGGCTCACCAAACTGGACGTCAACGAAAACCTCCTCAACACATCGGATTTCCGCGCGATGTACTGCTCGCTGCTGGAACAGTGGTTCCAGACCGAAGCGGGCCTGGTGATCCCGGAAGCGGCGTCCTTCCAACGACCCGTCCTGGTGAAGTGACGGCGCTCCGTGCGGCGAGATCCGTGCTCCTGCTCAGCGCGCTGTGCCTTATGTGCGGAGCGTTTGTCGCGATCGCGATCGCCGCACCCGGACACACTTCGCGCCACCGGCCCTCCCACACCACACAGGTTTGCCACCGGTCGAGGCATCGCCATTGTCAACTGACTCGTGCTGAGAAGAAATCCCGCCGCAAGCACAAACCCCACACGACATCAAAGCCGGCCGCTCCGAGCTCAAGCAGCCCTGGCTTGAGCGCACCCTCGTCGACGGTCCCTCCCTCTGTTATCCCAGGATCCTTACCTTCGACACCCGATTCTGGCCAGCCTCCTGGGGCTCCGGTTGACGAAGACCCACCGGCCAAATCCCCGGCTGCTCCCGCCCCTGCAGCAACCCCGCGCGTCGAGGTCACCGCTGAAGACACCGAAGCGTTTCGCTTCGTCCTCTCGCGTCCCACCGTGCCGGCCGGCAAGGTGATCATAGAATTCGTCAACCACGGCCAGGACGAACACAACCTGAACGCCGTCGAAGCTACCGAAGGCTCGGTAGCTGGCTCGCTTCCAAACACGCCATCGAACGGCCATCTGAGCTTGACGGTCGATCTCCGTCCTGGCAACTACACGTTGTTCTGCTCGCTGCCAGGCCACGAGGCGAAGGGCATGAAGGCGACGCTCGTCGTTGAATGAGACGAAGTCTTTCCTCGGATCGAAGAGAGACAAGGATTTGACCTGCGAGCCAAGCGCGTTGGGACGCTCAGTTCCGATGCTACGGAGCATCGGAACTGACTCGGGTACGACCTGCATCTCATTGCACCAATTCGCAGGCTATTTTGGCGCGGGTAGCTCGTAGGTCTTGTCGAGAACCGGAGCTAGCAGCGCGTGCTAGCAGCGCGTAGCAGCGCATCGTGAGGTTGAAGCTGCCAGGCGACGCGGGCAGCCAGTTGGGCCTGGTCCATTTGAAGCAGTGCTCTTGACAAAGTCAAGAATCTTGATAGACCTTATGCACAATGTTGGTTATCGCTTACATCTGATGCGCGCCGGCGTGATCCCCGAGGAGATCTGCGAGCGCTGCAACAACATCCGCATCGACCTGAGCGGGCCCACCTGATCCGGACGGGATCTATCGGGGCGGATTCTCGGTCGGGGTTCCGCTTGCGGACGGGCTGGCGCTGTTGCAGCCTAAGAGGACGCGTTAACCGCCGCTACTTTCCGGCTCGTAGCACGGAGCTCACCGACCGAGCATTGGGCCCACGAAGACGGACCTGTCGCGGGCGCGGCGGGCCAGATAGACGGCTGAGACGACCGCGCCGAGGACGCAGAGCACGACCAGCGCGATGTGCCACATGGTCGTCACCGCGCTCGGTACGGCACTAGGGGTGCATTACACGGTCGCACGTCCGACCAGCGCCCGACAGTGGAAGGCGGTTACCCGCTCCTCTCCACCTCCAATTTATACCACGCACGGGGCCTTCATGAAGCCCCGGGTTGTGCTGTAAAACCCGCTGGCCGAGACCAGAACCTACAGAGATTGGAGTCGCGAAATGCGTGTGTTGTTCTCGACGTATCCGACGGGAGTGTGGCTATGAGCAAGCATGCGGTGGTGATCGCCGGAGGCGGTCCGACGGGGATGATGCTGGCGGCTGAGTTGGCGTTGGCGAAGATCGACGTGGCGGTCCTCGAGCGGCGTCCCGATCACGTGCTCGTCGGCTCACGGGCCGGCGGTTTTCACTCGCGCACGATCGAGGTGCTGGATCAGCGTGGAGTCGCTGATCGCTTCCTCGCGGAGGGCCAGGTGGCTCAAGCCGCGATGATCGCCACGACCGTGTTGGACATGAGCGACTTCCCGACGCGTCATCCGTATTCGCTCGGGATCTGGCAGAACCAGATCGAGCGGATCATGGCCGCCTGGATCGCCGAGCTGCCGGTGCGGATCCATTACGGGTGTGAGGTGACGGACTTCGCGCAGGACGACACCGGGGTCGATGTCCGGCTGTCCGATGGCGAGTCGCTGCGGGCGCGATATCTCGTCGGGTGCGACGGAGGACGCAGCCTGATCCGTAAAGCAGCCGGAATCGAGTTCCCGGGGTGGGATCCGACGAGGAGCAGCCTGATCGCCGAGGTCGAGATGGCCGAGGAGCCGGAGCTGGGCGTTCGCCGCGATGACAAGGGCACCCATGGCATCGGCAGGTTGGAGTACGAGGTCCGCGACGGCAAGGTGGTCTACATGGATGAGGGGCCGGTGCGGGTCGTCGTGACCGAGCAGCAGATCGGCCCCAGCAGCGAGCCCACCCTGCGCGATCTGAGCGAGGCGCTGATCGCCGTGTACGGCACCGACTTCGGGATCCACAGTCCCACGTGGATCTCCAGGTTCACAGACATGACACGGCAGGCAGCCGCCTACCGCGACAGACGGGTCCTACTCGCCGGCGACTCGGCGCACGTGCATTACCCGGCCGGTGGACAGGGCCTAAGCCTCGGTGTGCAGGATGCGGTGAACCTGGGCTGGAAGCTGGCTCAGGTGGTCAACGAGACATCCCCGGAGAGCCTCCTGGATACCTACCAGGACGAGCGCCACCCGGTCGCTGCCCGAGCGCTTGCGCACACGATGGCTCAGACCACTCTCCAGCGCCAGGACACGCGGATGAAGGCCCTGGTCGATGTGGTGTCCGAGCTGGCGAGCATGGACGAGCCTCGCAAGTGGCTCGCCGGGATCGTCTCAGGACTGGACATTCATTATGACCTTGGCGAGGGCCATGCGCTGCTCGGACGCCGCATGCCCGACCTGGATCTTATGACCGCCGACGGCCCGCTCCGAGTCTTCGAGCTGCTGCACGACGCCAAACCGGTGCTGCTCAACCTCGGTGAGCCCGGCGGCTTTGACATCACTCCCTGGGCTGACCGGGTCCAGCTGATCGATGCTGAATATGTCGGCCTGTGGGAGCTTCCGGTACTCGGCGTGGTCACCGCTCCCACTGCCGTGTTGATCCGGCCCGACGGATACGTTGCCTGGGTCGGAGACGGCACAGATGGATTGCGCGACGCCCTGACCATCTGGTTCGGAACACCGTGACGCGACGCGATGCTCCGCCTAACCAAACGCCAGATACTCCGGAGAGGATTCACAGACCTTGCTAACGCTTCGGGGCGATACAGGTGCAGGATCGCTTGGTTGAGCGGGATTCGCGGGAGGCGTGGGCGGTTTGTGGGCGATCGGGACACAAGTAAGGGGCGGTTGCGGCCGTAGCCGGCAAGCATGAGCAGATGACCCAGCATGAGGCCACGATGTCATGGCCACGCGAGACGGCGACGGCGAGTAATCTCGGGGCTCAGCCGACGACCAAAGGAGCCTCAATGCCGGGAACTTCGCGCCTGCGCACCTACCGCAACCGTCCAGTCGCAACGACCGTCGTACTGAGCCTGCTCGTTGCGCTCGCAGTCGCCGCGTCGGCTGCTGCCGCGTCCAACAGCATCCATGTGACGGTGACCAAGAAACAGATAGCGATCACCGGCACTGCCGCCACCGCGGGCGATTCCATCCAGGTCAACTTCGATCCGCACAAGTGCGCTGCGAGCTATTCGCTGGAGAGCAAGCGCACCAACGTGGCGTTCACAGACTTTCAAACCAGTGGCGCCGGACAGTTCAAGTTCACGATCAAACTTCCGATACCGCCTCCCTCAGGCGACAAGCCCGGGCACTACGCGTGCGCGTACCTGCTCGAGGTCGAGAACGACAACGTCAAGCCGATCGCCTCGACGAGTGGCAAGTACTAACAGCAGGCTCGCCGCGCAGATGGTCGGCTGTTGCTAAGCCCCGATCTGAGCATCAAGGCGATGCCAGACTGCCACGTAGAGCGCGAACTGACGTCCGAGGAGTTCGAGCAGCACTTCGGCGCGCTGCCGACTGACGACCGGCGCTGACGAGATCGTCGCGCGAGCGCAGCCGACCTCACGCCTACAGCCAAACGGCCTCCGCCTCGATCTGGTCGCATATGTGTCTGCGCGTCGTCAGCTAGCGCCAAATACCGATATCGGACGTGCCTGCAGGATTACTGTCGGAGGCCGCGAACATCGCGGCACATGCCGCCATCCCTCCCTCCAACTGCGGCTGGGCCAGGTGCCATCCATCCGCTGCTGGAGCCGCTCGGCTTTGAGCGCGAGGTGACGGTGACCTCAGATCAGGTCCACGCGGCAGAGGTGCAAGGCAAACTGCCAGCGCCAACCAGCAAGCCATCTAAGACCACGCTGACGGAGGTCGATGAGGTGCACGGCGTCCAGCATGTCTCGCCGGCAGAGATATTGCTTGAACTAGCGGAGGTATCCACACCCGCAGTGCTAACACAGGGGATGCGCAACCTGAGCCTGCGCTGGGCATGGCTCCACTATTGCTGGGCTTTCGAGGACGTGCCCCGCCCACCGCCGACTAAGAAGATGCTGCTGAGCAGTGCAGCACGGAGGCTCGCGCAACATCGAAAGCAAGTCGCCTCGGACGACCTAGGCGTCGGCTTCGGACTCGTTCTCGCGCGCCGAGCGCTAGAGACCCGCTTCTCTCCAGCTATCACAAAAGCGTTCGATGCAGAGGAAATCATCAAGGCTAACGCTCTTGCGGCATGGGGCATAGATCACACTGGCCCACTCTTGCCTGATTACTTCATACAAGTGTCGAGCTTGGCTGGAGGCAAGCCGTGGAGCTCGATCTGGGTGCTCGAGTGCAAGGGAACCCAAGGCACGGGACACTTGGATCAAATCCGAAAGGGAGTGACTCAGACAGCCACGATCACGCATGCCTCCACAGGCTCACCTGCTCCGGCGATTGTCTCCGCCACGGCGTTCAGCGCATCACGCACTCGCGTTCGCCTCGTCGATCCACCGGGCGACCGCGACGATCCCTGGGCGGGCACCGAGACCGCCGAAAGCGACGCCGGCGTGCGGCGCACAAACAAAAAGCCAGTCGTTGACCGCCTTGAGGTATTTCGGCACGAGTTGGCTCAGCTAGACCTGTCCGCAACCTTGGCGTTCGCTGGCCTTTACGCGCGCGCGGCCGAATTCGCCCCAGAGCGGCTACGACGCGAGGCTCCTGCGCGCGACGGCATGGTCGACGCTCAGCTCACCCCAGCTGGCCGAGCGGACAGCGCATCAGGGGTACAGGCTGAATTGCCGCTCATCGGGGGACGTACTATCCGCGCTACGTGCGCCGTCGACAATCGTGTGCTGGACGCGGCGAGGAAGGGCTCAGTCAGAGACATCCGAGTCGCACGCGGCCTAGTCGCCAAGGACTTGTCCGGGCGCGAAGACGCGATGTCAGCACGCCGCCGTTCGTTGGTCGAGTTCGATGCATCCGGCTTGCTCCGAGTCACGGCGCGCACGGGACTCGTTATTGAGATTGCAGTCAACTAACCCCCGTGTTTGCGGCTGCGCCCATATCGGTGTCCAGGTATTCGGCGTCACGGGTGGTTGGGCCTGTTGTGCTGAGCCAGTTGCCACTGGTCCGCCACCGCCGAGGCAGTTGGAAGGCAAAGTGCACCGCAAACGTCCTGCAAACGTTTAGGTCGCCGCTGCAAACGTCTTGCAAACGTCCGACCGCTGAAACGCCGCGAAACCGAGCGAAACGACTCACGCGATCCCCCGTGTTTTCGGGTTTCTTACCGTGTTCGCTGGGTCGCGGAACATGAACCTAGTCGGGGAGACAGGATTTGAACCTGCGACCGCCCGGCCCCCAGCCGGGTGCGCTACCAGACTGCGCCACTCCCCGTGGTGCTCTTCGATTCTACGGACAAAGCCAACCGGGCACTCGCCCGCGAGATCAAGCCCTCGACGGTACCTTGGCACGAAACCCGGGGAGATGCACGCCAAGCATCCCTCGCAGTAGCCCCTTGCTGAAGTCGAGGAAGTCAAAATAGTCGCGCCACAACACGATCTGCCCGTCGCGAACGTCAAAGCGCCCGCAGGCCCATAGCTGAACGTGGAGCCGGCGGAACTTGAGGATGTCGGTCCGCTCTGTGAGGACCGACGCTCCGTCTGCGCAGATCGTGTGGATGACGACGTCGAAACCGGCTCCACCCTCATACCCCCTGCCGAACAGGCGCCGAACGCGCTCGCGTCCGTGGACGGTTGGCAGACCGACGTTCTCGTAACGCACGTCCACAGCCAGGAGCGCCACCGCCCCATCGAGATCCCCGAGGCGTAGGAACTCCATGAAGCGCTCGACCACGCGCACGGGAGACGAATCCATCCCTGGTCGGTCCGCCGCGATCTCGGGGTTACTTGCCGGCTCGACCATTCAGCTCAGCCCCCGCCGATCTCCGCCGCCCGACGGAGCATCTCATCCTCGGCGACGTCCTCGACGTGCGTGGCGACGTTCCAGCGATGCCCGTAGGGATCCTCGAACTGCCCGGACCGATCCCCATAGAATTGGTCCTCGACCGCGCGCAACGGCTTGGCTCCAGCTTGAACCGCGCGCTCGAAGGTGGCGTCGGCGTCCTCGACGTAGACGTGGATCGTTACAGGCGTGCCTCCGACCGACTTCGGCCCTTCGATATTCATCCCCGGGTTCTCGTCGGCGAGCATGATCACGGCCTCGCCGATTTGAAGCTCGGCATGGCCAACCTTGCCGTCGGGTCCATCGATGCGCACACGCTCGGTTGTACCAAAAACGCTCTTGTAGAACTCGATCGCCTCACCAGCACCATCGACGATCAGATAGGGCATCACTTGCGGGTAGTTGTCCGGTATCGGCTTGGTCATCGCACTGCCTCCTTAGACCGTTTTGCCTGAGCCTCTGCCTGAAGCGGGCGACGGGAATCGAACCCGCCCTAAAAGCTTGGAAGGCTTTTGTGCAACCACAACACTTCGCCCGCAAGAGCGCCCTTCATCGTACCGTCACGCGCGACCACTAAGGTATAGCCCGTGCGTCCAAGGGCCTTGGCTTTCCTGCTCGTGCTCACGGTGGCCGACTACATGCTGTGGAACTGGTCGATCGCCGGCGGTCATGATGTCGTCTCGCTCGTGGCGGGCCTCACGCTGCTGCCGTTGGGCACCGTCAGCATCGCGCAGGTAGCGCTGGCGGCAGCTCGGCTGATGGGTTTGCTGCTTGGCCGCCCCTCGCACAGCGCTCGGGCCAAGAGGACAGCGCGAGAAGCTGCCGCAGCCGAACACGCACGACAGACATCGGCGGTGGAGTCCGATCCGCCGTCGAGCAGACTCGCAGCCTAAGGGCGGACCCCAGCTTTGACGCCTGACCGATGAGCGGCAAGCGACGCTTTCGTCTGCTCCCGAGTTCCACCAGGGCCAGACTGGCAACAGCGGCCGTGGCGCTGCTGTTGCTGGCAGGAGTAGTACTCGCGGGCTATCTCTACGAGAAACATCGCACCGGCGACATCTACCATCCGCAGGCACGTTTCGTGCCGCAACCCACGCCGACACTGCCGAAGGTCAAAGGCCAAGACCACTTCGCTTGGCCTCTGTACGGCTACACCAAGAACCACACTCGCTTCTTCCCGGCCTCCCCGACGATGAGACCTCCATTCAGGACGGTGTGGGCGCGTGGCGGCAGCGCCCTGCTCGAGTTCCCGCCGGTGATGGCCGGCAACCGCATCTTCCAGCTCGGCGACGACGCCACACTCAACGCGATCGACAAGTACACCGGGCAGACCCTCTGGAGCCGGCGCCTCGGCGCCCTCTCAGCCTCCACCCCGGCAGTCGCCGGCGACACCGTCTACGCGACCGTTCTCTCGCGCTCCCCCGGTTCCCAAGCGGGACGGGTTGTCGCTCTGAACACACTCAACGGCCACTTCCGCTGGACCCGCGACCTCCCCAGCCGCGCCGAGTCCTCCCCCCTGCTCGACAAAGGCAAGCTGTTCTTCGGCTCCCAGAACGGGACCGTATACGCACTCAACGCAAGCAACGGCAACGTCCTGTGGACCTACCATGCGGACGGCGCGGTCAAGGCGAGCCCGAGCCTCTCGGACGGCGTGCTCTATTTCGGCGACTACTCAGGCGAGCTGCAAGCCGTCGGCGAGGAGCACGGCCACCTGCTGTGGCGTAGCGGCTCCGGCGGCGCGCTGCTCGGCAGCGGCACCTTCTACTCGACCCCAGCCGTCATGTATGGCCGCGTGTTCCTCGGCAACACCGACGGACGCGTATACGCCTACGACGCATCCTCGGGCGCGCTCGACTGGGCGGTTCAAACAGGTGCCTACGTGTACGCCTCGCCCGCTGTCACGAACGCCCCGGGCCTCGGCCCGACCATCTACCTGGGCTCATACGACGGCACGTTCTACGCCCTCAATGCCCGCTCGGGGCACATCGAGTGGCAGTATCACGCGGGCGGAAAGATCTCCGGCTCGGCCACGATCATCGGCAACATCGTGTACTTCGCAGACCTCGGCATGCACCGCACGATCGGGCTCGGCATATCCACGGGCAAAGTCGTGTTCTCGATGAGCACTGGCTCCTTCGACCCTGTCATCAGCGACAACCACTATCTCTACCTTTCGGGCATCACCGGCCTGTACGCACTCGCCCCTCTAGACGCGACACCGCAAAGGGCAAGGACGCCGAACACAACCGGCCCTGGCACGAGCAAGGCACGCGCAAAGGCAGCGGCCGCGGCGATAGCCAAGACAGGCGCGAGCGTCGCGACAAAGGGCGCCAAGACCAAGCGCGTCGTCGTCATCCACAAGAGCCGGCCAGTCCAAGCGCACGCGCGAGTGAAAAGCTCGCCCGTACACGCACGACACCGGGGAACTTGACGCTCACCGCCGTCCACCCTCCAGGCGCTTCGCTCACGCAGCCCTGTCCGTGCACGAACGTCCAGTAGCGCGTGTAATGCAAGCGAACGAGTGAGCGCCCCGCCGCGACAAAGCGCAACGTGAACGAGTCATGGTCCAGCCCAGTCAGCACGGCAGGCGCCGAAGCGATCTGCGTGGGATCGAGCACCTTGAACACGCGCCAATGCCTGCTCGAGAACACTTCGCGCAAGTAGGGCAACCCTTTACGAATCAGCGCCGCCTCTTCGTCGCTTGACCCATCCAAGCGCACATCCGGCAACGCAACGTAGCTGACCGCCAGATTCTTCAGCCAAGCACGGTAAGCAGAAGCGGAAAGTGTCCCCCCGAAGAACAACGGGTCGTACTTGGTGTCGAGCTGGCGCTCCCACCCGCGTGCCAAGGGGAAGCGTTGCGCGAGAAAGGCTGCCTCCCAGTGGGAGTGCGTAAAGGGCACCTCGACGCGTACAAGCGACCCGCCGTGAGCGTCGAGGAAGCGTTCGAGCGGGACGTAATAAGCGGCGCTGGTCGAGGGGTCGCCGATCACCTCGGCGCTCTCGCGCACCGGCCCCCACGCCGTCCAAACGACGATCACCCCGACGGCAAGTACGACGCTTGCCAGCGGACGACCGGGACGGCTCAAGCCATCGCGCCCCAACACACACAGCGCAAGCGGCCCAGCCAAGATCACCGCATAGCGAGCGATGTTGCTGCCCATCGGCGTCGGCGCGATCGAGAGAAAGGTCACGCCCAAATAGATCAGCGCACCGATCCGCAACAGCCGCTCCTCCCACGGCACGGCATAAAGGAACGCCAAAGTGACAGCGACCGTGGCGATCACCGAGCTGGCCGCAAACGGCTCCCAACCACCCTCGGGAAACAGTGCCTCGAGCGGCAGGACGACGATCAGCACGGGCACCACCAGCGTCAGCCCGGCAAGCACACGACGACTGACAAGCACATGTGTAGCGCCCGCCAGCGCAAGCAGCAATCCAGCAACGGGGCTCGTGGCGGCACACAACACCGTGAGCATGACCGCAAGCCAAGGCCGCTCCCGCACGAGCGCGAGCACTGCCAGCGCGGCAAACGTGACACCAAGGGCGAACGTCACGCGCCCGATCCACAGGTCGCCGGCGGCTGCCAGCGCAAAGCAGGCAGCTCCCCAGCGCGCACGCGGTCCGTACACGCCAAGCGCGATCCGCTCGAACGCAAACGTAGATACGAGCACCGCAAGCGCTCCGGCGAGGCGAATCCCGAGCAGCAGAGCAAGCCAAGGGAACACCAGGCTGTAGCCGGGAAGATGGTGCCCGGCATACCAGTTGTTGTCCCAAACCGTGAAGCCAAAGTGTTCAAACAACGTCGCGCGGTAAGTCTGCGCGGCGAAATCCGGCGAGCGAGGAGCAAGCAGCAGCCAACTCCCGACGAGCACGATCGCCGTGACCATCGCCAACGAGATGCGCACGTCCGCGAGCGACCTGCGCGAGGACCCCAACCGGGACTGCCCCCCGAATGCTTGGCTATCCACGAAACCCAAGCGGCCCAGTATGGCGAGCCCGCCCACCGCGCGAGACAGACCCGGATCCTCGACCAAAAATGGGCAAGGGCTTGCTGTGCGAGGCGAATCGCACCGTAGGCTTCTCAACCGGCGGCGCGAGCCGATAAGTTGGCTGAGGCTCGGCGTGCTACCCCGCCGAGCCTCAGCACGCACGCGAGTCGGATCTCAAGTGGACGAGTCGCGCGCTTGTACTTGTATGAACAGACGAGAGCATTGGAAGTCGCGTTGCGCATCGCAAACGCCGGTAGCCGATAATCAGCGCCGATGACCGCTCCTACATTGCGCGCCCGCCGGGGGCTGGCGCTCGCGCTGCTTGCCGTCGCGGCATTCGCATCCGGCTGTGGCACCGTCCACCCGCCGGAGCTCGGCGGTGCCGCTCTGGCCGAAGCGCAGACATTCCCCTACTTCAAGCTCTACTGGGCGGGCCCAACGTTCGCCGGCCACCCGCTGGCCGCCACCGACGGCCTGAAGAGCTACAGCGCGGGGATCGGCGACAGCGTCTACTACGGCGACTGCGTCAGTGGCAAGGGTTTGCTCGGCGGAGGGGGCAGCTGCCTGCTGCCCTTGCAAGTCACGACCGTGATCTACTCGCTTCACTCCAATGCGCCGCTGGGTCCGCAGCGCAACATGCTGATCAGGGGCGTGCCGGCGACCGTGTATAACGAAGAACGCTCGATCGAGCTCTACAGCGGCCGCGTCGCGATCGACGTCTACTCGGACACGCTCGCTCACGCGCTGCTGGCGGCCGGGCAGCTACAGCCGCTGAACGCGCCCGGGTCAGCCGGCAAGCTGCCGCCACCCGTCTACTGTCCGGGGCTCTCAGGCCCCGTCCAGCCCCAACTGGCCGCCGTCATGAACGCGCTCCCAGGCCATCCCTGCCAGAAAGCTCGGGCCGCGCTCGCCGCCAGCCAGCGCCTGTCGGAATCGCCTTAGAACGTGTTTCAAAATAGGCGGTACGTTCGGTGTGTTCATGGACCAAGCTGGTCGTCGCGGGACGTCGCAGCGCGTACTGGTAGTACGTGCAAGACGTCACGTGGCGATCCAGCGCCGTGATCTAAGGCCCACCCACCCGCATCCGGGCGTGCCG
>JBAQGH010000137.1:0-37034 GCA_049287685.1 Solirubrobacteraceae bacterium | reverse complement strand
CCAGGCCCACCGCCTCACGCTTGAACTCCTCCGGATACCGACGCACAGATCCTGACATAGACACCATCCTTTCGCATCTAAACCACGAAAGCAATCAGACGTCCGTCAAACCGGGTCCACTCCACTTGTCATCCCGCGCGGCCGGCGTACATGGATCGAGAGCCGACCGTGATCGAACGGGGCCCGTATAGTACGCCTGAAGGCGTACAGCATCGATGACCATACCCGCATGCCCGGCTCCTCCCATGAAGTTGTGCCCAGCGGACTCCCAGTGCGATCTTCTGTCCGCTGACGCGCGGCAGTCTACACGAACTTGCGGCAGGAATGCATGTAGCTCGAATGAATTCGGATAATCGAAAACGAGTTCCATCATTCCAAATGGACTGAGCCCGATAACACGGCGATGCTGTCCGGCTCGGGTGTGCCTCCCCTGCCTGCTGGCGCGCGTCAAGAGAAGAGCCTGTCGGGCTCCGAGCTATGGCGCGCCATAGCTCGTCGATGCTCGTATGTTCGTCCGCCAGCGCTGTTCATGACAATCCGTCACGATCTCGCTCGTGCGCGATCTACAGCTCGTCATATTCGACTGCGACGGAGTCCTAGTCGACAGCGAGGTCATCTCCAACGACGTGCTTGCGCGTGCGCTCTGCGCTGAGGGGCTGCCGACCACATTGACCGAGGCCCGGCGCGACTATCAGGGGCTCCTGCTCTCCGAAGTCGTCTCCCAAGCAGAGGCCAAGCTCGGCCACGCGCTCCCAAAGGACTGGCTCGCCAACTACGAGCGCGATCGGACCGAGGCGTTCCGTAGAGACCTGCGGCCCGTACCGGGCGCCGCCGATGTCGTGCGGCATGTCATCGACGCCGGGATCGCTGTGTGCGTCGCATCCCAGGGCAAGCTCGAGAAGACGCGCTTGTCGCTCGAGCTGACAGGCCTTCGCGAGCTGTTCCCCAGCGGGACGCTCTTCTCGGCACACGACGTTCCGCGCGGCAAGCCCCACCCTGATCTGTTCCTGCACGCAGCTTCGACTATGGGCTCGGCGCCGTCGGGCTGTGCCGTGGTTGAGGACACAGCTTCGGGAATCACCGCGGCGGTATCGGCCGGCATGCGCGCCCTGGGCTATGTCGCCGACAGCGATGAAGCGGCCCTACGACTAGCCGGTGCTGAGCTAATGGAGTCGTTGGATGAGCTGCCGCGACTGCTCGGACTCGCCTAACAGCCCTCCCTTAGGACGTCTGCTCTTCCGCGGGCTCGGCAGGGTTGGCTAGGGTCTCTATCTCTTGCTCGGCCCAGGCCCTCAACGGCCCAAGGAGCGCAAGCGTTTGTCGACGGTCCAGCGCCGGCGTATCCTCGTCGTCGTAGCGTGATTCCACGGCCCACACCGAAAGCGCCTCGGCAGACTCCAACTCATCTGGAGAAACGATCCCATTTTTTTCGACGAGGTTGATCAGGTAGTCGAGATCGTGCGTCTTGGCAAACGCGATCCCGTGGGCGGTGAGAACCGCCTTGGCCAGCTTCTCCACGGCCTGCTGTCCGTGGAAGCCAACAATCGCGTCCCCAATATCGGTGTTCTCGACAACAGCCTGCACGAGCACTTCGTCTTCGATCGCCTTGGCGAGCAGTACCCGGGCCACATCGAAGTTGTCACGCTGCGGCATGGAGCACCCGACCCTCAGTCAAAGCAGAGTGCATCGTCGAATTCAGCGCACCACCCCATTCCTCTGCGTAGCGCTCGCTAACCACCAGTACGTCACACGGCACGCCTAGAGGTCGCAGCGCACGACGTAGCTTGATCATCTCGGCTTTTCTGTCCTTCAGGTCGCGCTCCACTACCAAGAAGTCGTAATCGCTCTCCGGCCCCGCGTCGCCGCGCGCGCGCGAACCGAACAGCAGGATCTTGACCGGGTCGTCCGCGAGCTCAGCGAGCGTCTTGCCTGCAGCCTCGATGATCTCCTTTGGCTCCATGGCGACACCGTAGCGAAGCATGCGGGTGGAAAACCGATCGGTGCTGCCGTCATTGCTCCGGCTCGCCTAATGCCTCTTCTGTCTCGGGCCAAGCCGCCCGTACCGGTACCCGGCACGAACAAATCCCCAAAACCAACCCGACGGGACTTTGTAACACGCTTGTAACATTGGTCTCAACGGCTTTTTAGGGCTACCGTCAATGTATGACCAGACAGATTGTGATCGCCGGAGGCGGCTTTGGCGGCTTCTATGCCGCCAGGGCACTGGAGCGGCTTGCTGCTGCTCGTGGGGCGCGCGTGACGCTTGTCAACGACGCGAACTTCATGCTCTACACGCCCTTGCTGCCGGGTACGGCAGGTGGCACGCTCGACCCGCGCCACGTGGTCGTGCCATTGCGCTCGCAGCTCAGGCGAACCGAGCTGTTGATCGGGAACGTCACGGGCGCCGACCCCGAGTCTCGGCGGCTGCTGGTGCGCCGCGTCGACGGCGAGCGCCTCGCAGTCGGCTACGACCATTTGCTCGTCGCGCTGGGATCTGTCTCGCGCACGCTGCCGATCCCCGGCCTGGCCGAGCATGCCACCGGCCTGAAGTCGTTGTCGGACGCGACCGCGCTGCGCAACCAGGTGCTGACGTGTCTGGATATCGCTGAGTCGGTGCAGGACCCGGTGCGCCGCGCCGAGTATCTCGGCTTCGTGTTCGTCGGCGCAGGCTACGCGGGCCTCGAGGGCCTCGCCGAGCTACAGGACTTCGCCGCCCAGGCGATCGAGCTATACCCGCGCTGTCGTGCGGAGGGCATGCGCTGGGTGCTCGTCGAGGCACAAGAGCGGATCATGCCCGAGGTGCCGACGAGCCTATCCGCGTTCGCCGCACGCGAGCTGCTGGGCCGCGGCATCGAGATCGAGACAAGCACAACGCTGGCGGCGGTGACGGCTCGTGGCGCAACTCTCTCAAGCGGCGAGCAGATTCCCGCGCGCACCGTCGTGTGGACCGCCGGAGTGGCGCCGAGCCCAGTGGTCTCCTCGCTTGGCCTGCCGCTCGACGACGGTGGGCGGATCGCGGTCGATAGAGAGCTGCGTGTCACGGGCAATCGGGGCGTGTGGGCGATCGGAGACTGTGCCGCGGTGCCAGACCCGGCACGGCGCGGACAAGCATGCCCGCCAACGGCCCAGCACGCGATCCGCCAAGGGCGGCTTGCCGCGTCCAACATCGCCGCGGCGCTCGAGCACAAACCGCTAGCTGCCTTCCGCTACCGCACCGCGGGAGTTGTGGCAGAGCTCGGTCACAACAAGGCGGTAGCGATCACGCTCGGCGTACGCTGGCGCGGCCTGCCGGCATGGCTGCTCGCGCGCACCTACCACCTGTTGCTGATGCCGGGGCTCGGGCGCAAGCTGCGCTTGCTGACGGACTGGAACGTGGCCTTGTTGTTCGGTCGCGACCCGTCCTCGCCGGGTCGCCTCGGCAGCCCGACGCCGCTGCAGTTCGCAGAGGACGAAGAATCTTCTGTCGAGCACGCGCTTTCAACATGAGCGCCACGACCATGCCACGCTAGAAGTCGTGGTTGGCGAGCCGCAGTCCTCCTCGTTGCTCGGTCTCGCTCATCGCGCTCATCGCGGGGACCATCTCGCTCGTGACGAGGCCGTGCTCGGATGTCAGCTCGTCGATGATCTCGAAGGACCGTGCGGTGCGCTCGGGGGTGTCGATGGCGATCGTCACCACCGGGACGTGGCGGCGAATCTGGAAGAACTTGTCGCCGTGCGGGGCGTGGTCGCCGTGGAACCCCCAGATTCCGCGCAGGCTGATGGCGCCGGCAGCATCGGATTCGCGCAGGCGGCGGATTATCTCGAGGTTCAGGGGGCGCCCGTCGTGGGTCGCGCTCTGCGAGCTGTAGACCATCAGCTTCTGCCACATCGCCAAGCCGTGCGCGTCTGTCTCTGGTAGCTGCTGTGGTGTGGCGAGCAACTTCCCGTCACGCTTACAGACACGGACTCGCTCCAAGGTCATCAGCGGCTCCTGCAACAACTCGCCGAGCTCAGGTAGGACTTGGGCGATCTGCTCATTGGAGCCGACCGCGATGATCATCATCGGGACGTTGGCGTTGCGCGCGAAGAACTTTGCGCGGGTACGCCGGCCGCCTCTGGTGCCGTCGACACCGAGTAGGGCAGTCGCACCGGCGATGCCGTGGCGGTAGAGCAAGTCGCTAACAGCCACGAAGGCGGGAACGCGAAATGCCCGATCTTTGCGCCCGACATAGACGGTGAGCTTTGTCTCCTCCCCGAGCTGGGGCAGCTCTACAGAGCCAATCTCGCCGGAGAGCAGTCGTGCGCGCTCCAGTGTGATCAGTCCACGGCGCTTGATCTGCAAGACCACGTCGAGCATCGCCTCGATCCGCTCTCTCCTATCGACCGCGATCGAGACG
This sequence comes from Solirubrobacteraceae bacterium, assembly GCA_049287685.1. Lineage (GTDB taxonomy): Bacteria > Actinomycetota > Thermoleophilia > Solirubrobacterales > Solirubrobacteraceae > Palsa-744. The sequence goes on along the minus strand of JBAQGH010000137.1, from coordinate 32,658 downwards.
ACCGGCAGGTCTTCAGAGAGCGAGAGCAGCCGGTCGGTGTGCCGGTGGCGAAGGCGCGCGAAGCCTTCAGCGCCGCGCAGCAGGACACTGATCCGCAGACTATGACCACCGTAGATGTCAAGTAGCTCGTCTCCAAGCAGCCCGTCCGGGGTGCGGTCGCGCTCACCGAAATAGGTGGTCAGCTTCAGGCAGTCCTCGCCTGCTTGCCCCCCGGAATGGGGTGTGCCTAGCGATGGAACATTCATGCGTGCATTCCGATCGTGCGGCCGAGCGCGGCCGCGCCCACACCGACGGCGAGGCTGAGCAGCACGTTGACGATGGCACCAGGGATCTCCGCGTCCTCGGCGAGACGGTGGGACTCAAACATCCAGGTGGAGAAAGTTGTGTAGGAGCCAAGCGTAGCCGTGCCCGCAAGCACCAGTAGGTCCCCCCCAGCGGCCAGGCCGGTGAGCAGTCCGAGCAGCAGCGCTCCGCTCACGTTGATCGTGAGCGTCCCAAACGGAAAGTCACCGCCAACACGTCCCGAGATCACCGAGTCCAATAGGAACCGCCCGATAGCGCCGACCCCACCCAGCAGCACCACGCCGACCCAAACCCAGGTATTCACACGATCACCCGCACTCGCCGAACGACGGCTGTCGCCAACCAGATCGCGAAGTATCCCGCTGTGATACTTGCCGCCGCATATCCAATGGCTAGGGCATAGCGGTCGGCATCGAGCATCCGCAGGATCTCGATTTGCACGGTGGAGAAGGTGGTGTAGGCGCCGCAGAACCCGGTTCCCAGCAGGGGACGACGGTAGGTTGACTGCGGCAGGCGCTCCTGCAACCGGGTGGCGAAATAGGCGAGCGCGAAGGAGCCGGTGATGTTGATCGCGAACGTCGCCCACGGCCAGTCCGTCGCGCCACTCGTAAAGGTTCTGCCCAGCCACACGCGTAGCAGCGCACCGGCCGCACCGCCGAGGAAGATCGCGGCAAGCTCACGCCTGTCAACACGCTGCATCCAGACTCCCCCTTACGAGCGCTTGCGCCGAGCGCTCGGGCTGGTGTCTCGCCAGGATCGTGACGACCTGCAAAGTCTGGACAGCCCAGTCGGGGAGAATCGGCACGACGCTAACAAGCTCCTCTCGCGTTTCAGTAAACGGTCTTTCGCGAAAGGAGCCATCAGCCCTTTTCAAGGTGGGCGGTTCGGAGAGCAGCTAGGGCAGCTAGCGAAACCCTCACGTCAGGACTCCATCTGACGACCCGTAGGATACCCAAGCTTGCCACTGGTTTCCACCGCCGGGCCGAGGCGACCGGAGCCAGACCCGCGTCTGCGACTTACGGTGTGTGTTCGCGCACGACGACACGAGCCCGTGCGCAGGGATCATCGTGACGTTGCGATGTTGGGCATGCTCGGGCTCTGGCCGGTCGGCTTCGAGGTCGAGGCGTTGAGCTATGGCGTGGAGCGCGAGGCGAGTGGCGCTCGTGACGTGCCAATCTGCGCATGTGCCAGACATCCGGCCGATAGCTACATCGCGTGAGAAGCAGCTGACCCTGCTCGCAGCCGTGCTGGGTACGAGCGTCGTGTTCCTCGACGCGACTGTTACGAGTGTCGCGTTGCCGGCGATTCGAGGCGACCTTGGTGGTGGTCTAGCGGGCCAGCAGTGGGTGACGAACGCGTACCTGCTGACGCTCTCCTCGCTGTTGTTGATCGGCGGCTCGCTTGGAGATGTATTGGGTCAGAAGCGCGTGTTCTTGGTTGGCGTTGCCGGGTTCGGCCTCACTTCGGCTCTCTGCGCGGTCGCGTCGTCGATCACGGAGCTATGCGTGTTTCGTTCGATGCAGGGGGTGTGCGCGGCACTGGTGACCCCTAGCGCATTGGCGGTGATCATCCATGTGTTTCCCGAAGACGAGCGGGCTAGGGCGATTGGGACGTGGACCGCGCTCAGCTCGATTGTCGGGGTTATTGGGCCGTTCATCGGGGGAGTGTTGATCGCTGCCGGCTCGTGGCGCCTGATCTTTTTGCTCAATGCGCCGCTCGTCCTCGTGACCGTGACGCTTATTGCTCGTGGCGTGCCTCAGAGCGCGAGCGCCGGCACCGCTGGGCGCCTGGATCTCCCTGGAGCCCTCTTTGCGGCACTCGCGCTCTCGGGTTTGGTGTTCGCTGTGACCGAGGAGCCGGCGCGCGGATGGAGCACCCTGGTGATCGGCTCGCTCGCGGCTGGGATTCTGGGAGCGATCGCGTTTGTTGTGCGCGAGGCTCGAGCCCGGGCGCCGATGCTGCCACTGAGCTTGTTTCGCGAGCGCAACTTCACGATCGGAAACGTGGCGACATTGACTGCCTACCTTGGGCTAGGGGGTGTGATCTTTCTGCTGCCTGTGTTTCTGCAGGAGGTCAGCGGCTACAGCCCTGTACAAGCGGGGCTTGCGCTTCTGCCGGTCACCTTGCTGATGATCGTGCTCTCCCGCCGCTTCGGCGCGCTCGCCGACCGCATCGGGTCGCGACTGCCGATAAGCCTCGGGGCCTTGGTTGCCGGCTGCGGCCTTTTGCTCTTGGCGCGTGTCAATCAGCGCGCCGATTATCTCAGCGAGGTCCTGCCGGCGCTGCTCGTGTTTGGGTTGGGACTCGCGATGCTTGTCGCCCCGTTGACCGCCACGGTCCTTGGGGCGGTGGAGGAGGATCACGCAGGCGTCGCCGCCGCGGTGAATACGACGCTCTCACGCGTCGCGCAGCTTTTCGCGGTCGCTGTGCTGGGAGCTGTCGTCTCTCTAGCTTTTGCCAGTCGGGTCGACGCGACGCTAGGACGGTCCACGATCGATCCCGCCGGCCGCTCGGCGGTCAGCCTCGCCAAGAGACAGCCTCTCGGCGCGCCGAGCCTTGAGGGAGTACGCCCTGGCGAGCGCCTTCTTCTGAGGGCGACCTTCAACGACGCAGCGGTGCACGCCTTCCGCGTGGCGGACACGATCGCAGCCATCCTCGTCATGAGCGGAGGTCTCATAGCGCTCGCCGGGGTCCGTAGTCCCCGCCGCACGGTGGCCGCCGAGCTGTGTCCAGCCGGGGCGCTCTGCGGAGCCAGCCAAGAACTCGTCCATGCTCGCCTGGATCGACGCTCGGACCTGGGTTTCGTGGACCACACGGTCGAAATCCCATCACCACAGGTGTCCCCGTGAGCGAGACATCCTCCATCATCCGCCGCGACTTGCATCCGCTCCGTCGCCGCTCTCTCCGCCAGTCCGCGTTCAGGGAGCGTTACGAGGACCACGCATGACCGTATTCTTGCGCACGATGAGGACGTCAGCGTGATGGACTGGTTCGACGGCAAGACGGCCGTGGTGACCGGCGCCGCACGAGGGATCGGTCGCGGCACCGCCGAGCTGCTGGCAGAGCTCGGTGCGAGAGTCGTGGCTCTCGACACAGACGAGCGCACGTTGAGCGCGGACTTTGCGCACGGCGGGGTGGAGGGATTCGTGGCGGATGTGGCGGCGGACGGCGCACAGCTGGCCGGGACGCTCGTCGCGAAGTACGGGCCGATCGACATGCTGGTCAACAACGTGGGGATCGACACGCCACACCACTTCCTCGATCTCGGGGAGCACGATTACGACCGTGTCTTTGGCGCGAACCTGCGCGGCCCGTGGTTTCTCACCCGCGGCATCGCGCAGAGCATGGTCCAAGCGCGACGTCGCGGGGCGATCGTGTTCGTCTCCTCCCTGCACGATACGTTCGTCCGCACTTTCCCGCACTACAGCGCCTCCAAGGCGGCAGTGGCGATGCTTGTCAAAGAGCTCGCGGTAGAGCTGGGCCCGCACGGAATTCGTGTCAACGCCGTTTCACCGGGCGTGATCCACACGGCACATGTGCCGGCGCCGCCGGATCAGGCCGAGGCTGACCGGCTGGGTGCGTTGATTCCGTTGGGGCACATGGGCGAGCCGCTGGATGTGGCGCGACCGATCGTCATGCTGCTGAGCGATCAGTGGTCCGGGTACATCACCGGTGCAAACGTCAGGGTTGACGGCGGTCTCGGGGCCCACAGCTGGTCGCTGGACCCTGCACCCGGGGGGAACTAGCGAGTGGCACGCACCCGCGACACGGGAGACGGTCCCGTTCGTGGGCTGCGCTGTTTGGCACCACTGCCGGTCCAGTTTCAGCGTGTGGGGCTCGTGCTACTCACCGCCGTCGCGCTTGGTGCGCTTGCATTCGCCGGCGTCACGTACTGGGTGTTCGAATCGCCCGGGGGATGCTCCGCACACGTGTATGTCTGCGGCGTCACCGGAGGCGTCGGCGGGATAGCCGTGGCGGCGCTCATCGGTGCCGCCGGCTTCGTGTGGGTGAGCCGCCACGTACTTCGTAGATACTGGCGCGTTGCAAAGGCGAAGCCGTGGTCTCTCGTTGCTTCGGCTGCCTACCAGCCCAAGCCCGGGGCCGCCACCACGAACGCCCGACTGATCGCCGAAACCATCGTGCCGTCCCCCACTGCGGGCCTGCGCAGGAGTCCGTCGTGGGCCCGTTTCAGAGCGTGGTTCGAACCGGTGCCCTCGGTGCCACCCCAACTCGTGGTGGGCCAGGCCGGGGAGGGGAAGACGACCCTGCTCGTCGAACTCACCCGACTGCTCGCCGAGAAACATCGCGTGCCCGTACCCGTGTCACTGCGTGAAGTCGGCTCCTTCGATGGCTTTCTCGCGCTCGCAAAGAAGGCGTTCGAAAGCAACATTAACGAACAGCTCGCCTCGAGCGACGAGGCCGACCGCATCTGGCGATGGGTGTGTTGGACTGGTCGCCTCGTGGTCCTCGCAGACGATCTGCAACTCCTAGACGCGGACCGCGCGCGACTCGCCGACGCATTCCGCGAGGCTGAGCGGGAGAAATACGCGCTGGTGGTCACGTCGCGACGCGACCGCGTCGGTCCCGCGCTCGAGGCATGGCGGGTGCCCGTGAGTCAACTCGATGCGGACGAAGCCCTGGAGGAAGTGGGAGGAAAGCCGGAGGAACCCACTCCCCTGAACCTGAAGCTACGGAAGCTCATCGAGCATGGTGAGCTCAATGAAAGCCGCTACTACATCGCGGTGCTGACCCGCCTCATAGAGCACCGCGGCATTACCAAGCACACACGGCTGCCTCACCTAACTCGCTTGGCCGTTCGGCGATGGCTGCTGGATCGCTACGCCGACGCGTACAAGCGAGGCACTCTCACCCCGGGTGACGCCGTCAAGCCAGCCGACCGCGCCCAGGCCCTCGCCGAGATGGCGCATTCATGCTTCGTCGCGGTGGCAGACGGCGAGGAGGCGACGATCGAAGTTTCTAGCCCGGGCCTCGAGAGCGCCGTCGCGGCACAGTTCTTGCGGCGGTCCGTGGGCGATGATGCCCGCGTCGAGCACGCTCTTCTTCAGAGCTACCTCGCAAGCCGCGAGCTGGCGATGGGCCCAGAGGAGCAGTGGCGCGCGCTGGCGAGGAGTAACGCCGAGACGCCAGAGGCTCGCGATGCACTGCTGTTCTACGCCGGCCGACCTGACCGGAGCCGGACAGCTCGGGACTTGGTCTTGGCCATGCTCGAATGTGATGCCGACGAGAGTGATAAAGTCAGCATCGCTCTCGCCGCCACAGACATCGTGTTTGCCGCCGACGTCACTGGGCTTGAGGCGCGGCTCGTGAGGAGGCTTCGCGATGCGTCAGAAAATGCTGGCACGCTCGAGCGCCGCAGGCTCGTGGAAAGGTTGGCTCGAATCCCCGGAGACGGCGCGATCAGCGCTCTGTGGAAAATCTGCGACGACTCCAACTACCGCGTGTCGTGGGAGGCAGGATGCGCGCTCGCAGGCGCACCTACTCCACCCGGCGTTCCGCAGCACCAGCGCGCGGTACAAGCGACACAGGTACTTGAGAAGACAATCCACAACGCTATTGCAAACGGAGAAAAGCTAGCCGCGCGACTAACGGTCCGCGCGACTTCCACAGGCGAACGCCAAACTGTCGACGACTGGGACCCGGCCGTGCGTCCACTCAAGCGACTCGGCTGGATTCTGCCTGTGCTGGCCGTCGGAGCCGACGACATCTCCGTCTTTGCGCACCTGGACCGCCTGCTGCCGCTGTGCGGGATCGGAGCTACCGGGGATGTGAAGCCGCTGACCGAGCAGCGCGGCCCCGAGGCCTCGATCGCCCAGGGCTTCAAGGCCGCCGCCCGTCTCGCGACCTGGGACCTGCGAGAGGTGGACGAACCCCCGACGCCGGCCACGATCGACGAGCTCCTCGAGCGAATGACCACACTGTACGGCGACGCCCAGTTCTGGTATTCGAGGCTCGTACTGCTGCACGGTCTCACGGATCTCGTGATCCGGTCCACCCGCGAGGCGGCGGGTGGCTCCGCCGACGTACAGAAGGCTCGCACGATCATCACCGACGCGAAGGAAGCCGCGCCATGCGGCGCCGTACCCGATGGGTGGACGCCGGCGGACCCGCAACCGGCGGACACGCGGGAGCACGCGTTCGTCGTCGAGACGGCGACGCTCTGTTCAGCCGCAATCGAGGAGGTAGTGCGTGCATTTGGCGAAGGCGCCGATGAGGCAGCCCTTCGGGCGATACGCGAAAAGTACATCTGGGACGATGAGGGCGTCGCCGTAGGGACGCCTCCCAAGCGGCTGACGCCGAGGACGCTGCGCCTGCTAGGCGATGTGGCCGTGCTCCTCAACCTCAACGAGGCCGGTGCCCGCACCTTCACCGATGAGGACGTGGCTCGCGACCGCGAGCTGCGCGAGCAGTTCGCCATCAACAACTACCTTCCGTGGTGTCTCTCGCTAGGCCACAACCGGGACGTGCTGCTCGACCCGCAAGGCCAATGCGGCTGTCCATTCGAACGCTGTCCGTATCCACGCAACGTCCAGCGCGCTCACCGGGAGCTGAGCAAGCTCTTCTGCAGGGACGCGCGCAGTCACGCGCTGGCCTTCAGCCGGCCCCTCTGGCAATCAAAACTCCGCGGTACCAGCTACTGGCGCTTTTGGATGGAGATGGAGCGCAAAGCGAAATACGGCGCCTGACTAAACCCCTGAACCCCCAGGCAGATCACGGTCGAGCTTGGCCAGGAACCGGCCCGGCCGCAACGTCCCGCACAAGCATTTCGGGCAAGTCCGCACTGCTGCTTCGAGTGAGCAGCACGCGTCTCGATCAACCTCGGCGAGCATGTGATCCATCGAACGATTCTCCAGCATCAGGACCACGATGCTCTCGATTTGACGACAGTCCGGCCATATCCCGTCCTTTTTGACAACCGCGCACTCACATCGCACGGATACCTGTTCGCCCAGCTCATGGACGACGGCCCACCCGCTAAAGCAATGAATAGAAACTGTGAACCCGACGTAAAGCCAAGGCTCGAACCGAAGCGACACGCGACCGGGCGACTATACAGCGTAAGTAGGGCGGAAGTCGGCCAGCAGGATTGTTCTGGTATGTTGACATACGTTGGTCTCGATTTCCGGGCCGCATAACGCCGAGCAGCATTCATGTAGCGTCGACGCCTCCAGAAAGGAGCGCAGCGATGAGCGAGGGACACGTCGAACTCTCTGGAAGCAAGCGGCCACGTAAGCGGGGTGCCGAGCGGGTCCGCGATCTCGATGAGGATGCGCGCTTCGAGGTGACGGTCATGCTGCGAGGTCAGAGGCTTCCGCCCCTGGACACGAGTAGGCCGGCCATGACCAGGAATGAACTGGAAGGTGGCTTTGGAGCGAGCCCCGAGGACATCGCACAGGTCCAGGCGACGCTCGGGCGCTTCGGCCTGACGGTCGGCGCAGTCTCGCGCGTCGGACGCAGCATGCGGGTCACCGGCACTGCCGCACAGATGCAGGACGCGTTCCAAGCCGGTCTGGGGGTCTACCGCAACGATGATCAGGGCGAGTTCCGTGGTCGCGAGAACCCGGTGCAGATCCCTACCGGACTCGACAGCATCGTGACGGGGGTATTCGGCCTCGATCAGCGCCGGGTCGCACGCAGGGTCAGCGGTGCTCCGGTCGCCGTGCAAGCCGCGACCGGGCAGGCGACGGGCCTCGGACCCAGTGACCTTGAACAGCACTACAACTTCCCCCCGGGTCGCGCCGAAGGGCAGAAGATCGCCATCGCCGAGTTCGGCGGCGCTTACTTCCCGGAAGACCTCAGCACGTTTTGCACCCAGCACAGCCTGCGGCCGCCGCAGATAGCCACCGTGGACGCCGGCGTGACGCCGCTCACCCCTGCAGCAGTCAAGCAGCTCCCGCGGGCACAGCGGCAAGAAGTGCTGGAAGCCTCGGGGGAGGTGATGATGGACATCGAGATCGTCTCCGGTCTGTGCCCGGGCGCCGAGATCTTCGTCTACTTCTCTAGCTTCGATGAGAAGGGCTGGATCGATCTGCTCAACCAGGTAATCGGCGGGCAGCCCGCAACACCATCGGTGCTGTCAGTGAGCTGGGGTCTTGCCGAGGACAGCCCGGAATGGTCCGAAGCGGCGCTCGAAGAAATCAACAAGCTCCTGGAAGCCGCGGCGCACCTGGGGATCACGGTCTGCGCCGCCTCTGGCGACGATGGGTCCGGTGACCAGATCGAAGACGGAGGTTTTCATGTGAACTTCCCCGCGAGCAGCCCGTTCGTCCTGAGCGTGGGCGGCACCATGCTCGAAGAGGACGGTCAAGGGGAAGACGACGAGGTCGTCTGGCGACAGCCCCCCGGAAGGCGCGACGGCGGGGGAGGCGCAACCGGAGGCGGCGTCAGCGTCCACTTCGACCGGCCGGCCTGGCAACAGACGGTCCCGGTGATTTCGCTGAACCAAAGCAGCATTCAGGGCCGTGTGGTTCCGGACATAGCCGCGCTCGCTGGTCCTCCCGGGTACGACCTCGTGACCGACGGCAAACGGGAACCAAGCGGCGGGACCAGCGCCGCCACCCCACTGTGGGCCTCGCTGATCGCGCGGATGCTGGCATTGGGGAAGCCCACCCAGGGCCAGACCTTCCTCGCACCGCTGCTGTACGGCGATTCGACCGGCGGACAGGCTGTGGGCGAGGCCGGCTGCACCGACATCACCAAAGGCAACAACGCCTCCGAACCAGACCCAGGTAAAGGGTACGAAGCAGCTAAAGGCTTCGACGCCGTCAGCGGCTGGGGAATACCCGATGGCCAGAAGCTGCTCGCCTCGCTCCCTTAATCACCGATGAGCGAGACCAACGCAGAGCAGCCTGCTGGCTCACCGGCCAAGGCCAAAGGGCGCTTCTGGAGTCGAGGCTGGAAGTTTGTTTACGCCGTGTCGGCACTTCTTACGGCGTTGGCGGCGATCGTGACGAGTTCAAATACGCTCAGATCCTTTCTGTTTCCACACAAAGCCGCCAGCGGAGCGCACATAGTCGCCGAAATGGAATCGGACATTACTCTTCATGAGTACGACAAAGACCTCCAGCTGCGTCCGGCGTCGACCGCCGCGGTCGTCGGCGGTGCGTCTTCCCGGCCGGACACCAGGAACAGCTTCGCGGTCTACGCTGCGCGCGTCACCCCGCGGCCGGTCGCCGGAAGGCTCGTCGCCGTCTCGTTCGAAGGAGAAGCCAAAACCGCGGAAACCAAAAGCGCAGAAGCGAAGGTCAAGGAAGAAGGCGAAAAAATCAAGGAAGAAGCCAAGCGCGACGAAGAAGATGCCGCTCGAGAAAAGGCCAGAGTGGCTACAGAACAGAAGAGCGCGGAAGCGCGGGAGCAGGAAGAACAGAAGAAGGAGCAGGAAGACAAGAAGCGAGCCGAAGAAACCCAGGCGCAGGATGCGGCGCAGGCCAAAGCCGAGCAAGCAAAGGCAGAAAAGGCAGAGAAGAAAGCCAAAACAGCAGACGAAACGGTGCAGGCAAAGAGAAGGGAAGCCGTCCGGTCGCCCACGCAAAGACGGATCGAAGGCGGCACGTCGGCTGTCCGGGTCGAAGAAGTTCTCCACGAAGCCGGCGTGCCGGAACGGTGTCGGCCGACATGCGCCCTGAAGCCGATCATCGAAAAGGCGCTCAAGAACACATCGGGCAACACGACAACGGCGGCGTTAGAGGTCCGTACGATAGCGATGCGGGGTTCTGGTGCGAGCATCCACTTTGAAGTCACCCTGAAGGGGCTGGAACACAAAGAGGTCGTCCTGACCTACGCGCTCGTGCAGAACAGCGGCCCACCGCCGCCAGAACTGTATCAAGGCAGAGTGACCATCAAGACCTTCGCTCCTAAGAGCGAAGAAGAAGTGGTGGTGGGCAGCCGCTGGGTGGCAATGCCGTCGAACTCCCAGGAGTACCACCTCGAGCTCACGGTCGTTGACAGCGAAAAGGAAGTGGCCTTCCACGACACGAGCCCCTTCCGGTAACAGTTCGGGCGCTCGTTTGTCACGCTCGCGACAATGATCGTACCCGACGTAGCACAACGGCGGCGCCTTCAATCGTCGAGATGCTCACAACCCGGTGGACGCAAGCACATCAAGGACGCTACTCATGCTGCTGCTTGGGACGACGAGCAGCAACCAAGCCAAAACCAGGACGCTGCGCTCCTTCTCTATGCCAAGCAGCAGCCTGCCGGCGTGTTCCGCTGTTCAGTCAACGTTATTGCTTCTAGCGGCCACCCGAAATCGACTGCAACGCACAGAACGGCAGGGCCTGCGCTCATGTCTCGCTCCCGGGGTAGCGGCGCGGATTATGCCGACCCGGCCCGCCGCGATCTCCGCCACCAGCAACAACTTCAGACCCTCACGTCGGCATAACCGGCGGGTCCGCATAACACTCATTATGCGGACATCGGCATAACGAGCGCCAGCTCCGTAAAGTGCTGGACGCGCTCTACCCCAACGGCGACGGCGATAGGGCGAGCAGTCGGACCCGTCACTCGCGTCAACAGACCAAGGACCGTATTGCTGAGCTGTTTCTTCAGTGGTGAGACGCGGGGCAACGCGCCTGGCTCCAAGTGGGCCGCGGTCAATGCGATTGTGGAGTATCGCGGCATGACGATGAGCGAGATCGCACTGCGCTGCGGTCGCACCAAGCGCGACCGCACCGGCCGCGTCAGCGGCGAGACGAGCTGGCTCGCTCGCCGCATCGGCCAGGCCCCCGAGAGCGGGGAGGAGCATCTCTCGCCGTGGGTGCAGAGCGACGTGCTCGCGCTCATCGCGCGCGAGGGACTTGGCGTCTGCCCGCGCGAGGTAGAACTGTAAGCCGCCGCCGGCTACTGGATCAAGTTGACCGGCATCCCGCGGCTCGCGGCGTTGCGCGCGAGTGGGCTATCCAATGTCCATAGTCCGGCGTTCAGCTCGCGTGCGAGCGCGACGTAGGCCGCGTCGAATGCGCTACGCCGTTCCAGCTCGATCGCCACGTCGATCACTGCGGCGCCGTCACCGAGGGGGTGGTAGGCGATCGGCATGGCCTCAAGCTCGGCCCACAGCACCGGAAGGTCAATCTGCTCGATTTCGCCCATGCTCGTCTTGCGCGTCAGGACGTTCGCGGCCTCGTACCGTGCGAGCGCTGGCGCGTGCAGCTCGACACCCTCGCGAGCCCAGCGGGTGACGTACTGCTCGACGGCCTCGCTCTCAGGCTCGCGCGCGACGAGCGCGACGACCGCGTTCGCGTCGATAACGACTCGCACCGCAGCCGTGGCGCTCAGGACGTTCGCCGCTCAAGCTCTGCGCGGCTTTCGCGGACGGCCTCGACCGCTCCGCGACCGGGCTTCATCCGCGCCCGCAACTCACTGAGGCGAGCGAGCGTCGCGAGCGTGCTCTCCGCGTCTGGACCTGCGGGCAGGTGCTCGCGCAGGATGCGCTCGGCGGCGCTGTCGACGTCCTCGTGATGGCGTGCAGCGTCCTCGCTCAACCGCTCGAACGTCTCAGACCCAAGGTGTACCTGTCGCGGCATCGTCGCCATAACACCAGCCAGTTTACCGCCGCTCCCAGCGACCACCAAGGGGAAGCGTGGTGGTGCGGACGGCGACAACGGGGCACGCATCCAACGGTCTCGAAGGCCAAGCCGCGCGGCAGACCAAGCCCCTGACATCCGCACTTCGGTTCAGTCAGTCGCCCGCACCATCCCAAAGTCTCCCACAGGCACGTCCAGGCTCGCCTTGCCGATTCAGCAGCCAAGCAGGCTCGTGGTGTCCTGATAGAACTCGGCGGCCGTGAACCGCCTGTTGAGAAGCGCACCCGTGAGCGTTGATCGCAAACGCGCACTGATTCTGCTCGGCATCGCGACCGTTGCGTTCACGGTGATCCTCGAACTGATCGACCCCTCACGGGTCTCCTACGGGCCGACGATCCTCGCCTTCGAGTTCGCGGGTAGCCAGTCCCGTGCGGCTCAGATCACCGCGGAATGGGGAGCGAGGGGCCGCAGCGCCGCGCACTTTTCGCTGCTGATCGACTATGGCTACATGCTGTCCTACGGGCTGTTCTTTGCGCTCGCGGGGTTCGCGGTGCGCGACACCGCGCGAGCACGCGACTGGCGACGGCTGGCCGCTATCGGAGCGATCGTGCCGTTCCTTGCTCTCGCTGCCGCGACGTTCGACGCGAGCGAAAACGTCGCGCTGCTGCTCACGCTCGCCGGCCACGGCGGCAGCTTCGCGCCACCGTTTGCCGCCGTTTGCTCCGCGATCAAGTTCACGCTCATCACCATCGCGATCCTCTACGCGATCTGCGGCGCAGCGCTCGGACTCAGAGCCCGCCTCCTACAGCCAGGCTAAAAGTCTCAGCGCGAACGCCTCTCCTCAGCGCGGCTCGGCGGGAGGGTCCTGCTCGACGCCGAGCGTGAGCTGTAGCCACGCGACATCGTGCCACGCGCCGAACTTCCAGCCGATTTGCCGGTAGACGCCGACCGGCTCAAACCCCATCGCTAGGTGCAGGCCCGCGCTCGCATCGTTTGGCAGCGTCATGCCCGCGACCGCTATCCGGTAGCCGCGCGCCGCGAGCCGCTGGAATAGCGCCTCGTACAGTGCGCGCCCCGACCCGGTGCGTCGCCGGCCGTGCTCGATGTAGACGCTGACCTCGCACGAGAAACGGTAGGCCGCTCGCTTCTGGTGCGGCCCGCCGTAGGGCATAGCCAACGACGCGATCCGCGTCTTCGAGCACGACCCAAGCGTGCGTGCTCACTGCTGCCGCAATGCACTCGGCCATCTCTGATGGAGTCGGCGGCTCGCCCTCGAAGCTCACAGCCGTCTCGCGCACATACGGCGCGTAGATCGCCGCACACGCTGGCGCGTCGTCCTCGCTCGCATCTCTCACCGTCGCACCGGACACCTACGGTCTCAGCATACGCAAGGGGTGCGAGCGTTCGTCGCTGAGCAACCACGCGCTCGCGGCCAGGGGAGTGCGGGACCGTGGGAGGTTACGTGCGCGGGCTTCGCCCGCTGTGAACGCGCCAGCCTGCCGGCTGGCGCTCAGATCGACTCGTGATGCTGTAGCGCCTGGTTCGGCCCGCGGTCCGCTCGCGGCTGCTGCGCCTTCGGCTCCGCAGACCGCGCGGCCCGGCCGCTTCGCGACCGGCCCTACGCATCCCTTCGGCCTCACGCGCTACGCCGCGCCAGCCGCCTAACGGCGTCCTGCGGTTCCGCGCACGGCGCACAGCATCAAAGCCGTTGCTCCTATGTCAAACGAGATCCGCAATTTGCGGAGAAGATGACGGTGGCCGTCACGCCGGTCACGGTCGCGGCCCTGTCCAGCGCGTACCGTTGAATGTGCCCGTCGTTTAGAATCTGGCGTTCGTGATCTGATCAAAGACGGAAAGAGGACACTCATGGACTTCTCGGGTCGTATTCAGATCGTCTACGGGCTTGAGGGTCAGCTAACAGACACTTGGCGGGCCGCGTGGCGGGACTACGAATGGGACGCGGACGATGAGTACAGACCTGGCTTGTGCCTGCAACTCCGTGTTACCGAGCGAGGCCCAGAGGTTTGGTTTGACTGGGAAGACGGTTGCCTCGAATATGATATGTCCGCCATTACTACAGCGGTCGAGGCTTGCAGTAATGGCTTGCGTAATGTTCATGCCGTAGAGGAACTTCGCCGACAGGCAGACTAAAGGTCAGCCCGCCGCTGGCCGGACCTAAACCGGCCGATCGGACACCAGCACAAACGGCTCAGAAAGAAAGTTGCTCCTATGTCAAGGGATGCCCGCATTTTGCGGGGATCTGTGGAGAGCTATGTGCGTGCGGCCGTCGTGATGTCCGGCGGGTCTGAAAACTCGTCGGTGGTGCCGATGAGGATGGTGAGGAGGTCGCTGATCCGTTGCACGCGGCCGAGACGGTCGGGGAGCGGGAGGCCGGATTGGATCGTGTATTGGTTGCGTCGTCCGTTGCGCTCGCGTGTGATGTAGCCGCCGTCGGCGAGCTCTGTGACGATCCGGTGTGCGGCGCGTTCGGTGATTCCGACTCGCTCGCTGATCTCTCGAAGGAGTACGCCCGGATCGTGGGCGATGCAGGCCAGGACCTGAGCGTGGTTCGTCAAGAACTTCCAGCGATGCGTCGTGGCCTCAGTCATGTATCAAGACTAGCGTATCTGGATATCTAATTCATAGATATAGATTTCATGCTATGTTGGTCAAGTCTGCGGTGCTCTTCTGGTCGCTGGCGCTTATGCGCACATCCAACGAAACGAGGAACACCATGCCGAGCACAGTCATGCCGCACCCACCCGCCGAGACCATCGGCAACGGCATAGCGCCCGCCGCCGTCGCCGATTCCGTCCCCGACCCCCAGCCCAATCGCGCGCCGCGTAGCCCTCTGCTCGCGAAACTGACCAGTCTGACATCGATCGCCACCGTCGCTGCGGCAGGCATGATCGTCGTCGGTGCGCTCGCGCTCGTCGGCGGCCACTACGACAAGCAGGTCGTACACGACCAACTCGCTCCGCAGAAGATTTTCTTCCCAAAGCCCGCAACAAACCCAGGGTTGGCCGCCTACGCCGGCCAGCAGGTGCTTACCGGCAAGCAGGCCAAGCTCTACGCCCAGAAGCAGATCGGTGTAGACCTGACGAAGGTTGCGGGCGGCAAGACCTACTCACAGGTCAGCGCCGAGTGGATCGCCGGTGGCATGAAGAACACGACGCTCGCGGGTGAGCGCACCACGCTGTTTATGGGAGAGACGCTGAACGGTCTACTCCTTAACGCCTGGGGATGGTCGGTCATCGGGATGATCGCCACCCTGGCCGGATGGATCCTGATCCTGCTCGGTGCGGTGCTGTTCCTGCTCCCGCTCGCGAACTGGCAGGTCAACCTCAGACACCGCCACCCCGTAGTGGCCGCCGCCTGACACTAAAGCTTGATTGCTGCCCACCCGTCGTGGGCAGCAATCAACTCAGACCCTAACGCCGCGACCGTCCCCTCAAGGAACGCGCTCGTGACACATTCGACGAGGCTCCCGCTCTCCACAAAGCTGACAGTTGTTCCTACGTCAAGCTGATTTGCGAAGTGCCACTTACGACGCTCTCGCCGGCGGTAAGCAGCGCTGGAGGGCGGCAATGTCCGCTGGACTTACAGCCTTAGATTCGATGTTCTCTGTTCGCGTTACCCCGTGGCATGGTCTTGGGGTCGTGCTGGATCGACCGCGGGAGGCGTTTGCGTTCGTTGACCAGTTCTTGGGTAGCGCGATTCATTTCGAGACGGCCGGGAGTCTGCACGGTGGCCGTCGTGTATGGGTGCTCGCGACGCTCCCTCACGACGTTGAGGTCAGTGGCGACGCCGTGCGGCCTTACGTGCTGGATGCTCCCGCTCTTGGTCGGCGGCGGCAGTGAGCAGCGCGGCGGTCCCGGCCATGATCCTCGGCACGGCAGAAGAGGGCCGGCCGCTTCACCCTGTCTAGGGCAGCGGTGATCCGCGGCCTGCATGCGAGGATTGTCGGATGGACGCTGAGGAGCGCTTGCGTGCTGGCCGTCTGGCGGCGCAGCGGCTGACGCCGGCAACGGCGTGCGAGAGCGCCGAGGAAGCGGCGTTGGCTGTAATCGGCGTCCAGGCTCAGGATCTGCGTGCCGCGGCTCTTGCACTGCGCTCGCGCGTGCCCGGCCTCACCCGAAGCGCTGTCCGCTCCGCGCCGCTCCTGCGCACGTGGACGGTCCGCGGCACGGTGCACCTGATTGCGGCGTCCGATCGCCCCTGGCTGCACGCGCTGTTCGCCAAGCGAAATGCCCGCGTGTTTGGCGCGCGCTTCGCGCGCTTCGGCATCGTGGAGGAGGTAAACGCCATGCGCGGGGACGTCGTTGAGCTCTGCGACGAGCGCCCCCGCGACCGGCCGTCGCTGTTGCGCGCGCTGGTCGAGCGCGGCCACCCGTCGCTCGAGCAGGGTCCGATCAACACATTCGTTCCCTGGCTCTCGACGCAGGGGCTCGTCGTCACCGACACTGCCGGCCTGCTGCACGCGGCCGATCCGCCCCCGGCGGTCGATCCCGACGAGGCACTCGCGATCCTCGGCGCCCGCTACCGCGCAGGCTACGGCCCCTGCGACGCAACCGACCTCGCGAAGTGGTCCTCGCTGCCGATCACACAGGCGCGCCGGGCGCTCCAAGCCGCCGGAGCGCCGAGCGACGTTGACCTGTTGCCCACCGATGACACACCGCCCTGTCTGCTGCTCGCCGCCTTCGACACGCTCATGCTCGGCTACCGCACGCGCGAGCCATTCGTCCTCGCCGAACACGACCATCACATCCTGAGGGGCGGCGGGATGCTCAAACCCGTCGTGCTCAATCGCGGAGCAGCAACGGGTACTTGGTCCATCAAGAAGGGCCACCCCGAGCCGACGTGGTTCGGGCGGCCCACGCCCGCTCCGCCGCTCGCCCGCGAGATCGCGGACATCGAGCGCTTCCTTGCATCGTAGCTGCCTGTAGCTCCTGGAGCAGGTCGCGCGGCTCCCGCTTTCGGGCAAAGTGCGAGTGTCCGAGCAGGTGTCACGCTCACGCATACTGTGGACGAGAACGGGCACTGACGCGCGCCAGCAGGGAGACCTCCGCATCGCGTCGTGTAAGCCATTCGCCGGTGATCTGTAAGCCACCCTGGGCCGTACTGATAGAGCGGCACCCCTCGACGCGGCCGCCGAGGGCGCGAACCCGGACTGCTCCTCCATACGAGCCGTCGTCCCAGAACGCCCACACGGGACTCCCCAAGCGCTCGCCCCTCGTCCTGAGCGAGAGCGGGCAATAGCGGCGGGGAGGTGCTCGCTTGTTGCGCGGAAGCAGGAGCGACTTCGAGGTCACGGTGTGCCGAACGGAGATCCACATTCCAACCAGGTTCTCGCTGGTCGTCGGCCGCGGATCCGTGCTTGATGCGACAGCGTGTGCGGGCGATCGCGCCGGTGATCTGCTGCACGAGCGCATCCGGATACTCTGTGCCACTCCGCGATGCCGCGGCGGCCGGTCTCCTGTTCGTTGCGGGTGAGCCGCGGTCAGGTCGATACGCCCACGGGCCGGGCCGCGTTGCGTACCATCTGCCCAGCGATGACGAGTTGCTGGATTTGGCTGGTTCCCTCGTAGATGCGAAACAGGCGCGCGTCGCGGTAGAGGCGCTCGACGGGGACGCCCCGCATGTAGCCTGCGCCGCCGTGTATCTGTACGGCGCGATCGGCGATGCGACCGACCGCCTCGCTGGCGAAGTACTTGCTGGCGGCGGGTGCCATGCGCCGGTCCGCGCCGCTGTCGTAGGCGCGGGCACTCTCCAGCACGAGCGCGCGGGCGGCGAGGTATTCGGTTTGTGAGTCGGCGAGCATCCCCTGGATGAGCTGGTGCTCTGCGATCGGCTTGCCGCCCTGCCTGCGCTCGAGCGCGAAGTTCAGTGACTCGTCGACGAGCCGCTCGGATAGCCCGACGCACAGAGCCGCGATGTGCAGCCGCCCGTGCGCGAGGCACCGCATCGCGGTTTCATATCCGGTGCCCTCGCTCGCGCCCACGAGCGCGGACTCGGGCACGCGGACCCCGTCGAGGTATACGTCGGCGGTCCAGGCACCGGCCTGACCCATCTTCCTGTCTTTGGGAGCGACGCTGAGTCCGGCGGCGTCGCGCGGGACCATGAATACGGAGATCCCCTGGCTGGGCTTCTCGGCCTTGCTGGTGCGGGCGAAAACCATGAACACGTCGGCGATGGGCGCGTTCGTGATGTAGCGCTTGGCGCCGTCGATGACCCATTCAAGGCCATCGCGTCGTGCGCGCGTCACGAGCCCGGCCGGGTCAGAGCCAGCCTCCGCCTCGGTCAGCGCGAACGCGGCCGTCACCGCCCCGGAGGCGAGTCCGGGCAACAGCTGGCGCTTCTGCTCGTCCGTGCCGCCCTCGATCAGCACATGACCGGCGATGCCGTTGTTGGTCCCGAACATCGACCGGAACGCCGGTGTCGTGTAGCCCAGCTCGAACACGAGCTGCACCTCCTCGGTCATGCTCATGCCAAGCCCACCGTGCTCGATGGGAAGCGCGAACCCATAGAGGCCCATGTCGATGGCCTGCTGACGGATGCGCCCGGGGATCGCGTCGCTCTCGTCGATCGTCGTCTCTTCCGGGACTACCTCGGAGCGCACGAATTGCCTTACTGCGCGCACCATTTCCCGCAAGTCGTCGTGCTCCATCGCTCTATCTCCTGGCCAAGTGCCCTACACGCCCGCCGGTGCAACATTCTCGAAGATTGCGGTCATTCCCTGACCACCCCCGATGCACATGCTCTCCAGGCCGTAGCGCCCACCGCGACGGCGCAACTCCCGCAGCAAAGTGGCCAGTATCCTCCCACCCGTCGCTCCGACGGGATGACCGAGTGAGATGCCCGACCCGTGTACGTTGACGCGCTCGAGGCCGTCGGGCAGATCCCACTCGTGTAGGACCGCGAGCACCTGTGCCGCAAACGCCTCGTTGAGCTCAATGAGGTCCATGTCCTCCATCCTCAACCCGGCTCGCTCAAGGGCCCGCCGAGTCGACGGGACGGGACCGATGCCCATGCTCGCCGGCGCCACACCCGCGACTGCCCACGTCACGAGGCGGGCGAACGGCTGCAAGCCGAGCTCTGCCGCCTTCTCCGGGTGGGTGACGATGCACACGGCCGCGGCGTCGTTCTGAGAGCTCGCGTTCCCGGCGGTCACCGTCGCCTCGGGATCGGCGCGCGCCATCAGCGCCCGCAGGTTGCCGAGCCGCTCGAGCGTTGTGTCCGAACGCGGGTGCTCATCACGCTCGATCAGCCTCTCATCCTCCCGGCTCTTGACGGACACAGGAACGATCTCCTCAGCGAACACGCCGCTCTCCTGAGCGGCAACCGCGAGGTGATGCGAGCGCAGTGCGAGCTCGTCCTGCTCCGTGCGCGAGATCCCGTACTGGCGGCGCAGGTTCTCAGCCGTCTCGATCATGCCGCCGGGCACCGGAAAGTGGAGCCCGCCGGCGGTCACTCGCGGCCGCGCCAGCCGGTCCTCCAACGTCACGCTGCCGCCCTTGATGCCCCAACGCAGACCCATCGCATAGAACTCGGCCTGACTCATACTCTCGGCGCCCCCCGCGAGGACGAGATCCGCAACACCGGTTTGGACCTCCATGCAGCCGAGCATGATCGCCTGAAGGCCAGAACCGCAGCGCCGGTCGAGCTGAAGCCCCGACACCTCGATCGGCAGACCCGCGTCGAGCGCGGCCACCCGACCGATCGCCGGCGCCTCGCCATTCGGATAACACTGGCCGAGGATCACATCGTCGATCTCCAAGGGCGGCAGCGATGTCCGCCGGAGAAGCCCCCGGATGACCGTCGCGGCCAGCTCTGCGGGCGGCACGTCGCGGAAAACGCCGCCGAAACCGCCGACGGCTGTTCTCAACGGCTCGCAGATCACAGCTTCGCGCACGGTCGGAGAGCTTGCCATAAATCGCACGCCGTCAAGCGCGGTGTTCGCCAGCAGGCTGCGCAGAATCTCTATGCGCTCCAAGTCGGCAAGCGGGATGGTCTGACTCGCGGGCTGAGGATTGGCGACGTGCAGCTCACCACAGGCACCGTTGCGTTTGAGCCAAATGACGAACAGGCGCACCCAGCGCCGCCGTGACGTTCCGGCTGTGACCACTCGTCGAGAAGGTCTTGGTGGAGGTCTCCGAGGGTGAGCTCTTGGGCGTGAAGCCAGCGGGTGAGATCGATCGCCTCGATCACGAGCGAGCGTGCGTGGCGCGTCGCGGGTCGCCCGGTCTTGGCGGTGCGCTGCGAGAGCCCTCGCGCGACTTCCCAGGTCGCGTAGGCGCCGATCAACGCCCGGTCAGAGGTGCGCTCCACCGTGCCGCCGTGCGCGTCGAGTTTCGTCGGCTCGCCAGCCAGGCAGGGGTGCGACGCCGGTCCGCGCCAACCAGCTACGTCATGCTCATGCGGTCGAGCTCGCGCGGGAGGGCGTACCGTTGAACATCATCCAGCGCCAGCTCGGCCATGCGAACCTCGGAACGACATCGGTTTACCTTCAGGGCATCGACACCGAGGAGATCATCGCCCCCGTCCACACAAGACGCGCACCGATGATGTCCGCCACCGCCGGCCTACGCCTCTGAAAGAACACAACACATCAAACAGCGGGCGGAGCGCGACGAACGCTCCACCCGTCAGCCGGCCGCAACTACAGGGCGCTGATGGGAGCAGGCGCCAACCACAGCCAACCCAAACACCACCAATCCACTCACAGCTCGTCCGATCCGATTGTCTGCGCGGGCCTCGTGCGGATGCCCGCTTGGCCTGGCAAGCGGACGTAAGGCGATTGTGGCTAGGTGACTTGTGCGTGCGAGCGCGGGGTGAGGTGTCGTTGGTTGGTGTCGGGTGTGCGGGGCTGGAGTGTGATGCGTCCGCCGCGCGCGGGCACGACGAATACGTTGCGGTGGGCAACTCGCTCTGCACGCGAGTGGGAAGGTTCCAGGCGGGCGTGGCGCACGATGGTCCTGAGCACGATTCGGGCCTCGGTGAGGGAGAACGCGGCGCCGATGCATCGTCTGGGTCCGCCGCCGAAGGGGATCCAGGTGTAGGTGCCGGCGCGGGTGTTTAGGAAACGCTCGGGGCGGAAGGCGAGTGGGTCGGGGTAGAGCTCTGGGCGGCGGTGCAGGAGCGTTATGTAGGGGGCGATCATGGTGCCGCTCGGGATCGTCAGTCCGGGTAGTTCGAACGGCTCGGTTGCGAGTCGCGCGGTGAGCGGGAAGGCTGGGCGCAAGCGCATTGCCTCCTTGATGGCCGCGTCGAGGTAGTCGTCGTCTCCGTCGAGCGCGGCGGTTTGCAGGCGGGCTAGTGCATCGGGGTAGCGAGTGACCCGCTCGAGAACCCATGTCAGGGTAGAAGCGGTGGTGTCGTGACCGCCGAGCAGCAGCGTGCGCATCGCGTCGCAGATCTCCTCGTCGCTCATCAGGCGGCCTTGGCTATCGGGTGTGCGTAGGAACATTCCGAGCACGTCCTGGCCGTCGAGTTGATCGCTGTTGCGGCGCTGGGCGATCTCTTCGAGCACGATCCCGTCGACCGCGTCGATCGCGCGGCGGACTCGGGGGAATGGCTTGTCCCATCCGTTCTGTCGGCTGGTCGCGATCATCGTCTGCAGGAAGAACCGTCGTGAGTGGCCCTCTCGGAGCAGCGCGAGCGTCGCCGAGCGCAATCGGTCGACGCGTGCGTGGTCGGTGACCCCGAACACTGTGGCCATGATCACCTCGAGGCTGATCGCTTCCATGTGCGGCTGGGAAGGAGTGGGATGCCCGTAGGGCCAATGTGCGAGAACCTCTTCGGTCTTGCGTTGCATCGTCTCGTGGTAGCCGCTCAACGCGTCGCCGTGGAACGGGGGTAGCTGCGTTCGTCGCCTGCGCATGTGCTCGGCGCCGTCGATGTTCGTGAGTCCCGTCGGGCCGAGGAAGAGATGGTGCGCGGATACCTTTGCCAGCGCCGCCCCGAGACGAAGCACGCCGGTGTCGGCCGTAAAGATGCGCTTGATGTCCTCGGGGTCGGTCAGGCACAGCCACGGCCCCGTCCCCGGCATCGGCACCAAGAAACGATCGCCGAGCCGCTGACAGCGTTGCGCGAACTGCTCTGGCGCAAGCCAATACTGAGCGGCATTGACGACCGCCGGACGTCGCAGTCGAGGCACGTCGGTAAGTGTTTGGCTCATGAGCCCACATCCTCTCTAGTTACTCAGTGAGGAATAGAGTAACATGGTATCCAATGGTGGCAATAGCTGAACTCCTCGAGGCGGCTCCCGTCGTGGGCGAGGACGCGCTCTTTGACCGCGTCGCCGCAGCGGCGCTCGATGAGTTCGCCGAGCACGGCATCCGCCGCACCTCGATGGAAGACATCGCCCGCCGTGCCGGTGTCTCGCGAATGACCGTTTTCCGCCGGTTCGCAAGCAAGCAGCGTCTCGTCGAGGTCGTCATCGCACGCGAGGTCCACCGCGGAATGCAAGAGCTCGACCTCCTATGGGAAGGCGCGGAAACGCTGGAGGACCGACTCGTCGCAGGATTCGAGTTCGCCGGGCGCTACGTGCGCGGCCACCCACTATTCGACCGACTGCTACGCAGCGAACCCGAGGTCCTGCTACCGCCACTCACCCTCGACGGCGGACCCGTGCTCAAGCTCTACCGGTCACTCATCGCCAATCGACTCCAAGCCGAAGTCAACGCCGGTCGCGCCGCAACACGAGACCTCGACGGTGTCGCCGAAGTCATCGCACGCCTCGCGATCTCACTCCTACTCACCCGCGACGGAACCATCACACTCGAAGACCCACACTCCGTCCGGCGCCTGGTCAACCTCGCGCTACTCCCCATGCTCCAACCACACGACGGCTAGCGCCGGCTGCAACCCACGCAACTCAGCCGGCCTCGACGCGCCAGCCACCGCTTGCCCCTCGGGTCCCTCGGACGCAAGTCGCCGGGCCGCTCTCGTCCAGCAGGAGCAGTCTCTGTGCGGCGGCGCGTAACTTCTCACAGGCGATAGCGGCTGCATCGACCCGCCGTTGAACTACCGCGCGGTGCTACCCAGGAAGAGCCGGCCCTCGCTTTGCGTGTGATCCACGCGTCTCAAGGAGCGCCCAGCTCACACTCCTGCTCGAGACGAAAGAGGCGTTGGATCAGCCCCACCTCGCGCTAATGCCTTCGGGTGTTAGCGACTACCTGAACCCACATGACCAACAATTTCCGGTGAGCGACCGTGATCGAGCCAATATCGCTGATCCGCTGCTCGTGGTCGACGAGGTTGGCTACATCCCGTTCGACCCCGAGGCAGCGAACCTCATGTTCGCGCTTGTCAGCTCCCGCTACGAGCGCGCATCGATGATCGTCACAAGCAACAAGCCCTTCAGCGCCTGGGGCGAGATCTTCGGCGACGACGCCGTCGCCACCGCAATGATAGATCGGCTCATCCACCACGCCGACATCCTCAGCCTCAAGGGCGACAGCTACCGCCTACGCGGCAAGGACATCGGACCCCGACCCTCACGATCAACAGACCCCGCCTGACCGGCTTATCAACCCTCAAGTTGCCTACTTTTCAACCGGCCTTGACAGCACCTGAAGCACGATCCGAGGATCACAATGGGTCGAGCTCTCCTGGCACGGTGACCTAGTAAACCCTCCCCCGTCTGCGTCAAAAGCGTCCCGGCGGTTACTGGATTCCTTGACTGACTTCGACCTGATGACTCCCCAAAGAGCGAGCGAAAACGCCGCCCCTACCCCGTATGAGCGCGAATCGCCATCCCACTCGCACCCCAATTGCATGGCGCATCTCGCCAAGCGAGCGCAAAACGTACCAAAATTTGTTCCGCACGGAGCAAATATCGCCAGGCACCTCTCCGCATGAAACCACGATTTTGCAGGTGTTTCGTGAGGGTGAGCGACGGGATTCGAACCCGCGACCGCCGAGACCACAACCCGGAGCTCTACCAACTGAGCTACGCCCACCACGTTGGTAGGCGGAGTCTAGCGTCAGATCAACCGCGCACGAGGCCTTCCGCCAACGTCAGACATTCGCTCGGGGTCAGGTCCGGATGACCTTCCAGCGCGAGCTGCCAAGCTCGCATCAGGGGCACCGCATCCTTGCCGAGCAGACCGAGCAACTCTGCCGCAAGCGACGCAACCGCGGGATCGAGGCCGGGCGTGGACGCCGCAGGAGAACGCGCCCGCTCGCCAGCGCTCCCGGCGGTTGAGACGCTCGTGCTACGTGTCGCTTCCAGCGACTGCTCGGTGACATCTTTGCCCTCGCGCTCGGCGATACGCCAGCCACGCCCCATCGAGAGTTGATCGAGCGGTATGTGCGGGCCCTCCAGCACGATCAGCTTGGCCTGTTGAGGATTCCACTTGCGTTCCCCGAACTCGATCCACTCACCTCGCGCCCACGCGTCGAGGACCGCCTCGCGCAGCTCCGTCTCGGTGAGGTTGAAGCGGCAGAAGTTGTGCGGGAACTGGCGCAGCTCGACGTGATACATGCGCTAAGGCTCGCAAATCGCCGTTCAAGAGGACTTCCCCAGCTCAACCAGGGCCCCGAGAGAGCCGATGAGCTGCACATGCGCAGCTTTGCGGTACATCTGGGAAATCGTCTGCCACGATCGCGGATGGCACTCGGTCTGCTCGGCTGGGCGCTGTGCGGATTGCCTCGGCCTATAAAGCCGCCCGAGCATATTGGCGACAACGCCACGGTCGCGAAAAGCTGGGGATCCTGGTGGGCAAGTCATCCGCGCCTGCTGCGCTTGCTTGTCGCCGTCGCGCTGTGCTGGTCGACGGCGTATCTCACTTGGCGAATCGGCTGGAGCTGGCATCGCTCCAACCCCGTCCTTTGGTCTTGCCTGCTGTTGACCGAGTGCTATGGCCTGTGGAATCTCGCGGCGCTGGCGTGGCTGACATGGGACGTGACGCCCCGCGAGCGACCGGCCGCATCGCCGGGAAGAAGCGTCGATGTCTACATCTGCACCTACGACGAGGCGCCGAGCGTGCTCGAGGCGACGCTCGCCGGCTGTGCGCTCATGAGCTACCCACACACAACTTGGCTCTTGGACGACGGCGCCCGTCCTGATGTCGCAGAGCTTGCCCGCCAGTGGAGTGTGCGTTACATGACCCGTCCCGACAAAAGCCATGCGAAGGCGGGCAACATCAACAATGCGCTACCGCTGACCGAGGGCGAGCTGGTGCTCGTGCTCGACGCCGATCACGTGCCGCTACCCGACGCCCTGGACACGATGGTGGGCTATTTCGAGGACCCCGAAGTGGCCTTGGTGCAGACGCCACACGACTTCTCAAACCACGACTCGATCCAGCACTACGACCTCGGCCGTCACGAGCAGTCGGTGTTCTTCTCGGCCATCTGCATTGGCAAGGACCGCCACGACGCCGCCTTCTGGTGCGGCTCTTGCGCGCTGATGCGACGCGAGGCGCTGCTCTCGATCGGAGGCGTGGCGACCGAAACGATCGCCGAGGACTTCCACACCACGATCAAGCTCCACCGGCGTGGTTGGCACACCCACTACGACGATCGCATCATCGCGCAGGGACGCGCACCTCACGACCTCGCCGCCTACCTGCTCCAGCGCGACCGTTGGGCGCGTGGCAACCTCGCGGTGTTCACCACGCCGGAGAGCCCTCTGCGTGCGCGTGAGCTGACCTTGAGCCAGCGCATGAGCTACCTGGCGAGCCTGCTGTCCTACCTCGCAGGTCCGATGCGCCTGCTGATGGTGCTCGTGCTCGCGGCGGTGCTGTGGAGCGGAGCGCTCCCACTGCGCATCGCCCCGCTGGCTTTGGCAGCGCTATGGGCTCCCGCAACCGTGCTGATGGTGCTTGCCGGCTCGGCTCTTTGCCGCGGAAAGCAGAGCAGCGGCGAGGCGACCCACTATGAACTGTGCACTGCCGAGATCTTCACGCGTGCGCTGCGCTGCATCGTTCGCCCAGGTCGTACGAGCTTTCGCGTGACGCCGAAGGAGGGCGTCGACCGCGGCGGTTGGGAAGCGGTACGCCAGTTTCGAGCATTGCTCGTGCTCGCCGTGCTGTTGGGCTTGGGACTTGTGCTGCGAATCGCCGAGGACACAGGTGTGGGACCGCTGCCGGCGATGCACGGCTTTGCCGCCTGGTTCGTGCCCCTACTCGGCGCCTTCGAGCTGCGCCGAATCGTGCGCACGCTTGCGTTCGTCGGACGCCGGCGACAGCTGCGCGGCGAGTACCGGACCCCAATCGCAGCCGCGGCGATGATCGTCCCCAGCGGAGACATCCCCGACGACGATCCGTCGCTGCTCGGACGCATGCACGACATAACGATCGGCGGAGTCGGCTTCGAGCTCTCGCGCCCACTGCCAGTTGGGACGCTTGCGGAACTCACCGTCCAGCTTCCGGACGTCGGCGGAGAGCCAGTCCCGACGCGACTGGAGGTAGCTGTGCGCTCGTGCTTGACGCACGGCCAGGAATGGCGTATCGGCGCCGCGATCGTCGCTTGCGAGGAGGAAGATCGGCGACGCGTGCTCTCCTACTGCAACGTCGTGTGGCCTTATCGTCGCTTGCGTGGTGAGAACGAGGTCGCGCCGGCGCTTGTCGCACCCTCTACAGACCGGGCGAGCATCTCCTTCATGCCCCGCGAAGCCACGCGCGCTTAACTCGGTCGGCTGATCTTGTCCCCACGGCCCCTGGTGCGAGGCGCTTCGTCTGGCCAATGGCCGTGCCTGGCGAGGTAGGCCCGCGCCGCCGCCTCTTTCTCGCGCTCAACGCGATCGCCCTCGAAAGCTGCACGGTAGAGCCAGTTAATCGCATAGATCGCCAACCCAGCACCCATAATGCCGGCACCCCCCTCCAGGTCGGATTCGCTCCCTAGCGCCATCACGATCACACCAGCGATCACGGCGGCGACGGGCAGGGCATAGCGGACGCCAAACAACAGCCAAGCTGCACGCCCCTGCTTTTCATCAGCCTGTTTGCGTGGCGATTGCTCGCCGGCATTCACCGTTTGAGAGCCCATCAGGCTGGGCTCCCGACCTGCTCCACTGCCATCGTGGCAAGTGGCGCGAGCGTCTGGGCGAAAAAGGCGAGCGTGCGAGCCCACGCATCTCTGGCGGCCTCAGGTCGATAGCTCGGTCGGGTGTCGTTGAAGAATGCATGTCCTGTGTCTGGATAGATACGCAGCTCGTGATCCGCACCGGCCGCGCTCAACGCGGCGTCGAAGGCGGGCAGCCCGGCGACGATACGTGGGTCGTCCTGTCCGTAGAAGCCGCGCAGCGGACAGTGGATTGAGCCGACCCGCTCCTCCTCTGGGGAGGAACCGTAGTAGACGACTGCCGCGCCCAGCTGCGGCTCCTCACAAGCCAGCAGTGCCGACAGCGCGCCACCCAAACAGAAGCCAATCGAACCGACCGCCCGCCCTGCGCATGCGGGATTTGCGCTCAAGAAGACGATCGCGGCTCTTAGAACGCTCAGATGGCGTTCGTTGTCCCCACCCGCCCCACCAAACAGGGCTGCAATGGTCTCGCCGACGTTGCGCGCCTGCTCGTCGGGAAGCTTCGAGAGGGCCTCGGCCAGGCGAGCATCATCGCCGAGCACAGCCATCCACTGCCCCGGAGGGATCGAGTTGAGAAAGGCCTTGGCCGCTTCGACCCGCTCGACAGCCAGGACCGGCGGTCTGCCTCTACCGACCGAGTACAGGTCGGGCGCGAGAGCTACATAGCCGGCGCCGGCAAAGCGGTCGGCCACGTCCTGGATATGGCGATCGACACCCCAAATCTCCTGGATCACCACGACGCCCGGCAGCGGCCCGTCTGCCGCGACCGGGCGGCTCAGATATGCGGACACGCCTCCGGCGGGACTGTCGTAGTCAACCTGCTCGCTTCTCAGTTCCATAGTCCTCTCCTCATAGTCCACCAGCACCGGCCAGCCCGAAAGGGCTCCCCTCAGAGTCCCTACAAACCGCCCACTTCTCGCCCGGATGGACGACGCTCCCGCCCAGCGCCTGAACGTTCGCGAGCGCCTCGGCCATATCGCCCACGGAGAAGTACGGAAGCGAGAACGAATCGCCCGGGCCACGTCCCCGTGCGTGGACACCGATCGCCGGGGACCCTAAACGCGTTTGCCAGCCCTCTCCTTCCCTGTCTTGGCGAACCTCAAGCTCGACACCGAGGAGTCCACTCCAAAAGCGCAGCGCACGCTGGGGGTCGTCGGCGGGGAACTCGATGAGGGCGGCTGGGGCGTGCTCCACGAAGCCTAGGTTAGGACAACGGGTCGATGCGAACTCGCACGCGGCCTCCCCTAGATGATTGATTCCGCGGTGGGGGTCGTGGTTTTCGGAGGTTTTTAGGGCAGCAGGGTCGAAGTCGGCGGTACTCATGACCCAGCGCCGACCCGATTGGGGTCTCGATGGACGCCGACCTCAACCTGCTGCTTACTGCGCATAAAACCCGCAGAATCAATCACCTAGTATGCTCCGCTAGTGCTGCGTCAGGGGTCAGGTGAGCCACTCGTTCTGCTGCATGGCATTCTCTGCAGCGAGCGTATTTGGGGCAATGTCGTGGGGCTGCTCTCAGGCCAGCATGATGTGATCGTCCCGACCATGTTGGGACACAATGGCGGTCCGCTCGCCAGCCGTAGACCGGCGAGCGTCGAGCATCTCGTTGATGACCTCGAGCGGCTGCTGGACGAGTTGGGGCTCGCCAAGGCGCATCTGGCAGGCAACTCTCTGGGAGGCTGGGTGGCGCTCGAGCTTGCCCGTCGCGGCCGGGCGCTCACGGTCTGTGCGCTCTCTCCGGCGGGCGCGTGGGGCAGTGAAACCGACGCGCAGCGCGTCCGGGCGACTCTCAAGAGGGCGGTACGCGACGTCCAGCGTTCACGCAGAATCGTTCCGCTGGTTGCTCACTCCAAACACATCAGGCGTTTTGCCTTGCGCAACAGCGCCCTGTACGGGGAGCGAGTCAGCCGAACCGAGTTCCTGTCGCTCACCGACGATGTGATCGGCTGTCAGATAAGCGGCGATCTGCTCGCAAGCGACGCACGGCTTTCCCCTCTGGACCCCGCGCCATGCCCGATCACCCTGGCGTGGTCGGCCGAGGATCGCATCTTCCCGCTCGAGGCCTACCGCTCACGTGCGTGCGAGCTGATTCCTGGAGCGGACTTCATCGTGCTCGATGACGTCGGGCACATCCCGATGCTCGATGACCCGCGACTGGTCGCCCAGACGATCCTCTCGAGCGCCGCGCGGACCACCAGCACCATCAACGGCTAGCACCGAGAGCCTTCGAGCAGGCAATCCACACATACCCTCCTGCGTACGCTGTACCCGATCGCGTACTTCGACTGCTTGATGGTCAAGGTCTGCGAGGACCGCTCAGTCCGCACCCGCGCTTGCTACCTCGCGATCGGTGTGACACTCGAGGGCGAGCGAGGTCCTCGGGATCTGCTGGCAGGACACTGAGGGCGCGAAGTTCTGGCTCGCGGTGTTGAACGACCTGCACCACCGTGGTGTGCAAAGACATCCTTGTCTGTTGCGTCGACGGGCTCACCGGGTTCCCCGAGGCGATCGCCGCGGTGTTCCCCCAAGCGTGGGTACAGACATGCATCGTTCACCAGATCCGCAGCTCGATGCGGTTCGTTGCCTACCAAGACCGCAAGCGCATAGCTGCCGGGCTCAGGCCTGTGTCTACCGTGCCATCAACGCCAAGGAGGCACAAGCCGCTCTCGACACGTTCGACGAGCAATGGGGCGAGAAGTACCCGATGATCGCCCAGTCGTGGCGCGAGCGCTGGGAGTACGGCCACCCAAGCCGCGCACTCGTCAACTACTGCGCATAAAACCCGCAGAATCAATCACCTAGTTCTCGGGCGGCGCCGCTTAGTCCTCGGGCGGCCTCCGCTCGCGCTTACGTTCAGTGCGCTGGCGCTTGGCTTGAAGCCGGCGCTCGCGCGAGGCCGCGGTGGGGCGGGTGGCACGACGGTGCTTTGGGACGGCCAGAGCCGTCGCAAGCCGCTCGGCCAAGCGTGCTAGTGCCAACTCTCGGTTACGAGCTTGCGAGCGCTCGTCCTGTGCGATCGCCACCACACGCGGACCGACACGCGCCAATACCCGATCCCGCTGCGCCTCAGTTAGCGTGAGCGAGGCATGCACGTCAAAGCTCGCTTCGACACGGGAGGCCGTGACGTTGGCGTGCTGCCCACCGGGGCCTGAGGAGCGGCTTGCGCGGATCGCGACCTCGGACAGTGGGATTGTCAGGTCGCTGGTGACCCGCAGGCCACGATGGGAGCCTTCCTCAGCTTCGTTCAACGCGGTCATGACCATTGCACTTTTTGGCCGCACTTTTTGTTAGCGGACGTTTCGTCATGTGACGAGCATATGGTCCGTACATGATGGCCGTGGACGAAGAGTCTTCCACTGCACAGCCGCCGCGAGATCGTAGCCGCAACTACCCCCTCTGCTCGAGCAACTACGCGGTTCCCGAGATCCGACTACTGACCCTCGCTCGACGCCGACAACACCTCGGCTGTCCCTGCATGCGCAATGGCAAAGAAGGTCTTCAGTTCGACGGGCTCGTCCCAGCGACATTCGATCGCGGCCACGAGCTCATACAGCCCGAGACCACACCACAGTCTCTCTCCCCTCGTGAACAGGCTGCCGAGCGCGAGCGCCAAGAGCGGATCGCACACGAACAATGGCTTGCGGACCCTCCACGAGTCTTGCTCATGCCCGGGCGATTCACCCAAACCTGGATCGCACAAAATGTCCCCCACCTGCGTCCGGGACAAGTTCCAGTCCTCGTCGAGGAGCTGCAGCGTCGTGGCTGGACCAACGCCGACATCGAGCGACGTGTCGCGCCATACCTCCCGGACACAATCTCAATCGCCTCGTAGATACGCACTCACCGCGGACGGTACACGTCCGCCCGGTGCGCAACCGCAAGCACCGACACGAGCCGAGCCTTATCGTCGATGCGATAGACCACCCGATAAGGCCCCCGCCGCGCCGACCAGCACCCCTCCAGCTCAAACCGAAGCGGCTTGCCAAGCCGGCGAGGATTGGAAGCGATCGCCTCGAGCGTCTCGAGCACGGCCGCCGCAACCGAGATAGGCAACCGATCGAGCTGACGGCGCGCGGGCGCCATCACGCACACGTCCCATGGAGCGTCACTCACGCCGCGGCGTTGCGACGGCGCTCGTGCTCTGCACGGAGCTCCGCGAGCGTCGCGCCGGGCTCACCGTCGGTGATCGCCTGACGGCTCTCACCAATCTGAGCCAGCAGCGCCGGGTCGGACATGATCGCAAGCGTCTCTTCCAGACTCTCAAGATCCTCGGGGCTCACGAGCACCGCAGCCGGCGTGCCGTTGCGAGTCACAACGACGCGGTCATGCTGGCCCTCGACGCGGTCCACGATCTCGGAGAGATGGGCCTTGACGGACGACAGCGGCAGAGTCTCAGACATGACCTAGATTCTAGTCACGCTGCGGACGTTTGGCAAGACAGGCCCGGCTGGCCGTCCACGGATGAGTGACGCCCCCGGCTATCCGGGCGCGGCCCGCCGAGCCGACCACCCTCCAGCCCGCCTCCGCCGTCTGGTTGCACTTTTTGCACGACCCAATGCGTTTCAGTGCGCCTCAGTGCGTTTTCACCCCCCGCCCCAAACCCCGCAAAACCAGCGTTTTTCCAGGCGTTCCGCCCAGAACCCGCGACGGGGGACCGAGGAATCGAACCTCGAGCAAGGGTTTTGGAGACCCCCATGTTACCGTTACACCAGTCCCCCAAAAGGCCCTGTTTCCAGGGATTTTGGTCTTCTTGCTGCTCTGGCCGGATGGCCGTGTGTAAGTTGCGTCAGGCGAGTTGTCAGAGGATACCGGCAACCTGACGCGCCCGGCCGCCCCCGGCGGCGGCCCCGACTGAGCGCCTCCGCTCTGCCGCGCCGTGCCCAGGAGCGGATGCGCCCCGGATCGGACCCCTGGCGTCAGCGTGCCGACACCGAGACGCGGGCGCTCCCAGCCTAGAGGACCGACGGGCGGCCTGCCTGAGCGGGGCGCCCGAAATGCCGAACGGTCGAAGACGACTCGGCCCTTTGTGAGCCGTCCTGGCTACATCGGTCAATCCTGACGCGGGTCGGCAATCGTTCGTTAGCCGCTGTCGGTACGCGGGCTTGGCCATGTGGCCGATGTACTGGTTGTGGGGAGGGTGTAGGCTGGGTCGCCCGTGTGCTTGATTCGAGCGATTCCAGAGCATCGAACTCTTCCGGGTGCTTTCCAGGCAAGCGCCACACAGGTGCCTGAGCGGGTCGCGCTCAGAACACGCGGGGACTCGGTCAGCCTGACGTGGGCCGAATACGCCGAGGCGGTTGAGCACGCGCCCTGCGGCTATCGCCACCGCCCGAGGGAGACCACCGAGATGTACAACGCCGATGGCCGGATTCACACCAACTGGATGAGCAGGAGGAGGGTCTTATGTATGACTACGTGATTGTTGGAGCGGGTTCGGCTGGCTGTGTACTGGCCTCCCGGCTGACCGAGGACCCGGATGTCCGGGTGTTGTTGATCGAGGCCGGTCCGCCGGACACGATCGAGAACATTCATGTCCCCGTGGCCTTCTCGCAGCTGTTTCACTCGCAGCTCGATTGGGACTACTCGACCGGGCCGGAGCCGTTCGCCGATCGCCGGCGTATTCACCTGCCGCGCGGCAAGACGCTCGGGGGATCGTCTTCGATCAACTGGATGGTCTACATCCGTGGACACCGGGCAGACTTCGACGAGTGGCGCGATGGGGGCTGTGAGGGGTGGGGCTATGACGATCTGCTGCCCTACTTCAAGCGTGCCGAGGACAACGAGC
>JBAQGH010000136.1:0-2190 GCA_049287685.1 Solirubrobacteraceae bacterium | reverse complement strand
CCCACCCAGGACGGGCGCAACATGACGATGATGCTTGGGCCCTCCAAGGCTGTGCTCGCTGGCAAAGTGGATAGCGAGGACCCCGCCCATGAGCACGCTGCCGACGAGGACCCCGCCCATGAGCACGCTGCCGACGAGGACGCCGCTCATGCGCCGGAGGCGAGCGAGACTCCCAGCAACGGCGCCGTGAGCTTGTCCGAGACGCCGGTCTCACAAGAGGGTGGCGAGACGCTCGCCGAGGTCTCCTCAGATGCGGCTGCGGCTGAGATTCAGAACGCTGCTCCCGAGAGCGTCGCACCGGCCGCTGAGAGCCAGAACGGCGCTTCAGACGGCGCCGTGTCATAATCAGCGGCTCGCTATGCCCAAGATGAAGACACACAGCGGCGCGAAGAAGCGCTTCAAGGTGACCGGTTCCGGCAAGGTGCGGGCCAGGCACTCCTACTCGAGCCACATCCTCGAGAAGAAGTCGCCCAAGCGCAAGCGCACGCTCGCCAAACCCGTGATCCTCTCCGATCACGACACGCCACGTGTGAAGCGGCTGCTCGGAGTGGGCAAATGACGCGCGTCAAGCGGTCTGTGGCCGCACGCAAGAAGCGCAAGGCCACACTCGAGCTGACGAAGGGCTTCCGCGGCGAGGCGCACTCCAACTACAGACGCGCCAAGGAGGCGCTGATGAAGGCGGACGCCTATGCCTACCGCGACAGGCGCAACCGCAAGCGCGACTTCCGCAGGCTGTGGATCACGCGTATCAATGCCGCCGCGCGCCAGAACGGGATGAGCTACTCGCAGTTCATGCACGGTCTTTCGCTCGCCGGGGTCGAGCTGGACCGCAAGGTGCTGGCCGACATCGCCGTGCGCGACGCCGATACATTCCGACGTTTTGCCGAGACCGCCCGCGAGGCGTCGGCTGCCTGATCCCGGCCACCGACACTATGTACCTCTCGGGCGCTGTTCCTTCGGGACCGGCGCTTTTTTTATGCCTGAGGGGCACCTGGACCGAGAACCGTCCCAAGCAATGACCACAATCTGACCGCAAACACAAATACGAGAATCAAGCGCATACGAGAACCGCCGTCGGATAGGCGGAAGCCATCAGCAGATGACGACCATCACCTCCCCCCACAATCCCCGTCTGAAGGAGCTGCGCAAGCTCCAGCGCCGCCGCGAGCGCGAGCGCAGCGGGCGCTTCCTCGCCGAGGGCGAGGACCTGGTCGACGCCGCGATCGCGGCGGGGAGGCCCGCGTTCGCCGGCTATCGACTTGCCGGTAGCGCGATCGGCGGCAGCGACTTCGAGGACGTCGAGGAGAGCGTGATGGCCGGCCTCTCGACGCTCGGTTCCGGCACGCGTGCGATCGGTGTCTATGAGCAGTGCTTTGCAAAGCCCGTAGGTCCACTGTGCGTTTACCTGCACGGTGTCGGCGATCCCGGCAACGTCGGTGCTGTGCTGCGCAGCGCGCTCGCCTTCGGCGCGTCGTGTGTCGCGCTTGGGCCAGGCTGCGCCGATCCGCATTCTCCCAAGGCAGTGCGGGCCAGCATGGGGGCTATCTTCGCGGTTGGGCTTGCGCGTGTCAGCGATATGGGCGAGCTGCCAGGCACACGGGTCGCGCTTGTGGCGGGTGCGGGCGAGCCGATCTGGGCCGTGCGGGGCGGCGCCGGTGGCGGTGGTGTCCAGGGCGCGCAAGGTGGCGCCGGGATGAAGCGCGGTCAGAGCGTGCGAGACGCTCTCGCAAACGCAATGCCCCCCGCGCGCGCAGGGGGCATGCCCTCTGGCGAGGAACAACCGGCCCCGCTCACACTGCTGGTCGGCGCCGAGCGTGAGGGACTCCCCGACGATGTCGTCGAAGCCTGCGAGCACGTCGCCCACATCCCGATCTCATCGGAGTCGCTGAACGCCGCGATGGCCGCGACGGTGGCTCTGTACGAGATGACACGGGGCGGGCGGGACAACGACGATAGGGTCCCAGCCTCATGATCGAGCGGATCGAAGAGCTGTGCGCGCAGGCGCGACAGGAGATCGAGGCGGCCTCTAGCAGCGAGGCCGTCGAGCAGTTGCGCGTGCGCTATCTCGGACGCAAGGCTGAGCTGCCACAGATGCTGCGCGGTGTCGCTGCGCTGGAGCCCGAGCAGCGCGGGCTGGTCGGCAAAGCCGCCAACGAGGCTCGGCGCGCGCTCGAGCGGTTGATCGAGCGG
>JBAQGH010000135.1:0-20995 GCA_049287685.1 Solirubrobacteraceae bacterium | reverse complement strand
CTCGAGAACGCAATCCGCAAGGCCAAAGCGGCGTCGATGCCGAAGGACAACATCGAGCGCGCGATCGCCAAAGGCACGGGCGAGGGCGGCGAGGCCGACGCGATCGAGGCAGTCCTCTACGAGGGCTACGGTCCCGGTGGCGTCGCGGTGCTGGTCGAGGCTCTGACCGACAATCGCAACCGCACCGGCGCCGACGTGCGCCACGGCTTCTCCAAGTACGGCGGCTCGCTCGGCGAGCCCGGCTCGGTGGCGTACCTGTTCGAGAAGAAGGGCACGATCGCCGTCGACGGGGCGCGCTACTCCGAAGACGACCTGATGATCGCGGTCGAGGCCGGCGCGGAGGACATCTCCGTCGAGGAGGACATCGTCGAGGTTGTCACCCAGCTCGCGGACTTCGCTGCCGTTCGAGCGGCCCTGGAAGAGGCCGGCATCGAGATCGAAAGCGCCGAGCTTGCCTACGTCCCGTCGAGCCAGGTTCCGATCGACGAGAACCAGGCAAGGAGCCTGATGAGGCTGATCGACGCGCTGGAAGAGCTCGACGACGTCGATGCCGTGTACGCCAACTTCGACGTGCCTACCGACGTACTGGAGCGCGTTGCCGGATAAGCCTCCCGTCGTAATCCTCTGCGGGGGACGGGGCACACGACTACGAGAGCACACGCAGGAGCTGCCAAAGCCGCTTGTGGAGATCGGTGGCCTGCCGATCGTCTGGCACGTGATCCAGCTCTATGCCGTGCAGGGCTTCCGTCGCTTCCTGCTGGCCACGGGATACAAGGGCGAGCTGATCGAGCGCTTCGTCGCAGGTACAAGCTGGCCGCAGGGAGTGGGGGTGCAGTGTCTGGACACTGGATTGGACACGCCGACGGGCGGTCGGATCAAGCTGCTCGACGCGCAACTGCAGGGCGAGCGCTTCTGTGCGACCTACGCCGACGGCGTTGCGCGTGTGGACCTCGCCGAGCTGCTCTCCTTCCACGCCGCTCATGAGCGCCTGGCGACGATGACCGTCGTGCGACCGCGACTACAGTTTGGCGTCACCGAGCTCGACGCGCACGACGGGCGGGTGCGCGGCTTCCACGAGAAGCCGCGCTCCGAGCATTGGATCAACGGCGGCTTCTTCTGCTTCGAGCCGGGCGTGCTCGACTACCTGGACCGCGACAGTGTGCTCGAGCGAGCCCCCCTGGAGCGGCTGTCAGCCGACGGCCAGCTGCTCGCTCATCGCCACGAGGATTTCTGGGAGTGCATGGACACCTACAAGGACGCTGTCGCGCTCAACGACCTGTGGGAGTCTGGACAGGCCCCTTGGCGAATGTGGTAGGCGCCGCCTCGGTCTCAACCGCCGAGGTCCCTCACGAACATGGGTTCGTGGCAGGCGTCCGGCTTGACACGGAGAATCCCTCAGATGATGATCGTGCTCGGCATCGACCCAGGTCTCGCCAACACCGGCTACGGAGTGGTTGGGCGCGATGGGGCTCGCCTGATCGCGCTCGACGGCGGCGTCATCGAGACTCAGGCCGGCCTTGCGCTCGAGCGGCGGCTCGCGAGGATCGCGGCGCGCATACGCGAGATATTGAGTGAGCATGCGTGTGACGCGATGGCCCTGGAGGAGCTCTACTTCGGCCAGAATGTGCGCACCGCCTTTGGGGTCGGACATGCGCGCGGTGTGACAATGTTGGCCGCTGGGGAACGCGGTATCCCGTGCTTCTCCTACACGCCCCAGAAGGTCAAGTCCTCGGTGTGCGGGCACGGACGCGCTGACAAGGATCAGGTGGGACGTATGGTGCATACGCTGCTCTCGCTCCCGCAGACACCGATGAGCGATCATGCCTCAGACGCGCTGGCGGTCGCGCTCTGTCACGTCAATGGCACGCCGCTTGCGGATGCTGTGTCGCGAGCGGTCGCCGCCGCGGGGGTGCCGGCATGATCGCTTTGGTGCGAGGCGAGGTTGCGATTCGCCGCTCCGATCACGTGGTGCTGCTGTGCAGTGGCGTCGGCTATCGCATGGCCGTATCCAGTGAGACCTTGCGCCACGTGCCGGCTGTCGGAGGGGAGGCGACCTTGCACACGTACCTGGTGGTGCGCGACGACGCGCTGCTCTTGCATGGCTTTCACTCAGAGCAGGAGCGAGACCTGTTCCTGATGCTGCTCTCCGTGCAGGCCGTCGGGCCGAAGGTGGCGGTGGCGGTGCTCTCCAGCGGCTCGCCACGCGAGCTGCTGGCCGCGATCGCCGGCGCCGACGCGGCGCGCTTTCAGGCGGTGCCCGGGATCGGCAAGCGCACGGCCGAGCGCATCATCGTCGAGCTGCGCGAGAAGGTGGGGGTGGAGAGCGCGCTGGAGAGCGTGGGAAGCGTGGGTCGTGCCGACGACGGTCCCCGGACGCTTGCGCACGAGGGGTTGATCGCGCTCGGCTACAACGCGCTGGAGGCAGACGTTCTGTTGCGCGACCTTGACGGCGACAGCCCCGAGGAGCTAATCGCCGGCGCCTTGCGCACGGCACGCGCGGCATGAGCAACCGAGAGCCGAGACTGCGATGACCCAAGCCGAGCGCATCCAAACTCCTTATCTGACGCCGGAGGACGAGCTCGATCGCTCGCTGCGCCCGCGAGCACTCGAGGAGTTCATCGGTCAGCCGACTCTGCGCGAGCAGCTCGCCGTCGCAATCGAGGCGGCCAGCGCCCGCAAAGAGGCGCTCGACCACCTCTTGCTGGCAGGACCACCCGGTCTCGGCAAGACCTCGCTCGCGCAAATCGTCGCCGCTGAGCTCGACGTACCGTTCATCCAGACCGCCGGACCGGCGCTCGAGCGCAAGGGAGACATAGCCGCGTTTCTGACTGCGCTCGAGCCGTGCAGCGTCTTCTTCGTCGATGAGATCCACCGGCTGCCGCGCACGCTGGAGGAGACCTTCTATCCGGCAATGGAGGACCGGCGCCTGCCGATCACCGTCGGCCAGGGAGCCGGCGCGCGCGTGGTGACGCTCGAGCTACCGCAGTTCACACTGATCGGAGCCACGACCCGTGCCGGCCTGCTGACGACGCCGCTGCGCGACCGCTTCGGCATCCAAGCACGCTTGGAGCACTACGACACGGCCGATCTCGCGCGGATCGTCAGACGCTCAGCCGAGATCCTGCATATCGACATCGAGGAAGAGGGCGCTCTTGCGATCGCCGCGCGCAGTCGCGGCACGCCGCGCGTGGCCAACCGCCTGCTCAAGCGCGTACGCGACTACGCCGAGGTGCGT
The DNA here is from genome assembly GCA_049287685.1 of Solirubrobacteraceae bacterium. Taxonomy (GTDB): domain Bacteria; phylum Actinomycetota; class Thermoleophilia; order Solirubrobacterales; family Solirubrobacteraceae; genus Palsa-744. The sequence continues at coordinate 17,760 of JBAQGH010000135.1, read as the reverse complement.
CTCGACGGCGTCGTCGGCGCTGACGCCGCGCACGGGGCACTCGAGTTGTTGGAGGTGGACGAGCAGGGTCTCGACCGACTCGACCGGGAGATCCTGCGTGCCATCTGCCTCAAGTTCGACGGTGGGCCCGTCGGTCTCTCGACACTTGCCGTCGCTGTCGGCGAGGAGCAGGACACAATCGAGGACGTGTATGAGCCCTATCTGCTGCAACAGGGCCTGATCAAGCGCACAGCCCGCGGCAGGACCGCAACGCCCGCCGCGTTCGCGCACATCGGTGTCGAGCTACCCAGAGAGGGCGCAGGCACGAGCGCAATGTTCTAGGGCCGGCGCAGGCGATCGACGCTGCATTTGCCATGTCATCGCCGGGCACCGTGCGCAGGAGCAAGCCAAGCGCGCGCCGAGCAGCCCGCTCCCCTACTCTGTGAAGTCCAATGGCTCATCCCTTCATCTGCCCCAACTGCGGGCACCGCACCCGAGAGATCGACCGCAACATCGGCTTTACGCGCCAGCGCAAGGGTTGCGACAAGTGCGGCTTTGCCTTCCTGTTCGAGCTGCTCGATGACTACTATCCGGCGCCCGACGCCGCCTTCTTCGTATGCGACGGCGAGGGGCGCGTCGTCGGCTGCGGCAAGAATTCCTTTGCTTTCACCGGCCTGGAGGAGGAAGGCGTGATCGGCCAGCGCGTCGAGCAAGTGCTCGGCCTGACCTTCGCGGGCGGCGATGACCCAGTGGAAACCGTGCTCGAGTGGGGCGTACGCGCGCTCGACGTGCCAGTCAAGGTCAGCGGCGAGCGCGACGTCGAAGCCAGCGCCAAGGCCGACATGTTCCCGGCATATGACGACGACGGTGGGCTGCTGTTGGTGCTCACCCCCGACAAGTAGCCTGTGCTCTGATGGCCAACCGTCGCCGAAATGCCCTTGTCCTGCTGATCGTGGCCGGTCTCGTGATCGCCTCGCTCGCGGTGATCGTGAGCAAGCCCACCCGCCTTGGCCTGGATCTGAAAGGCGGAGTGCAGCTCATCTACCAAGGGCGCCCCACGGCGGAGGCGAAGGTGACCCCCGAATCGCTCAACCGCTCGATCGACATCATGCGCAAGCGCGTCGATCAACTCGGTGTCGCGCAGCCTGAAATTCAGCGCACCGGCGGAAGCGAAATCGACGTGGCGCTGCCTGACGTCACGAACGAGCAGCGCGCTCAGCAGCAGGTTGGTGAGACGGCTCAGCTGCAGTTCTATGACTGGGAGCCGAACGTGATCGGCCCGGACGGCAAGCCTCCGCAGGGGCTCGAACCGAAGGTCACCGGTGGACCCATTGCGGCATCGGCTGAAGCCGGTATCCCGGAGTACGAAGCGGTGCAGCGTGCGCTCAAGCGACCGGCGATCCTCCGCAAAAACAACACCACCTACAGCGAAGGCTGTACGCCTAAGCAGGTCCAAGGCTGCCTCTACGGTCAGTGGTATCTGCTCGATACGGCCCACAAAAAGGTCTTGAAAGGGCCTGAGGACACCGAAGCAGACCTATACGCCGATGGCTACAAGGTGCCCAAGGGGGCAAAGCCCAAGGCGGTGCGCGTCAACCCCGGTACTGTGCTTGCCCAGGCCAGCCCGATCACCGGTAAGGAAGGCAAGGTCACCGACGCCTCGCCTGAAAGCTGGTACGTGCTCAACGACGATCCGGTGCTCAACGGTCAGGAAATCAAGAATCCCATCCAGAGCTTTGCCAACGGCGGCTCGGGCGCGCCCGACGTCACGTTCGAATTCGATAAAAAAGGGATTTCGACGTTCAAGCGTGTCACGCGCGAAATCGCCGAACGTGGCCAGGCTGCGCAGCTGCCTGGGGTCTCCAAGGAAGAGGCCAAGCAGCATTTCGCTGTGGTGCTCGACAACCAGATCATCACTGCGCCGTCGATCGATTTCACCGAATACCCCGAAGGCATCGATCCGACGACGGGATCGGAGATATCAGGCGGCTTCACGCTCAACTCGGCCCAGAACCTCGCCGACGAGCTCCAATCGGGCGCGCTGCCGATCAAGCTCGAACTGATCTCCGAGTCGCAGGTCTCCGCGACGCTCGGCAAGACCGCGCTCAACCAGGGTTTGATCGCGATGCTGGTCGGCTTCCTCGTCGTCTGCTTGTTCCTGCTCAGCTTCTACCGCGTGCTCGGCGCGATCGCGGTCGCCGGGCTGGTCATCTACAGCATCTACTTCTTTGCGCTGATCAAGCTGATCCCGATCACACTGACGCTGCCGGGCATTGCCGGCCTGATCCTGACGATCGGCATCGCCGCGGACGCGAACATCGTGATCTTCGAGCGCGTCAAGGAGGAGATCCGTGGCGGGCGCTCGATCGCCGCCGGCATCGCCACCGGCTACAAGCGCGGCTTTGCGGCGATCGTCGACGCCAACGTGGTCACGTTCATGACCGCATTCATCCTGTTCGCCCTGGCCACCTCCGAAGTGCAAGGCTTCGCCTTCACGCTGGGTATCGGCACGCTGCTGACGCTGTTCACCGCAGTGCTCGCCACGCAGGCCGCGCTCGGTGCGATGGGTCGCTCGCGCGCGGTCTCCCACCCAGCGCTACTCGGTGCGAGCAAGCGAACCCGCAAATGGACGTTTGACTTCATGGGCGCCTCGCGCTGGTTCTTCTCGCTGTCGGGCTGCATCCTGATGATCGGGGCGCTCGCGATCGGCGGCAAGGGCCTGAACTTCGGGATCGACTTCAAATCGGGTACGCGTATCCAGACCGCGTTCGTCAAACCCGTCAGCGAGAATCAGCTGCAGTCGGAGATGACCGCGATCGGATACCCCACCGCAGAGGTACAGAAATACTCCAACAAAAGCATCGGCGGCAACGGCTACCAGATAACGCTGAAGCAACTGAAGCCTCTACAAGTCGCGAAGGTCAAGGAAGACCTCGACTTGAAGTTCGGATCGGGTCCCAGCTCGCCCGGAACTAAGAACTTCTCGAATACCTCGGTGGGGCCGACGTTTGGCCAGACCGTGGCCAAAAGCGCGATCATCGCGATCATCGCCTCGCTGCTGGTGATCTCGATCTATATCGCGCTGCGCTTTGAGTGGAAGTACGCCATTCCGGTGCTGATCGCGCTGATGCACGACCTGTTGATCACCTCAGGCGTGTATGCGCTAACGGGACGCGAAGTGACGACTGCAACGGTGGCTGCGCTATTGACGATCCTGGGCTATTCGCTGTACGACACGATCATCGTGTTCGACCGCGTGCGCGAGAACGTGCCGCGCATGCCGCGTGCCGCCTTCTCGCAGATCGTCAACCGCTCGATGTCCGAGGTGCTGACGCGTTCGCTGGCCACGAGCTTCTGCACGCTACTGCCGGTGCTCTCGCTGCTGCTGTTCGGCGGATCGACACTGAAGGATTTCGCGTTCGCGCTGCTCGTCGGGATCGCCTCGGGCGCCTACTCCTCGATCTTCATCGCCTCGCCAGTGCTGACGCACTGGAAGGAGCGCGAAGGCATCTATCGCAACCGTCGCGCGCGTATCGAGCGCGACCTTGGATACGTTCCGGCCTATGCGACAGCAATCGGCGAGGCGCCGATCGACGTCGAGCCGGTTGGCAAGACCAAGCGCGGTCGCACTGCGCCCGCAAGGGTTGGAGAGGACCCGGGTGAGCAGCTCTCCAAGGAGGAGTTCGACGAGTTGGTGCGCGAGATCGGCCCGGAGCTTGCCGAGCAGCAGAGCGGCCGCAGGCCGGCAAGTGTTGGCTCCAAGCGCGGACGCGCAGCGAAGGCGGCCAAGGCGGCCCCGCCCTCACAGGTAAACGGCGCCGAGCAGCTGAACGGCGGCACCGAGGGGTCCGTGCCGCGCGATCCGACGGCCGACCTCACTCCCGAGGATCTAGTCATGAAGGATCAGCCCAAGCAGCCGAAGTCGCGCCGGCCGCGCAATCGAAGACACGGGAGGAGCCGCTAATGGGCATGCTCGGCTGGGTAATGATGGGGCTCTCGATCTGGCATTTCACGATCTTTCTGCCCGATCGCTTCTGGGGCGGGATCGTCGGCGCCTTCGTCGGCTCGCTGGCAGGCGCGATCCTCATCGGACTGCTGATCTACAGCGTCAAGGTCGGCTCGCTGAAGGTGCCCGGCATCAAAGCGACCGACATCGCTGTGATCTTGTATGCCGTTCCTGGCGCGCTGCTCGGCATCGCGGCCGTCTACTTCGAGGGGATTCGGCGCGAATCGGTCCCTGTCGAAGAGCTTCGCACCTGAGCGGAACTGCACGCCTCAGGACGAAGCGTCGGCTTGCCTACAAGCTCTGTGCCCTGGCAGCTCCTGGCCAGGTGACGTCCTCAAACGTCCGTCTCGTCGGTTCCGTCTAGTGCGAGCCGTACTGTGACTGGTCGATGATCCGCTTCGACATATACGACTGCGATCCCGCGAGCATCGCGCGATTGCGCGACGAGCTCGGTGTGAGCGACGCGCTTGCGCAGGTACTGGTACGCCGCGGCTACGAGGATCCCCAGCACGCCCAAGCGTTTCTCGCCGCCGATGAGCGCCACGAGCTCGAGCGTTTTGCTGGGCTGAGAGATGCCGCCGAGCTGATCCTCGCGGCAGCTCGCGCCGGACGGCGGATCACAATCCACGGCGACTACGACGTCGACGGCGTGTGCTCGACGGCGCTGCTGTTGCGGACGTTGCGAAAGCTGGGGGCGAATGTCGACTGGTATCTGCCAGATCGGGCCGAGGGCTATGGGCTGAGCGAGGACACCGTACGGCGCCTGGCCCAGCGCGGCACCGACCTGCTTGTAACGGTCGACTGCGGCATCACGGCTGTGCAGGAGGTGGCGCTTGCGCGCTCGCTCGACATCGAGGTGATCGTCAGCGACCATCACCTGCCGCGCGCCGACGGCAAGCTGCCGGACGCACCGATCGTGCACCCGCTGCTGTGCGGCTATCCCTGCCGCGATCTCTGCGCTGCCGCGGTCGCGCACAAGCTCGCCCAAGCGACACTTCTGGCGGCAGGGCGCGACCGCCACGAGGCCGACGAAGACCTCGACCTGGTGGCGCTTGCGACGATCGCCGACGTGGTTCCGCTCATTGGCGAGAACCGCAGCATCGTGCGGCGTGGGCTACGCGTGCTGGCGACCACCGGTAAGCCTGGGTTGCGTGCGTTGATGGCCGTTGCGCGGATCGAGCCGGGCAAGCTGAACGAGCGAGGCGTGGCCTTCGGGCTGGCGCCTCGCATCAACGCCTCTGGACGCCTCTATCGTGCCGACGCGGCGCTCGAGCTCCTCCTCACAGAAGATCGGGCGCGTGCCGCTCAGATTGCCCACGAGCTCGACCGGGCCAACAGTGAGCGAAGGCAGACCGAGCTTGCGATCCGCCTGCAAGCCGAAGCGCAGATCGCCCAGTTGGAGGACTCGGAGGATCGCCGCGCCTATGTGCTCGCGGGTGAGGGCTGGCATCGCGGCGTAATCGGGATCGTCGCGTCGCGCCTGGTGGAGCGCTATCGCAGGCCGATTGTGCTGGTCTCACTCGAGGGTGAGAGCGCGCGCGGCTCGGGCCGCGGCATCGAGGGCTATGACCTGCTCGCTGGGCTTACCGCATGCGCCGAGCATCTCGTGCGTTACGGGGGTCACAGCGCGGCCGCCGGCGTGGAGCTGCGCCGCGAGAGCATGGAGGCCTTCGCCACCGCGCTGGACGCGCACGCCGAGCAGGCTCTCAGCGCAGAGGACCTGCGCGAGCGCGAGCGCGTCGATGCGCTCGTCAGCGGCGAGCAGCTCGGCATGGAGCTGGCCGAGGAGCTCAGCCGTCTGGCGCCGTTTGGCAAGGGCAACCCGGCCGTCTCGCTGATGCTCGCGGGCGCCTCGCTGCGCGACGTGCGCCCGATGGGCGAAGGCAAGCACGCCCGCTTTACGCTGGAGTCGGGCGGAGCGCACGCCCGCGCGGTCGCTTTCGGCAACGATGGCAAGCTCGGCGTGGCCGAAGGAGAGCTCCTCGACGCGACGTTCTCTCTGGAGGTCAACGAATGGAAAGGGGTGAGTGAACCGCGACTTGTGTTGCGCCATGTCCAACCTGTCTCCAAGGGGGCTACCCTTAAGCCATGTCAGCAACCAGGCCAAGCTCAATCGACGCTGTTCCCGCTGCCAACGCCGCTCGCCGCGGCCGCCGCGCAGAGCTGAGCGAGCTCGAGCGCCAGCTGCTCGACGATCTCTTTGCGATCGTCTCAGAGCACGCAGCGGACGCCGCTGTAGAGATCGACCGCGAGCGCGTGGAAGACGCGTTCGTGTTCGCCTGCGAGCACCACGCTGCCCAGCGGCGTAAGTCCGGCGAGGACTTCATCGTGCACCCGGTCGGGGTGGCCCGCATCTGCGCCGGCATGCGTCTCGACACCGAGACGCTGTGCGCGGCGCTGCTACACGACACGGTCGAGGACACCTCAGCATCGATCGAGGAGGTGCGCGAGCGCTTCGGTGAGGAGATCGCCCAGATCGTCGACGGCGTGACGAAGCTGACCGGGATCACCTTCCAGTCGCGCGATGAGGCCCAGGCCGAGAACTACCGCAAGATGATGGTGGCGATGGCAAGCGACGTGCGCGTCATCCTGATCAAGCTCGCCGACCGGCTGCACAACATGCGCACGATCGATGCGATGCCCAAGCAGAAGCAGCTCGAGAAGTCGCGCGAGACGCTCGAGATCTACGCGCCGATAGCTCATCGCCTCGGCATCCACGCGATCAAGTGGGAGCTTGAGGACCTTGCTTTCGCGACGCTTCACCCACGCAAGTACCGCGAGATCAAGGAGCTCGTCTCCCAGCAGCGAGAGGACCGCGAGCGCTACGTGACCGAGGCCGGCGCATATCTCGCGACCGAGCTAGAGGGCCTTGGCATCTCAGCGCAGATCGCGGGACGGGCCAAGCACTTCTACTCGATCTACTCGAAGATGACCAAGAAGGGCAAGGAGTTCAACGAGATCTACGACCTCACCGCGATGCGTGTGATCGTGGACTCGGTGAAGGACTGCTATGGCGCGATCGGCGTGATCCACTCGCTGTGGAAGCCGCTACCCGGACGCTTCAAGGACTTCGTGGCGATGCCGAAGTTCAACATGTACCAGTCGTTGCACACGACCGTGATCGGTCCCGAGGGGCGACCATTGGAGATCCAGATCCGCACCCAGGAGATGCACGAGATGGCCGAGTTCGGCATCGCGGCTCACTGGATGTACAAGCAGCTGCCCCAGTCCAAGGAGAGCACGGCTGGTCCGGACGGCGACGCGAAGATGAAGTGGTTGCGCTCGATGCTCGACTGGCAGACCGAGATGTCAGACCCGCAGGAGTTCATGGAGAGCCTGCGCATCGACCTGTTCGAGGACGAGGTGTTCGTGTTCACACCGAAGGGCGAGGTCAAGTCGCTCGCGGCGGGTGCTACACCGCTCGATTTCGCCTACGAGGTGCACACCGAGATCGGCCACCGCTGCGTGGGAGCGCGCGTGAACGGAAAGATCGTGCCGCTGCACTACGAGCTGCGCTCGGGCGACATCGTGGAGATCCTGACCGCCAAGCGCGAGCGCGGGCCCTCACGCGACTGGCTGGCAGTGGTCAAGACGACCAGGGCTCGCAACAAGATCAAGCAGTGGTTCAAGGCGGAGTCGCGTGAGGGCACCGAGCACACCGGGCGCGAGCTCTTGCAGGAGCACCTCAAGAAGCAGGGCCTGCCGGCGCAGAAGATCACCGGCTCCGCACTGCTCGCCGACGTGATCCGTGAGATGGGCTACCGCAAGGCCGACGATTTCTACATCGCGCTCGGTGCGGCCAAGATCTCACCAAAGGTGGTAGTCAACAAAGTGCTGCAGCGCCTCAAGCAGGGCGAGGCTGCCGACGGCGATACGAGCGCCAGCGACCTGCTGCGGGTCGGCCGTCCGCGCCAGCGCCCGACGACATCCTCAGGCAAGTACGGGATCAGGGTGGATGGGGTGGAGGATGTGATGTTGCGCTTGGCCAAGTGCTGTCGCCCCGTCCCGGGCGATCCGATCGTGGGCTACATCTCGCTCGGTCGCGGCATCACGATCCACCGCAAGGACTGCCCGAACGCGAAGCTTTTGCAGCGCAATCCCGAACGCTTCACCGACGTTGGCTGGGAGGGCGACCAGGAGACATCGTTCGTCGTGGAAATCCATATCGACGCTTGGGATCGTCACCGGCTGCTCGAGGATCTTTCAAGAGCGTTCTCGGAGTCGGGCGCCAACATCCTCGAAGCGCGTTGCCTGTCGAGCCCCCCGATGGTCAAGAACCGCTTTGTCGTGGAGCTGGCCGACACGCAGAGCCTGAAGGGCGCCATCTCGCGCCTGCGCAACACCGATGCCGTGTTCGACGCCTATCGGGTCACGCCCGGCGGCGCCGGCTAGCTGCTCTGCCGCGACGATTACCGCCGAAGCTACCGGCACTTGCGCGCGAGACGGTGTTTGGCTGGTGGAGATGCGAATGGAGCATCGCGAATGAACGCGCTCAGGAGATGACGCTGAGTGCGCGCGGAAGCACCGAGTAGCGCGCCTGCATCACCTCGCCGAGGTAGTCGCCGTCCACTTGCAGCGGCAGCGGTTGCCCATTGCTCGAGGAGACGGTCAGCTCGAGCGTCTCCTCGAGCGGAGTCACCTGACGGTGGCGCGCGATACGAGCGCGCTTGGAGAACGCGCGATAGGCGATCGAGGGCATGTCAAACGGCCTGGCGCGATGCAAGACGGAACTCTTCAGCGTGCCCGAGTCGAGCTCCGGGCCCTCGGACACCACGATCGGGCGATCCTTGAAGTAGGTGAACGGGGAGCCGTTCTGAATGATCGCGGTGACCCCGGTGTGCCGCTCCCCACCCAGATCGACGGTGAGGTGCGGCGGTTTGACTATGTAGCGGCGCGTGAACGTGCTCACCGCGGCCCAGGTGAAGTAGTAGGCGCCAAAGCGGGCCTTCAGATGCGGGTTGGAGTCGACCCGCTTGACGACGCTCGCATCTAGGCCGAGCCCGGACGCGAAGGTGAAGCAGCGGTCGTTGACCACGCCGAGATCGACCTTGCGCGGCTGCCAGTCGTCGGCCATCGTCAACAGATGCTCGGTCGCGTCGACCAGCTCGCCTGGGATGCCGAGGATCTTGCCGTAGACGTTGGCCGAGCCTCCCGGCAGGCAGGTGAGCGGGGTGGGGGAGCCTTGCAAGCCGTTGGCCGCTTCGTTGACGGTGCCATCGCCGCCAAAGGCCACCACCACGTCATAGCCCTCGTGGGCTGCCTCGCGGCACAGCTCGATCGCGTGACCGCGTGCCTCGGTGTCGACCGCGTCGACCTCGTAGCGCCCCTGCAGCGCGTAGACGACGAGGTGGCGCAGGCGATCGGAAACCGTCGTAGCGTACGGATTGACGATGATCAGCATCCGCTTCTTCGTCTCCGGGGTGGTCGGCTCGAAGACGTCGGGTGCGTCTGCCGGAGCGCGATCGTCGGGACTTACGCCTGTGCTCACTGCAAGCTCGTACACCGCAAATGGGAATGCGTTACCGAGGGCTAATCAGCTCGGGCTTCGCCCAAAGCAGTTAGGTCTCAAAGCAAGGCTCCAAAGCCTGCTTTCAGGCATGTGGGCCTCGAAGCGCGCACGTCAAGCATGCAGGTCTTGTGTTCCGCTGCATAGCCTCCTATACTTGCAGGCGCATAGCTGAACACATCCAGAGGGGTGGAGGGACCTGGCCCAGTGAACCCCCGACAACCACCGTGTAAAAGCGGCAGGTGCCAATTCCAGAGAGATGTGTGGCGGGCTTCCAGTCTTTGCCACACGGTTCACCGGCGAAGACGATATGGAAGGAGCCCTCCGTGGCTGTTACACACCTTAGATGCAGAGAGTGCCGTAGCGAGTATCCCCTCGAGGCGTTGTACGTATGCGATCGCTGCTTCGGGCCGCTTGAGGTCGCATACGACCACAGCCGCCTGGGCAACGACGTGGACGGGCTACGCCGGCGCATTCAGGGCGGGCCGCAGAACATCTGGCGCTATGTGGACTTCCTGCCGGTCGTGGACGGTCCCCCCGGCCCATCCGGTCGCCTGGCTTCGCGCACCGGCCTACAGGCCGGGTGCACACCGCTGATCAAGGCCGACCGTCTCGCCAAGCGACTTGGCTTGCACGAGGTATGGGTCAAGAACGACGCGGCCAACCCAACCCACTCCTTCAAGGACCGCGTCGTGTCAGTTGCCACCGCCCGTGCACGCGAGCTGGGCTTCAAGACGATCGCGTGCGCCTCCACTGGCAATCTGGCCAACTCCGTCGCAGCTCATGGGGCGGCGTTGGGCCTTGAGTCCTACGTGTTCATCCCCGCCGACCTGGAGGAGCAGAAGATCCTCGCGACCGGGGTCTACGGGACGAAACTGATCGCCGTGAAGGGCACTTACGACGATGTCAACCGCCTCTGCACCGAGCTGTCGGGCGAGCGCGACTGGGCGTTCGTGAACGTCAACCTGCGTCCCTACTATGCCGAGGGATCCAAGACGCTCGCCTATGAGATCGCAGAGCAGCTCGGCTTCGAGTTGCCCGACCGTTGCGTCGTGCCGATCGCTTCCGGCTCGCTGTTCACGAAGGTGGCCAAGGGCTTTGCCGAGTGGCGCGAGCTCGGGCTTATAGAGGACCCCTCCCGCCCGGCTCCGCGTATGAATGGCGCCCAGGCCGATGGCTGCTCGCCGGTCGCTTCTGCGTTTGCCGCAGGGCACGACGTGTGCAAGCCGGTGAAGCCGAACACGATCGCCAAGTCGCTTGCGATCGGCAATCCCGCTGACGGGCCGTATGCGATCGAGGAGGCACGGCGCAGCGGCGGCGGCGTCGACTCCGTCTCAGACCAGGAGATTCGCGAGGGTATCGCGCTGCTGGCACAGACGACCGGCATCTTCACCGAGACCGCCGGTGGCGTCACGACGGCCGTGTTGGCGAAGCTCGCCGCACGCGGTGACATCGACCCTGAGGAGCGCGTGGTGCTCGTGATCACCGGCGAGGGCCTGAAGACGCTCGACGCGGTGCGCGGCACCTTCGAGTCGCATGAAATAGACCCGTCGGTCGAGCAGTTCGAGTCGCTTGTGGAGCAGGCCCCAGCCAACGCGACCAGCACGCCCGCGGCATTCGCGGGCTCAACAGGCTGAACGCGATGGGCGTCACGGTCAAGATCCCAACCCAGCTTCGTGCTGCCGCCGGCGGGGAGAGCGAAGCTCAGCTCGAAGGCGCCACAGTGCGCGAGGTCTTGGACAGCCTGTACGAGCGCTACGACGGGCTCGGCGAGCGCTTGGCGGATGAGAGCGGCTCGCTCAGGCGCTTTGTGAACGTGTACCTGAGCGGCGAGGACATTCGCTTCCTCGATGGCCTGGACACCCCTGTCGATGACGGGGCGGAGCTGACGATTCTGCCGGCGGTCGCCGGCGGGTAGGACGTCGTTGGTCGGCGCACTGCGGCGTCATCGGTCGCTCCTCTACAGAGCACACTTCGCGAACTGCTTGTGCCCCGAGAGGGGGGGGGTACGTCCTTGCATGCTTGACCGAGGACGCCCTAGAAGCTGGTCTGATGACTGTATGGGGTGTTTAGCGAGCCGTGCTGCCGGTGACGTGCTGCACGGGTGCCGCGGCGTGTGCTGCCGGCGGCGTCGAGCCACTGACGCCGATCGTGGATACGAGCCCAGCAGCGCACATCGCGCCGATCGTGATCGCACGCAGACGTTTGGGCGTGAGCCAGCCGAGATTGTGGGTCTGAAGCCACGTACGCAGCCCGCTTGCCGCGGAGGCGGCTGCCATTGCGCATCCAACGCACATGAGTTGATCGTAGCCGCCAACCGTGTCGCGTGCGCAACTTCGATTGGGCTCAGCGGCCGAACCAGCGCGCGCGGCGGCTGGAGCCGAAGTTCTGCTTGTCTGCCGCAAGTGCGGCGGACGGCTCGCCAAAGCTGCCCGTTGGCTTCGGACCGGAGAGGAAGTCAACCTGCACACGGCCGATACGGCCGGCTCCGAACTCGATGTAACAGATGCCGATGCCGTCGTAGGGTGGAGGCTGCTCGCCGCCACGGATGCTCGCGATCACCGAGTTCGCGACGACTCGTGCCGCGCCCTCAGCGAACACTCCGGCCTTCGGCACGCCGGCGGTGGTGACGTCGCCGACCGCGTAAACGCCGGGAAACCGTGTCTCGAGCGTCTTGGAGCTGACAGGCACGAAACCGTCCTCAGCCATGCCGCTCTCGATCACCACATTGGGAGCACGATGCTTCGGGACACCAAGAAAGATGTCATATGCCAGCTCGCTGCCGTCGTCGAGCACGGCAACGCCGCGGGCTGAGTCAACCGAGCTCACGCGGCGGCCAGGAACAAAAGTTATGTCGCGCTCGGCGAAGGCGGCCTCCAGCGCACGCGAGGTGTCCGGCGAGGGCGGGACAGGGGTACCGAGTGGCAGGACGAAAGTGATCTCGCAGTCCTGGCGCACACCCCGAGTTAGTAGATAGTCGTGCAGCAGTAGCGCGGTCTCACTTGGTGCTGGCGGACACTTGAAAGGCGCCCCGCAGACACCGACGATCGCCCGGCCTCGCCTGAACTCTGGGAGCAGCTCGCTCAGCCGCTGCGCGCCGGGCACCGAGTAGAACTCGTTGCTCTCGGCAAGCCCGGGCGTGGCATCGAAGTCGTAGTCCGCACCGAGCGCCACGACAAGGACATCGGCCTCGTATACACCGGCATCGGTGGTCACACTGCGGGCATCAGGATCGATCGCGGTGACCGTCTCGCGCAGGAAGCGCACACCCGGCTTGACGATCTCACGGTAGGGGAGGCTTACAGCGTCCAGGGTCGTCCTGCCGAACATCACGTCGAGCTTTGAGTAACCGAAGACGAACGAGTCGTTCTTGTCGATCAAGGTCACTTCGATCTCGTCACCGAGCGCCTCCGAGAGCATCGTCGTCAGCTCGAGGCCGCCAAAGCCTGCTCCCAAGACGAGAACTCTGGTCTCCATCTAGCGAGCATATACGTCAGCCGGCCCTCGACCTGGGTATCACAGGTTTATCCAGAACCGATAACTCGTCCCGGGGTCCTCCCAACGCTGGCGAGGCGGCTGGCGGCGAGCGGGCCGGTCAGCCAATCTGTTCCGCCAGCTCGACGATGATCCCCTCAGGGCCGCAGACATAGCAGAGTCTGTAGCTGTCCTGGTAGCGCTCAAGCTCGCCGACGAGCTCTGTGCCGCGGGCTCGGAGGCAAGCGAGGACGGCGTCGATGTCCTCGACGAGGAACGCGATGTGGCGGATGCCCGAAGCGTTCGCCGGCGCACGCTGGTAGCCGCCGTCGGTAGACGGCGTGTGAAACTTCGTCAGCTCGAGTCGTCCGTGCCCGTCTGGAGTCTGCAGCATGACGATCTGCGCCCGGACACCCTCGAGCCCGACGACGCGGTCCACCCAATCGCCCTCGACCGGCGCCTCGCCCTGCAGCTCGAGCCCGAGCTGGACGAAGAACGCCACCGCGTCCGCGAGGTCATCGACGACTATGCCCACGTGGTCCATCCGCCGGATCGTCACGTGCTCGATGATAGGCACGCGACTGAGCCCGTCGGTGAACTGTCCCGGGGAACGGGCCGAGCGGCTCGAGCGCGACATCCGCGCCACCCGCTCCCTCTTTGGCGCCGCGGCGAAAGCGCGCCTTCAGCTCGGAATCCGACCCAGCGGACGACAAAACGATGCCCCTTTTGTTGACCGGCCGGTCGTACTGCGCCTCGGCACAAACCGCAATCAAACACCCCAGGTCCAGCTCCTGGGTCGCGGCGTGTGATCCGTGCGAGGACCCACGGCTGCGCTTACTCGGTCGAAGGCGTCCTGGTGGAGCGTTGCGCGTTCGACAGCTCGATGAGGATGCCGCGCTATCCGTGCGCTCTGGCGGAGTACAGTTGGATCCCGATGCCGCTCTACGTGGATCGCCACGACCTTCCGGATGCGACGGCTGCCGACATCGCGGAGGCTCACCTGCGCGATCGCGAGGTGCAAGAGAGGTTCGGCGTGCGCTTCGTTACTTACTGGTTCGAAGAAGAGGCCGGCAGCGCGTTTTGCCTTGTGGAAGGTCCTGACAAGGAGGCCGTTGAGGCGGCCCACGGGGCCGCGCACGGGATGCTTCCGGTGAATGTGGTCGAGGTTGATGAGGCCAACGTCCGAGGGTTCTTTGGACGGCTCAATACTCATCCCCCTGGCGAGCCATACATAGAAAGCGCCTTTCGGACGATTCTCTTCACCGACATGGTCGACTCCACTCGCCTCACTCAGCATTTGGGGGATCGTGGGGCTATGTTGCTGCTTCGCGAGCACGACACGATCGTGCGCACGGCCCTGGCACAGTTCGGCGGCAGCGAAGTCAAGCACACCGGTGATGGGATCATGGCCGCGTTCACCTCGGCGTCCCAGACAGTCCGTGCGGCGATTCAAGTCCAGCGGACGCTCCAAGAGCACAACGAAGCCGAGGGGTCGCGATTCCACGTGCGCATCGGGGTAGCCGCGGGAGAGCCCATCACTGAGCAAGACGATCTTTTCGGGGCGGCTGTGCAACAGGCCGCGCGGCTGTGCTCGTGCTCTCAGCCAGATTGCATTGTCGTTTCATCCGGGGTGCACGACCTCTGCCGGGGCAAGGGCATCCGCTTCTCCGACGCGGGCACCATCGCCGTCAAGGGCTTCGATGAGCCAATCGGGCACTTCGAGGTTGACTGGCGCGATTGACCTCACCGACATACGTGTCGCTCCGTTTGTTCAAACCCACGCTCACCAATAGAAAGAAGAAGCCGCAGCCTGTTGCATCTCTGCGCTCTCGCCTTGACGCGAAATGGAGCCGTCTGGCCGAGTGGCGGTCGCGCGCTCGCAAGAGACGGTGGGTGTCGTGTAAAGGTTCGCGGTGGGTGGGGTCGGGCCGTTCGTGGCGGGTGATCGCTGGGCTTGGCTGCCGTGTCCTCGTGGGTGTTTGGGCGGGGCGTGTGCAGCCGACAGGCGCCTGTTAGGCTGCTGCGGCGGCTATTTGGTGCTTGTGGAGCTTGAGAAGGTTGAGCGGGATGCAACCACGCGCCCGGCGTGATTCGAACACGCGACCTTCCGCTCCGGAGGAACATCGCGCAGGAAGCGAAAGAGGGGCAGAAATGGCTCTAACAAGCCAGATGTGCCGCCGTCTAGCAGCGGTTGATACCCGCGGATATGGGCCGATTTGGGTGGGTTTGGGCCACCGAGAAGCCGCGATGGCCCAAACGGCGTGGTCTGCTCCGGGGTCCGCCGAACAAACAAGCAAGGCCAAGAAGCTCCTAGCCTGAGAAATCGCCGCAGTGATTCCGCTCCGCGAAACAGCGTCTGTCAAGCGTGGCGAGCACAAGCCGCCAACGTGCGAGCACGACGAGTGGAAATTCGAGGGGGTTCGACTGCACGCCGACCTGACAGTCCTTGCACAACTGACCTACGTGCTGAATCGCTCTCAAGCGGCGACAACTGCTCAAGTCGCCGCGGACGGCCTCATAAGGCAACGGGCGAAGCCATAGAAGCGGCAGGCATCGTGTCTGTACCGGCCGAAGTCTTGCCATCGTGCTGAGCTACTTCAATGTTGTAGCGGTCCATCATTTCGATGAGATCGGTTGCTCTCTGCTCGCCGTCTTTCCGCTTGACGACGTGGATGGCGAGGCAAAATGCAGCGAAGATCATGCAGAACCACCCGGCAGTCTCCAGCTTGCCCTTGTTCGCAGCGTCAGGAATATCAGTACCCAAGACCGTGATGAGGATCGTCGTGGCCACGCCAAACGCGGCGAGCATGAGCGCAAACCATCCAGAACTCTCGAACCTCCCTTTGAGTTCCCGCCGAATGAGTTGCTGTATATGCCCATAGTGCGCGTCGGTCATCGCAATGGCCGCGTGCTTGCGTTTGACACTCAGTAGCTCCTCGGATGCAGGAGGCGTAACGTTCGGCGCTAGCCCCGTCTCATGCCCCTGCTCGTGCTGCGGCAAGCTGGCCGTGACTACCCACTCGTCTCGGCGACTTGCTCCGCATCCTCGATGGCGCTGAATCTGGATAGCTCAGCTACCCAGTCAGCCTCTTTGACGATTCCGGCTACCAGAGCGTTGATATGCAACATGTAGCCGCAGTTGGCGCAATGGACGAGAAGCACTGGTACCACGTTGGTGGGTCCGGGACCAGTCGGCAGATTCGGCACCATGCCGAGCCTCGGAAGGGGAGTCCAAAGATCCGTTTCGCATATGGGGCACGCTCCATGCCTCCACTTCTCTGTGAACCACTGATTGAGCTTGGCCTGGTCAAGTTCTAGCGATGGTGGTTCCATTGGGAATAACCTATCAGGTGGAATTCGGCGTTGCCTGCGAGGTGCAGTCGAGGGTTATGAGCACCACGCCCAGTCTGTGACGTGTGCCGAGGATCGATCTCAGAACACGGGAGTGAGATTGCGCCGTTCCGCTAGCGCAGGATGCTCACGCACGAGCGCCACCGTGTGCGTCCGTGTCGGGATCGCACAGAGCGACTTCGCCAACGCCATCCCGATCATCGCCCGTAGCGGGTAGCCGGGACGGCCGGTCCAGCGGGTCGCTTGAAGCTCGTCTATGAGGCGCGTGACCTCGGGCAAGTCGAGAATGCCGCGAGGTCTTTGGCGACGGATCGCCGTCTTGCCGCCTCGGTTTCGGGTATACCGAGGGTGAGCAGGTGGTGTCCCCATGTGCTCATGAGTGCGGCGGGCGGGGCTCGAACCCGCACGGTCGAAAAGACCACCCAGGTACAAGCTGGGCGCGTATACCGATTTCGCCACCGCCGCGTGCAGGCAGGAGGGGAGCCACTAACTCCCCTCCTGCCCCTAAGCTCGTTTCAAGCTCTCCAAAACCGAAAACCTCCATGCCAAAAGTGACCCGATGGCCTAATTCGCGCTTGGGGTCTTCCGGCGCGGGCCACCTCAGAAACCACCTGCCGGCTGTGCCCAATATGGCTTTGCCGAACTCCTGAGGCACACAAAGTCGTATCAGGTCGTCAAGACGCGATGGAATAGCCACCATCTCGGCGACTATGAAGATCAGTCGTCACGTGCGACTGCGGGCTGCCCGGGGGCAGCCCCGGTCAACCCCGGTTAGCCACCGGTTGGGGTAGATCCAGCCCAAAAACGAGGTATCAACGAACGCGAGCTGGAGGTAGTGGCTCTGGCGCTGGTGCGATTACGGCTGGCGGAAGATGCCGTGCGTCCCGACGCGACGCCAGATGATGTGTGGTTCGCCGGGCTGCATCTCGTCGCCATATTCAAAGGTGGCGCGTCCGTTAGGAGCCCAGGTCATCTCCCAGACGCCCGGGTACCCCTGCACTCTCTTGACGCGCAAGGCCGGCTCGAATCTCCCGCTCCGAAGGCACGCTATGAACAGATCGAGTGCTTTGTCCCACGCTGCCGCCTGCTCCCGGCTTAGACCCTTGAAATCGCGCAGGAACCGGGGCCGCGCCTGATAGGTCGGCACTACTCGCTGCGGACGGCCTGTAGCGCGGCCTTGAAGGCGTCAGCGTCCTCGTAGACGACGCCCGGCTCGGTCCTCGCCTCGCGGTCTGCTTCCAGCTCACCGGAGAGCCAGTCCGAGGTCCAGAACCATGCCTGGTCTGGGTCGATCCGGCCGCTGGAAAGACTGCGCAGCAAGACGGCGGCACCGTCGAGCGTGTTCTCAGGCAGGTGCTCTACCAGCTCGTGTAGCTCGGTCTTCGTCATGTTCGTCATTCTCGCACAGCACTAGGACTGTTCGTCTCGGGTGTTCGTTTGGGTG
>JBAQGH010000134.1:0-13252 GCA_049287685.1 Solirubrobacteraceae bacterium | reverse complement strand
CAGGATTCAAATGTCCCCTATTGCCCTCAAGGGGGACCTGGCAGGCCGAGCAGTTGAACGACCGCGAACACAAGGATCAGCGTGCCCACCCCAATCAGGGCGTAGCGCGCCTGGCGCAATGGAAAATGACCGCTGATGCCGACCAGGAACAACACTGTGGCTAGAAACACGGTGTCGCGCACGTACTTGTCTCCAGTCGCCCCCGCCTCGGAGCCCTCCGCAAAGCTCGCGTCCGCCTGAGCGTCGTCGACGTTCGCGGCGTGTTCCTGAGGAATGACGTACTGCGGCATGTAGGAGGGCCCGGGCGGCGCGTTGGGGTTGTGAGCGGGATCGGTGGCAAGCCATGCGTAGAACGCGGGACGGTAGCCCGGACGTAGACGCTTCTCCGCGAGGCGCTCTGCGACCGCGTTGCCGGCCGTGAACGCGCTGAACCACGCATTGAACGAGACCGAGTCCAGCGTGCGGATCTGAAGTCCTTCGAGGTCGGCGCGGTTGGCCTTGGTGCGTGCCGCCGACGCCTTGGCGAGCGACACCGACGAGTGTGTGCCCCACTTGGCGGCGGCGTAGCCGGAATAGGCCGCGAGCACGGCTACCAGAGACAGCAATAGCGCCTCGGTCACTGACAGCAACCGGTCCCGGCGATCCTTCGGCTGAGTCTCGGGCGCGTGTTTGTGCTCGCCGATCTCCTTGCCCACCTCCACTGAGGAAAGACCCTCAGCCATGTCTCACATTCCACCCAAGGTCGTTGGCAGTCTACAAGCGGGATCGGCTTATTTGCGCACGTCAGACCATCGCCGGCTCCGCCGTGAGCTCAGGGGCTTCCTCGTGGCGCAGGTCACTGGCGCGCACGAGCAGCAGGGCGAGCACGGCGCCGATGAGCGCCATTGCGCTCCCGACGAGCAGGATCGTCGAGAAGCCGTGGGTAAAGCCCTCGCGCGCCGCGTGCACGATCGGCGCCGGGGTGCCCGGCGGCAGCGTGCCGGAGGAGACCGCTTCGGCCAGACCACGCGCCCGACTCGAGCCCACGTGCGGCAGCAGGTCTTGGATGCGCTGCCGCGAGAGCGCGAGGAACAGTGCGCCAAGGCCAGCTGTGCCGGAGGCGATCGCGACTTGACGGAACGTATCGTTGATGCCTGAAGCGACACCGCTCATCCGCTCCGGCACGGTTGAGAGCGCGACGTTCGCGAGCACCGGATTGACGATGCCGACGCCGAGGCCGCCGACGATGAAACCTGGGAGTAGGACTGTCCAGGAGTCATCGGGTTTGGCGCCGCTCATCAGCACGAGGCCGAGCGCGGTGATCGCAAGGCCGGCGGAGAGCAGCACACGCGCGGAGACCTTTCCCTCGAGCGAGGCGGTTCCACCGGCTACGAAGAACGAGCCCACTGTGAACGGCAGGTAGCGCAGGCCGGCTTCCAGCGGCGAGAGGTGCTCGATCTCCTGCATGTACAGCGTGATATAGAGAAACAGCGCGAACATCGAGCCGCTGAGCGCGAACGCGGTTATCTGCGCGCCGGTGAAAGCGTGGCTGCGGAAGAGCCCCAGCGGCAGCATCGGCTGGGCGACGCGCAGCTCGATCACGACGAAAGCCGCGAACAACACGATCGCCGCGGCCAGCAGGCCAAGGATCGTGCCGGAGCTCCAGCCATCGTCGTTGCCGCGCAACAGCGCGAGCACCAGCAGCGCGTTTGCCGAGGAGAACGTGACCGTGCCGCCCCAGTCGACGCCGCGCGCTGTCTCATCGCGCGATTCGGCGATCTTAAGCACCGTCACGACGATCGCGGCGATGCCTATCGGGATGTTCAGAAAGAAGATCGACTGCCAGCCGATCGCCTGCGTCAGGGCGCCCCCGACGAGCGGCCCCAACGCCACGGCGACGCCGATAGTCGCGCCATAGATCGCGGTCGCCTTCGCCCGCTCGGCGCCGCGCCACTCCTGCGCCAGCAACGCCAAGGACACCGCGAACATGACGGCACCGCCCACCCCCTGAAGGGCGCGCGCGAGGTTCAGCACCGTCGGGGAGCCTGCCAAACCGCACAGCAGGGAGGCAAAGGTGAAGATCGCGACACCGATCACGAAAACACGCTTGCGCCCGAGCCGGTCGGCGAGTGAGCCGGAGGTGAGCACAAACGCGGCGAGCGTCAGCGCGTAGGCGTCGACAACCCATTGCAGGTCGGTGAAGGAGGAATGGAGGTCCTTGCGGATGCTCGGCAGCGCGGTGTTCACGACCGTGATGTCGAGCAACAGCATGAAAGTCGCCACACAGACTGCGATCAATGTCCACCACTTGCGCTCCATCTTGAGTCCCTTCCCGAGCCGCTGGTAAAATCGTCAGGTATCCTTGTAGTCAGGCGACCTTACCAAACAATTGCCGGGTCTGGAGAAAAATGTCTGCCGTTGCCGCCGATCAGCACCTCGTCGCCCTGCTTGGCTCCGTCAAGGACGATCTGCTCGAGGAGATGTATCGCCGCGTCTCTACAGCCGGCTACCCGGGCCTGCGGCCGTCTCACGGTTGTGTATTTCGCTACCTGGACGTCGACGGCTCGAGACTTTCCGAGCTTGCCGAGAAGTCTGGGATGACAAAGCAGGCCTTCGGCGAGCATGTGGCCAACGTCGAAGCGCTCGGCTACGTCATGCGAATCGCCGATCCTGATGACGGTCGTGCGAAGCTCGTCGTGCCGACCAAGCGTGGCCGTGAGGCTCTCGTCCTCGGGCGTGAGATCTTTGCCGAGATCGAGCGCGAGTGGGCAGAGGCGCTCGGTGTGGAGCGAGTCGCCGCGCTGCGCGAGACGCTGCAGGAGATACACGCGCTGCAGGCCACTCGCTGAGCGGGAATCGGAGCGCCTAAAACATCGGTCGGCGCCAGTCGGGCTTGTGTTCCCTTTTGACTGGTGTGTGGAGACCG
This sequence comes from Solirubrobacteraceae bacterium, assembly GCA_049287685.1. GTDB lineage: Bacteria > Actinomycetota > Thermoleophilia > Solirubrobacterales > Solirubrobacteraceae > Palsa-744. Next base: position 10,347 of record JBAQGH010000134.1, on the reverse strand, counting down.
TGCCGAGAGGACTACGACGGACCGATACCGACGGCGGCGCTTTCGCCCAGCGCATGCCGCTGCGCGGTGGCCTCGTGCGCCTGCAGGACACTCGGCTCGAGCGTAGCCTCGAGGATCAGGACCATTGCGCATACCAAGGCCCAGAGCTGAGCGACGAGCGACCAAAGGCGCTCTTCGAGTCCCTGATAGCCGGTGAACGAGTCGTGCAGGACGAATGTGACGATTCCCGCGACCAGCAGCAAGAGAGCGCCACCCAACACGAGTCGCGCCAGCCGGCTCGGCCATGCCGAGCGGGCAAAAGCAAAGCCCGTCGTTAGCAGCGAGACTTTGATGCCGAAGCTCACCCACTCGTGTGCGTAGTGATGCCAGGACAACGCACCTGTGGCTTCGCGCGACTTGCACACGGTACTCACCGTCGGTGAACAGTCCATGTGCAGCCAGCCGACGGAGATCGCGCACACGCCGGCGATCGCGAAGAAGACGGACATCGCCAGCGGCCACGGCCGTGTGCGCAGCGACGGCACGATCGCGACCGCAAGGGCGATGAAGCCCAATCCCCAGACCCCGACGAAGATCGTGAAGATCCAGGGGTTCGCCGCGCCGTTGCGGCCGAGCTCGCTTATGTACTGGCGAACGTGTGAGAAACGCGGTTCGAGAGCGCCGCCGAGCACCCATCCGCCGACGAACACGACCTGCGTGAGGATTGCGGCCCACGCCAGCAGCAACGTCCGGCGGCGCGCCGCCTCGGGCAGGAGCGGCCACCCCGCCGGTCTGAGCCAAAGCGCGACGCTGCGTAGCATCGTCCTAGCGCTCTTGATCGGTCGGGCGAATCAGGATCTCATTGATCGCGACGTGACGTGGGCGGGTCACCATGTAGAGGATCGCATCGGCGACGTCGCCGGCCTGCATCGGCGATCCCAGGCCAGGCCGGGAAGTCAGGGCCTCCACGACCTCGGGCCGGTTGTGGCCCACCAACTCCGTCGCAACGGCGCCGGGCTCCACCAGACCGACACGCACATATTGGCGAGTGATCTCCTGACGCAAGGACTCGCTGAACGCGCCGACACCGTGCTTGGTTAGGTTGTAGACCCCGGAACCGCTGTTGACTTTGCGTCCCGCAACCGAAGAGACGTTACCAGATCCGCCACTTTGCGTGGCCCTCGCTCGGCGGCCTCGAGCAGGTGCGGCAACGCGGCGTGCGCGCAGTGCAGGAGGGCGCGAACGTTGATGTCGATCATCCGCTCCCATTCCTCAAGCGGCGCGCCCACGATCGGGCCAAGCAGCATCATGCCGGCGTTATTCACGAGCACATCGATCCTGCCCGCCTTGGCGACCACCTCGCTCATCAGCCGCGGCGGTTGGGCCACCTCGGTCAGGTCGGCGGCTATCACGAGCGGCGTCGGCCCTACTGAGGCAATCTGCTCGGCGAGGCGCTGCAGCCGCTGTGCGCGGCGAGCGACGAGAGCGACAGTCGCGCCTTGCCCGGCAAGCACGAGTGCGGTCGCCTCACCGATGCCACTGGAGGCGCCCGTGACGACGGCTACGGTGCGGTCGAGCGAAAGCGAGTCGGGCATGGGCACTCAGTGTCTCGGCGCCGATCGAACGAGTCGTTCCGCAGGCCTTGGCGCTAGACGTTCGGAGTAAAACGCACCTCCACAGCAAGCCCCCCCTCGGGCCGCGCGCCGATGGTGAACTGGGCCTCGTGGGAAGCAGCGATCGCGTGCACGATCGAGAGCCCCAGACCGTGACCGTCGGCAGGGCCGGTGCGGGCGGCGCCGAGGCGCTCGAACGGAGCTTGCAGGCGCTCCAGCTCCTCGGCTGGGATCACCAGGCCGTCGTTAGCCACTGACAGGACCGCCGCCCCGGCGATGGTCGTGGCAGTCACGTCGATGCCTCCGCTGGCGACGTTGTGACGGATCGCATTGTCGATCAGGTTGGCCACCAAGCGCTCCAGGAGTTGTGGATCGCCTTGGATACGGGCTGGGTTTAGGGCAGCGTGCAGTTGCAGTCCGCGACGCTCGATCTCCCCGGCGCGTTCCTCGAGCACATTCCCGGCCAGCCCCGCCAAGTCGACGGACTGGCGGCGTTCCAGACCGTGCTCGCCGCGGGCCAGGCTGAGCAGCGCGTCGATGACCTGCTCCAACTGCTGCTCGGAGGCGAGCACGCGATCGTGCGCGTCGCGCAGTGACTCCACGCTCGCGTTGGGGTCGGCCAGCGCCACCTGCGCCAGCGTCTTCAGCCTGGCAAGCGGGGTGCGCAGCTCGTGGGAGGCGTTGGCGACGAACTGGCGCTGCGCCACGAAGGACGCCTCGAGCCGTCCCAGCAGCCCATCGAAGGTGTCGCCGAGCTCCTTGAACTCGTCATCGGGCCCGGTGAGCGCCAGTCGCCGGTGGAGGTCTGTGGCTGAGATATCGCGCGCCGCGCCGGTGATCGTCCGCAGCGGGCGCAGCACACGTCCCGCGACCAGCCAGCCGAGGCCCATCGAGAGCGCCGCCATCGCCACCAGCGCGATCAGTGACACGAAGGCGAGCACGCGCACGTCAGCGCCGTGCTGGCCCGGGTCGAACACCCGCACCGCGGCTCCACCCTGGAGTGAAGCCGGCGGTCCTCCTTCCAACTTTTCGCCAAGCCCCCCTCCCCCGTGCGGCGAAGTGGGGGCGGGCGCCCCGCGCACTTCAGTGTGGACGATCGGTGCGGGGAACGCCTTGGAATAGACGCCGTGAGTGCTCGAGACGCCAGCGTAGATGATCCCCAACAGGGCGGCACCGGAGAGGAAGAACAGACCGCCGTAGAGCACCGCCAGGCGCAGACGGATCGTGCGCCGCGGCAGGGGCAGGCGCCGCGAGAGCTGTGTCAGTCGATGACCGAGACCCACGGCGCTCAGATCCGGTAGCCGGCCTTGGCGACCGTCTCGATCAGCGGCGGCTCCCCGAGCTTGGCGCGCAGGCGGCTGACGGTGATCTTGACGGCGTTGGTGAACGGATCGGCGGCCTCGTCCCATACGCGGGCCAGCAGCTCCTCCGCGGACACGCAGCGCCCCTGCGACGCGAGCAGCAGCTCCAGCACTCCGAACTCCTTCGGCGCCAGCTCGATCTCATGCCCGTCGCGCGTGACCCGATGTTGCGCCGAGTCGAGCACGAGGTCGCCGTGGCGCAACAGCGGCGGGATCGCCGGCTGGGCCCGCCTGGCCAGGGCGCCGATGCGGGCGACCAGCACCGAGAAGTCGAATGGCTTAGGCAGATAATCGTCGGCGCCCATGGTGAGTCCGCCGACCACGTCCTCCGCCATCCCCGCGGCGGTCAGCATCAGTATGCGGCCGCGACACCTCTCCTCCACGAGCGTCGCGCAGAGCTCGTCCCCGTGCATCCCCGGAAGGTCGCGGTCGAGCACGATCACGTCGTAGTCGTTCACGCGCGCGCGGGCGAGCCCGGCCGGACCGTCCAGCGCGATGTCCACCGCCATGCCCCCCTGGCGCAGCCCAAAAGCGATCGCCTCGGCCATCTCCTCGTCGTCCTCGATCACGAGTACTCGCACGCCATGAGGCTAGCCCCCAGCGGTTTCGGCGCGGTATCGCCACGCGGCCCAGCGTCGATACGTTCCCGAAACCGTGCATGGCGTACAAGCAGCCAGACCGCCGTACGAGCCGTGAAGGAGACGACATGCAAGGTCAGGACCCACCAATGCACGAGGTCACATCGCCGGAGGAGGCCACACCATTCGACGATCCGGCACCACCCGATTTTCAGAGCACCGGCACAACCAGATCGCGACGGGCGGGCTACTCGGCGGCACTCCTTCTTATCGGCGCGCTTCTCGCGGGTTGCGGCGGTGGGTCACCAAGCGGCGGCGTAGCGAGTCTGGGGACCCACAGCTCTGCGTCCCGCTCCTCGACCTCCGGCGCGGCAGGCGCGAGCGAAGGCCACGAAGCGTCGCCTGCCAGTCAAGCGGTCGCATATACCTCCTGCATGCACACGCACGGCATCCCCAACTTCCCCGAGCCCCAGGTCAGCGAACACGGCGGCGGGGTCAGCATCAAGATGGCCGTTCCTGCGGGCGTCGGGCAGAACCCCAAGTTCAAGGCCGCCGAGGAAGCCTGTCGCAAGCTCCTGCCCGGCGGTGGGCCGGGCAACCAAGCTCCGTTGACACCGGCACAACAGGAGCAATACTTGCGGGCGGCGGCCTGCATCCGCGCCCATGGCGTGCCGAACTTCCCCGACCCGACGTTCTCTGGCGGCGGTGTGCACATCGAACACCAAAAGCTCAACGAGAGCTCGCCGGCGTTCAAGGCGGCGGTGCACGACTGTGAATCGTTGATCCCCGGCGGCGTACACGGCGAATCCGGCCACACCCAGCAGGCCACGCCGAGCCACTGAGGAGAGCCGGCTCCTCAGCTTTCTTTCAGGTTCGCCTGTCAGCATCGGCGCATGCGGTTGCTGGTCGTTGACGACGACCCCTCTGTACGCGAGGCGCTCGAGCTCGTGCTGGACCTCAACGGATTCGGTGTGGCGAGCGCGGCCGACGGCGGCGAGGCGATCCGCGCGCTCGCGGTTGACCGGCCCGACGCGGTGATCCTCGACGTGCTCATGCCCGGCCTGGACGGGCTGGAGGTCTGCCGGCGGATGCGCGCGATCGGCGATCGCACGCCGGTGCTGATGCTGACGGCCCGCGCCGAGGTGTCAGAGCGGGTCGCCGGACTGGAGGCCGGGGCCGACGACTATCTCGTCAAGCCGTTCGCAAGTGAGGAGCTCGTCGCCAGACTGCGTGCCCTGCTGCGCCGCACCGGCTGGGAGGGCAACGAGGAGACCCTGCGCTTCGAGGATCTGGAGCTCGATCCACGCGCGCACGAGGCGCGCCGGGCGGGACGTCCACTGGAGCTGACCCGCACGGAGTTCCTGCTGCTGGAACTGCTCATGCGCCACCCTCGGCAGGTGCTTCCGCGCACGAGGATCTTCGAGTGCGTGTGGGGTTATGACTTCGGCCCGGCCTCCAACTCGTTGGAGGTGTATGTCGGCTATCTGCGCCGCAAGACCGAGGCCGGCGGGAAGCCGCGTCTGGTGCAGACGGTGCGGGGAGTCGGCTACGTGCTGAGGGGCTCGCCGCGATGAGTTTCCGCCGGCGCGTGGTGCTGCTGGCGGCCGGTGCGGTGGCGGCGTCGATCGTGATCGCGTCTGTCGTGGTTTACGTTGTGACCGGCAACGAGTTGAACGCGCGGATCGACGCCAGCCTGCGTCAAAAGCTCACTCCCGGCCACTCGCAGGCGGTCCAGATCCGGACCGTGAAGGTGGGCGCCACGGAGCTCGCCAAGCTGATCAAGGAAGGCAAGCTGCCGCGTGAAGCGTCGACGCCAATCGGCGTGGGCCGGTCGGTGACACGACTTCCTCTGCCTCGTGGCGCCGCGGTCGCAGGGGGGTCCTCCTGCGCGAAAGCGGTATTGCGCTCGCTCGAAACCGACTACTCCGGTCAATCGTCCGGTTCGCCCTCATCCGGGGGCACCTCTCCTGAGCATCCCACTCGCTCACCGCACTGTGTCGCTCCTGTCAACCGGCTCGTGCTGCCCGCTCCGACGCCCGGCAGCGCAGTCGGGTATGTGCAGCTCTTCCAAGCCAATGGGCAGGTCTTGCGCCCGGAAACCAAGGGATTGCAGCTTCCTGTCACCGCCGCCACGCGGGCCGTGGCGGCCGGCCGGCGCGGCGCTTTCTTCAGCGAAACGACCATCGCCGGCACACCCATGCGGATCTTGACCAAGCCTGCGCCGGAAGGAGGGGTCTGGCAGGTGGCGCTGCCGCTGAGCGACGTGGACAGCACGCTCACGCACCTGAAGCTGGTGCTCGCGCTCGTGTGCCTGGGCGGGATTGCGCTCGCGGCGGCACTCGGGCTGCTCGTCTCGCGCACGGCGCTGATCCCCGTGCGCCGCCTGACAGGGGCCGCCGAACGCGTGGCTCGCACACAGGATCTCGGCCACCGCATACAGGCCGGCGAGGACGACGAGCTGGGACGGCTTGCGCAGAGCTTCAACACGATGCTCGCCACGCTCGAGCGCTCGCGTCTGGCCCAGCGACAGCTGGTCTCTGACGCCTCGCACGAGCTGCGCACGCCGTTGACGAGCGTGCAGGCCAACCTCGACGCGCTTGCGATGGGCGAGGAACTACCCGCACACGAGCGTGCTCGCATCCTTGCCGCCGCCCAGGCGCAACTGCGCGAGCTGACGGTGCTGGTGGGCGATCTGGTCGACCTGTCCAAGACCGAGATCGAGGACGTCGAGGTCGAGGACGTGCGCCTGGACCTGGCGGCCGCCACGGCGCTACAGCGTGCGCGGCTGCATGCGCCGCAGTGCCCAATCGTGCTGGATGCCGAGCCCTGCCTCGTGCGAGCCGCGCCGGCGCGCCTGGATCGGGCGATCGCAAACCTGCTCGACAACGCCTGCGAATGGAACCCGCCCAGCCCTGACCAAAAGGGTGAAGCGGCGGGTGGCCCCGTCGAAGTGCGCGTGCACGACGGCGCGATCGAGGTTCGCGATCACGGCCCGGGAATCTCCGAGGAGGATCTACCCCGTGTGTTCGACCGCTTCTATCGGGCACCCAGTGCCAGGGGACGGCCCGGATCGGGGCTCGGGCTGGCGATCGTGCGCCAGATGGCCGAGGCCCACGGTGGGTCGGTGCACGCCGCCAACGATCCCGGCGGTGGCGCCCGCCTAACGCTCGAGCTTCCACCGCTTCAGATGACCGATGCCGAGATCGCCGCATCGAAGCTGGACACTCCAAGCGCGTCAGGCGTTGCCTAAGTAATCCCTCACTTTTACTTTCAGAGATTCCCTTTACTTTCTCTCAGGGAATCCCTCGCTTTCTCTCAGGCGATTCATCGCTTTCTCTCAGCCGACTCTCAGGTCGCTCGTCCATGATTCTCGGCAATGGTGTCGAGGAGAATCAACCTCAGAGCTGTCGTGCTCGTAAGCGTCGCGCTGCTCATCGCCGGCTGTGGCGGAGGCTCCGCTAAACCGGGGGTCGCGCGCCTGTCCTCAGGCAGCTCGAAGGCCACGACCTCAAATGCCACGACCGGCGGCGGCGTGGACTCGCCGGAAGCGGCGGCGCTCGCGTTTGCGGGCTGCATGCGCGCCAACGGCGTACCCCACTTCCCAGATCCCAAGGCCGGCGGCGGCTTTCTCTTTCCCACGGGCGCCGGCGCCGATCCCTCATCGCCCGCGTTCGAGGCGGCGCAAACGAAGTGCAAGAAGTTCCTGCCCCCGGGACCCGGCTCCGGCCCACCGCCCTCCGCAAAGACATTGGCGCATTACCTGACAGTTGCGCAGTGCATGCGCCAACACGGTGTGCCCGAATTTCCCGACCCTCGGACCACGGCCCCATCTAATCCCCGCGCCACCCTGGGCGGTGGCGGCGGCGTGATCAGCGATATCGAAGGCGTGGTCTTCCTGTTCGGAGCCAAGATCGACCAGCAGTCGCCGGCGTTCACCCGCGCGGCGGCGGCGTGCGCATTTCCGTTGCACAACCACTGATGTGCCCACTTACCAACTTCCTCGCTTCTTCTCAGCCGATTCTCAGGTCGTGTTCTGCATGATGTCGTTACGTCGCGACGGTGGCGCGTAGCACGGCACGAGATTGCCGTCCTCCGCAAGGCGAACCCCGCTACCCGAAGGTGAAAGAGATCGATATGACGAGAACAATTCTCACCCTGGCCGTGCTCGCCGCCGCCGTGGCGGTTGCGGGCTGCGGCGGCTCTTCCTCGAGCCCCGGTGTCGCGCATCTTGCCTCCAGCACTTCCAGCGGCGCGGACCCTGCCAACGGCGGCTCGTCCTCGCCGGAAGGCGAAAGCAGCGCAAGCGCCCAGCAGAAGATGATCGTGTTCTCGCATTGCATGCGCAAACACGGGGTGCCGGAATTTCCCGAACCGAGCGAAGGCCGAGTGCTAGTCCGACGCAGCGACCACAACGGCCACGTGACCGGCGTCAACCCACAGTCCGCACAGTTCCAGGCCGCCAGCAAGGCCTGCGCAAAGCTGTCGCCCAAGGGAGGCAAGCCCCCGAGCCCCGCCGAACAGGCGAAGATGCAGGAACAAGCGCTGAAGTTCTCGCAGTGCATGCGCACCCACGGAGTCCCGAACTTCCCTGACCCGGAATTCCCCCGCGGCGGCGGCGTCGGCATACGAATCGGAGGCAAGCAGGGCGGCCCGAGCCGGATCGATCCTTCCTCACCCCAGTTCCAGACCGCCCAGAAGGCGTGTCAGTCGATCATGCCCGGGCCGAAGGTTGGGCCCGGGAACGTGGCAGTCGGGCCGTGATCGCCGTGATGAGTGGGCTGCGGGCGTGGGCTCGAACGTGAGGCCGGCGTTACCTTCCCGAAACCGTCGATGTCGTAGAAGCGGCGCAGCACATGTCCAGTGAAACGACGCCCACGCAGATCGCTGTGCCGCCCGCCCGCGCCCGCCGCAGGATGCTGGCGGCCGCAGGATTGGCATTGGTCGTGGCGGTCGTCGCGCTGATCGTCACCGACCCGTTCGCCGGCGGTGGCAAGGCGGGCGCGGGGGTACTCGACAACGCCAGCGCCACCTCGCTTGCGACGGTGAGAAGACAGTCGCTCTCGCAGCAGACACAGGTGAGCGGCACGCTCGGCTATGCCGGCTCCTCCAGTATCCGTGTGGCTTCCGGGACGGCACCTTCCGCGGTCCAACAGGCAAACGGGCAACTCGCGAGCGCCGAAGCAATGCTGGCCACGGCCTCCTCGACGTTGGCCACCGATACGCAGGCACTGGCTGGCCACCAGGCGACACTGGCTGCGACGAGGGCGAAGGAGGCGATCGACTGCGCAGGGTCGGGCGCTGCGGAAGCCGCCTCCGCCAACGCGTCGCCCGCAAGCGAAAGCAGCTCGCCGGGCACGGGTGGAAGCTCGTGCTCGGGCGACGTGCAGGCCGTGTCCTCGGCCCAACAGAATGCCAGCGGCGCCGCCAACAAGCTCACGGCGGACCGCTCGCAGGTCTCCTCCGCGGAAAAACAGCTCGCCAGCGCGCGCTCCAATCTCTCCAAGGCGCGCTCCTCGGCGGCGCTTTACGAACAGAGTTCGACCTTCACAGCGCTGCCGTCGGTCGGCCAGATCGTTGCGCGCGGGCAAAGCCTGTATGAGATCGGGGGGCAGCCGGTGCTGTTGCTGTACGGCGCGACGCCGGCGACGCGAGCGTTCGTCGCGGGCATGTCACCGGGGCGCGACGTGGCCGAGCTGAACGCGAACCTCGACGCGCTCGGCTACGGGCAGGGTCTCACGGGCGATGAATTCACGAGTGGCACCGCAGCGGCGATTCGCGCGCTGCAGTCCGCGCACGGTGCCACGGTGACCGGCGAGCTGCTGCTGGGATCGGTGGTGTTCGAGTCCGGGCCGGTGCGCGTCACCAGCGTGACCCCCACGGTCGGGGCGACGGTCATGCCGGGGCCTGTGCTCGCGATCACCTCGACCGCTCGCCAGGTGACGCTCGCGCTCGACGCCTCCGAGCAGAGCAGCGTCAAGGTCGGCGACACGGTCGCGATCACGCTGCCCGACAACCAGACCACACCGGGCCGGATCACCTACGTCTCGAGCGTCGCCACCTCGCCCTCCTCCAGCGGCAAAGGCGGAGGGGAAGAAGAAAGCGCGCCCACTGTCGAAGTGCACGCCACCCCGACCGACCCGGCGGCGACGGGGCACTTGGATCAGGCGCCGGTGAACGTGGAGATCACGACCGAAAGCGCTCCGAACGTGCTGGCGGTGCCTGTCGATGCGCTGCTCGCGCTCGCCGGCGGCGGCTATGCCGTGGAGCTCGCCGACGGCCGCGTGCACCGTCTCGTGGCCGTCACCGTCGGCCTGTTCGACGACGCCGAAGGCCTTGTGCAGGTCAGCGGCCAGGGTCTGTATGCCGGGCAGCGCGTGGTGGTGCCGGGAACGTCATGAGCGTGCAGCCGACAGTCGCCGCATACCCGGACGACGGCGAGGCCCCGGCGGTGCTGGAGCTGCGCGGCGTCAGCAAGGTCTACGGAACGGAGCCGCCCGTGTATGCGCTGCGAGACGTCAGCTTCGCGGTGCGCGAGGGCGAGCTGGTCGCAATCGTCGGCCCGTCGGGCTCGGGCAAGACCACGCTGCTGCACGTGATGGGCACGCTCGAGCGCCCCAGCGCGGGCACGGTGTCGATCACCGGGCTCGACGCCGCTCAACTGTCCGACCGCGAGCTCGCGGCGCTGCGCGCCACCCGCATCGGCTTCGTCTTCCAGCAGTTCTTCCTCGCCGAGCATTCCACGGCGCTTGAGAACGTCGCCGACGGTCTGCTCTACGCCGGCGTCGCTGTGGCCGAGCGCCGCGAGCGGGCGAGCGC
>JBAQGH010000133.1:0-3132 GCA_049287685.1 Solirubrobacteraceae bacterium | reverse complement strand
GGGGCGGGACCGGGTCGCATGCGACCCGGTCGCCCTTGGCGCATGCGCCAAGGGCGTGACGGTGCATGCACCGTCACGGACACCCCCGCATGCGGGGGTGTCGTCCTAAAAGGTGGGCGCGTACTTGCCGAACACGTCCTGCATTGCCCCACACACCTCGCCGAGCGAAGCACGGTCCTTCAGCGCTTGGCGGATCGACGGCAGCAGGTTCTCGCTGCCGCGCGCGGTCTCGCGCAACTCCTCCAGGCGCCTGTCTACGAGCTGCTGGTCGCGGTTGGCCTTGAACGCCTTCAAGCGGCCGACCTGTTCGCGCTCTGACTCGGGGTCCACACGCAGCAGGTCGGGCACCTCGATGTCGTCCTCCTCGAACTTGTTCACGCCCACCACGATGTCCTGGCCGATGCGGTAGCGCTCCTGGTAGCCCCACGCCGACTCGTCGATCTCACCCGTGATGAACTGGATCGCATTGACCGACCCGCCGAGCGCATCCACCTTCGCGATCAGCTCGTTCGCGCGCGCTTCGATCTCGTCGGTGAGCGACTCCACGAAGTAGGAGCCCGCGAACGGGTCCACCGTGTCGGCCGCTCCGGACTCGTACGCGAGGATCTGTTGGGTGCGCAAGGCGGTCTTTGCCGCGTGCTCCGTCGGCAGGGCCAAGGCCTCGTCGAAGCCGTTGGTGTGTAGCGACTGTGTGCCTCCGCATACTGCCGCGAAGCCCTGCAACGCGACGCGCACGATGTTGTTCTCCGGCTGCTGCGCCGTCAGCGTCACCCCGCCGGTCTGCGTGTGGAAGCGCAGCATCGTCGACTTCGGGTTCTTGGTGCCGAAGCGATCGCGCATGATGTGCGCCCACATGCGCCTGGCCGCCCGGAACTTGGCGACCTCCTGGAATACGTTGTTGTGGCCGTTGAAGAAGAAGGCGAGCCGTGGCGCGAAATCGTCTACATCCAAGCCCTTCTCGATCGCGGCAGTCACATAGGCGATGCCCGAGGACAAGGTGAAGGCGACCTCCTGCACGGCCGAGCAGCCCTTCTCGCGGAAGTGGTAGCCGGAGATCGAGACCGTGTTCCACTTCGGGACGTTTTCCTGGCAGTACTGGAACAGGTCGGTCGTCAGGCGCATCGTCGGCTGCGGCGGATAGATGTAGTTGCCGCGCGCGATGTACTCCTTGAGCACGTCGTTCTGGGTGGTGCCGCGCAGCTTCTCGCTCGGCACTCCCTGCTCCTCGCCGACGAGGTCGTACAACAGCAACAGACACGCCGCCGGCGCATTGATCGTCATCGATGTCGAGACCTCGTCCAGCGGGATTCCCTCGAATGCCGTGCGCATGTCGTCGATCGTGTCGATCGCCACGCCGGTGCGGCCGACCTCTCCCAAGCTGCGCGGGTTGTCCGAGTCCAGGCCCAGCTGCGTTGGCAGGTCGAACGCCATCGACAGACCGGTCGAGCCCTTGGAGAGCAGGTAGCGGTAGCGCTCGTTTGACTCCTTGGCCGAGGCATATCCCGCGTATTGGCGCATCGTCCAGGTCTGTTTGCGGTACATCTCGCGGTGCACACCGCGCGTGTATGGGAAGTCTCCGGGCGTCCCCAGGTCCAGCTCCGCCGGCAGGTCGTCCTCGGTATAGAGCGGCTCGATCTCGATTCCCGAGTCGGTGAAGCGGCGCGGGTCCTCGGGGCCCACGATCGGGGCGACCGTCAGGCGCTCGTGTTGCTCGCTCGAGTTGTGCTGGCTCATGGCTTGCATTGGATCATATGGATTGGGCTGGGACGGAACTTGGCGCACGGGACATCTGGAAGCGTCTTTTTTGGGAGACAAGATCCGCCGGAGGGCCCGAATCGGGGCTCCTCTGGCCGGTCGCGGACGCCCGCCTCGCGCCAAGCTGAGGCTGCCCACAGCCTTATACTGGCGGGCGATGCCCACGTGCATGGTCACAGGCGGTGCCGGTTTCCTCGGTTCGCATCTTTGCGATGAGCTGCTGGCCCGTGGAAACCGTGTGATCTGCGTCGACAACCTCGAGACCGGCTCGCTCGCCAACATCGAGCACATTCGCGATCCTGAGAACTTCCGCAATGTCAATGTGGACATCATCGAGCCGTACGAGATCGACGAGCCCGTCGACTTCGTCTACCACCTGGCATCGCCCGCCTCCCCGATCGACTATCTGCGTCTGCCGCTGCACACGCTGAAGGTCGGCTCCTACGGCACCCACCACACACTCGGCCTGGCCAAGGCCAAGCGCGCGCGTTTCTTGATCGCCTCCACCAGCGAGGTGTACGGCGATCCCCAGGAACATCCGCAAGCGGAGACCTATTGGGGGCACGTCAACCCGATTGGCCCGCGCGGCGTCTACGACGAGGCCAAGCGCTATGCCGAGGCTCTGACGATGGCCTACCACCGCCAGCAAGGGGTGGACACCGCGATCGTGCGCATCTTCAACACCTACGGCGCGCGCATGCGCCCGCACGACGGCCGTGCGATTCCCACCTTCCTGCGCCAGGCGCTGGCGAACCGTCCGCTTACCGTTTTTGGCAACGGCTCACAGACGCGTTCCTTCTGCTTCGTCAGCGACCTGATCCGTGGGCTGATCGCGCTGGCCGAGTCCGGCTACCACAATCCCGTGAACATCGGCAACCCGGACGAGTACACGCTGCTCGAACTGGCCGAAGCGGTCAAGGAGATCACCGGCGCCGGCTCGGAGATCCTGTTCGAGGCGTTGCCGGTCGACGATCCCAAGCAGCGCAAGCCGGACATCACGCTCGCGCGCGAGCTGCTCGGCTGGGCGCCTGAGATATCGCTGCGCGACGGGCTGCGACGCACGATCGACACGTCCGGCATAGAGCAGCTGGTTGGGTGAGCTGGGCCTGTCAAACGGCTTCTGCCCGCCCGACAGCCCCCCAGACATATGCGCGGCTTCGCGCGCATATGTCCCTTTCAGCCGTTTCTGGGCGCCCCACAATGCCCCGAACACACATGCGCCCTGGCGCGCATGTGTTCTCCCAAACGGTTTCTGACCGCTACATACGGGAAACTCAACTGTTGTGAAGTCCGAGATGGGAGTTCGTTCTCCGGACGCGCCACGCACCAGCCGTCCCGCAAGGACGCCGCTGACCGCGCGCCCGGGCCCGGGCCCGG
>JBAQGH010000132.1:0-64987 GCA_049287685.1 Solirubrobacteraceae bacterium | reverse complement strand
CACAGCGCCGCCGCCAGTTACGATCCTCAACTCCCAGCCGAACATCGGTCAGGGCGACATCTTCGTCTCGCCGTTCGGTGACTCGAGCACCTACGCCAACGGCCCGGAGATCCTCGACAGCCATGGCAACGTCGTCTGGTTCCAGCCTGTTCCCGCAGGCGAGGAGGCCAGCGACTTCCGCACGCAGACCTATCTCGGCCAGCCGGTGCTCACCTTCTGGCAGGGGGCCGGCCTCGGCGGTCTCGCCAGTGGAACCGACTACATCTATAACGACCACTACCAGCAGATCGCCGCGGTCAACGCCGGCAACGGGCTCAGCGCGGACGGACACGAGTTCCTCATCACCCCGTGGAACACGGCGCTGATCCTCTCCTACACCACGGCCACGGCAGACTTGACGTCGATCGGCGGTCCAGCCGATCAGACCGTGGTCAACGGCGTCGTCCAGGAGGTCGACATCGCGACCGGCAAGGTGCTCTTCCAATGGAACAGCGCCGACCACGTCCCCTATAGCCAGAGCGAGCAGCCGTTGCCGGCCTCGGCGAGCACGCCGTGGGACTGGTTCCACATCAACGCGGTGAAGCTCGACACGGACGGCAACCTCCTGATCGACGCCCGCGACACTTGGACCACCTACAAGGTGAGCCTGATCAGCGGAAACGTCATCTGGCAGCTGGGAGGCAAGGACAGCGACTTCACCTTGCAGGCAGCCCCAGGACAGACGCTGGACAGCGCGAACGAGATATTCGCTTGGCAGCACGATCCAGAGCCGATCGGCGACGACGAGTACACGTTCTTCGACAACGAGTCCTCAGGTACCGCGCTGCTCCCCTACAGCCGTGCGATTACCGTGAAGCTGAACCCTTGGAGCAAAGTCGCAACGCTCGTGGCCTCTGACAACCAGCCCGAGGGTCTCTCCGCGGCCTCGCAGGGCAACGCGCAGACAACCAGCGACGGGAATCTCTTCGTTGGTTGGGGAATCCTCCCGTACATCTCGGAGTTCGATCCTTCCGGCAAACTCATCTTCAACGCTGAGTTCCCGACGGGGGTCAACACCTACCGTGCCTACCTGTTGCCCTGGAATCCCCCAGGCTCAGGGCAGGGTGGCCCGAAAGGCCCCGGAGGGGGCCAGGGCGGCAACGGCCCAGGCGGGGGTCAGGGCTCGGGCCCGGGGTCGAAAGGCTCCAGGGGCGCTCACAGGAAAGACCGACGGCATCGAAGAGGCCGCTGAGTCAATCGGCCGGCGAATCCGACGCGGCACGCGCCGCGTCGGATTCGGCGCGGCTGCGTGCGATCTGCTCGAACTCGCCGCGGAATTCATTAAGGCTGTGGCAAGCGCCGTGAAGTCCGAACCGGGCAGCACCACGACTTACACATCGATCGTCGCCATGCTCGCGTAGCGGTCCCCGGCTGTGACCCCCACCGGCGCGGCGTCGTCTATCCGCGCGAGATCTCCCTCTGACAGGTCGATCTCGGCGGCCCCGACGTTCTCCTCCAAGTAGGAGCGGCGCTTGGTGCCTGGGATCGGCACGATGTCCTCGCCGCGGCTGAGCACCCACGCGAGCGCCAGTGCTCCGGCCGTGACCTGCTTCTCCGCTGCTATCTGCTCGATGCGCCGCACGAGCTCGAGGTTCTTCTGGAAGTTTTCGCCCTGAAAACGAGGATGGTGGCGGCGGAAGTCGTCCTCGGGGAGGTCCTCCGGTTTCTTGTACTTGCCGGAGAGGAATCCGCGCCCCAGCGGTGAGTAAGCCACGAAGCCGATGCCAAGCTCGCGCACCGTCGGCAGGATCGCCTGCTCGGGGTCGCGCGACCACAATGAGTACTCGGTCTGTAGCGCCGAGATCGGGTGCACCGCGTGGGCGCGGCGGATCGTCTGCGGCGAGGCCTCGGAGAGGCCGAGATAGCGGACCTTGCCCTCGCTGACCAGCTCGGCCATCGCCCCGACGGTGTCCTCGATCGGCACGCTCTTGTCGACGCGGTGCTGGTAGTAGAGATCGATGTGATCGACGCCGAGGCGCCGTAGCGACGCTTCGCAGGCACTGCGCACGTACTCCGGCTTACCGTTGATTCCGACCCAGCTGCCGTCCTCGTTGCGCTCGTTGCCGAACTTCGTGGCCAGCACGACCTGCTCGCGGCGGTCGGCGATCGCGCGACCGACGAGCTTCTCGTTGGTGAACGGGCCGTACATGTCGGCGGTGTCCAGGAAAGTCACCCCGAGCTCCAGTGCGCGGTGGATCGTGGCGATCGCCTCGTCCTCGTCGGCGCGGCCATAGAACTCGGACATGCCCATGCAGCCGAGCCCCTCCTCCGACACCTGCAGACCTTGGCTTCCAAGCTTGCGAGTCCTCATGCTCTCTGCTCCTTTCTCGAATGGGCGTCAAACGCCTCGTACCTCTGCCCGGCCGGCGTGCCGGCTACACCCCGTCTTAGCGCACAGTCGAAGTGTCGGCGCATACGTCGAAAGTGTCGCGGTGCGGGACCATTGATCGAAATGTGTCGATTCCCGGCGCTAGGATGCCCTTGCGGGTTTGCCGGCAACCGGGAGCGAGCACTGCAAGTGAACACGGTGGCATCCACTTCAGCTGTTCCTCGCCCGGCGGCGAAGCACCGCCTCGGAGTCATCTTCAGCGGGCTGATGCTGGTGATGCTGCTGGCGGCGCTGGACTCCACGATCGTCGCGACGGCGCTGCCGACGATCGTCGGCGATCTCGGCGGCCTGGAGCGGCTTTCATGGGTGACGAGCGCCTATCTGCTTGCGCAGACGGCGGTCACGCCGCTATACGGCAAGCTCGGCGATCAGCTTGGGCGCAAGCGCGTATTGCAGAGCGCGGTGGTGCTGTTCCTGGTGGGGTCGGGCTTGTGCGGGCTGGCCCAGTCGATGACCGAGCTGATTGCCTTCCGCGCGCTGCAGGGGCTTGGCGCCGGTGGCTTGATCGTGCTCGTGCAGGCAACGGTCGGGGATGTCGTCTCGCCGCGCGAGCGTGGGCGCTATCAGGGGCTCTTCGGAGCGGTCTTCGGCTTCGCGAGCGTCGCGGGGCCGCTGCTGGGAGGCGTGATCGTCGAGCACCTGTCGTGGCGCTGGATCTTCTATGTGAACCTGCCGGTCGGCTTGGTCGCGCTGGTGGTAATCGCCACGACGCTGCCGGCCACGAGCGTGCGTACGCGCCCCGCGATCGACTACCTCGGCGCCGGGCTGCTCGCTGGCGCTTTGAGCGCGATCGTGCTGGTCGCAAGCCTCGGCGGTACGACCTGGGCATGGGGGTCGGGGCAGACGGTGCTCGTCGCGATCGCGGGGGTGGGGCTGCTTGGCGTGTTCCTGGTGGTGGAGCGCCGCGCGCCCGAGCCGGTGCTGCCGATCGCGGTATTGCGCGACGAGGTGTTCCGCATTGCCGGCCTGCTCTCGTTGATCGTCGGCTTCGCGCTGTTCGGCTCGGTGACGTTTCTGCCGCTGTTCTTCCAGACCGTGTTTCACTCGAGCCCCACGGGAGCCGGTCTGCGACTGATCCCGCTGATGGGCGGACTGGTGCTCACCTCTGTCGTCTCCGGGCGTGTGATCTCGCGCACCGGCCACTATCGGCTGTTCCCGATCGCAGGTACGGCGATCATGACTGTCGGGCTACTGTTGCTCTCGCGCTTGGCCGTCGGCACGAGCTCGGTGGCGGCTGACCTGTACCTGCTGGTGCTGGGTCTCGGCTTGGGGATGGTGATGCAGGTACTGGTGCTCGCCGTGCAGAACGCCGTCGATTACTCGGTGCTCGGCGCCGCCACCTCGGGCGTCACGCTCGCGCGCGGGATCGGCGGCTCGATCGGCGCCGCCGTGTTCGGCACGATCTTCTCCAGCCGCCTGCGCGCCGAGCTGCACGACGTGATCGGCGGTGCGCTCGGGGCGCAGGTAGCAGGCGGTGCACGACTCACGGGCGCGCAGGTCGCGAGCCTGCCGGCCGCGGCCAAGCTCGCTTACGAGAACGCCTACGTGCACGCGCTGCGACCGGTGTTCCTTGTTGCCGCCGGCGTGGGCGCCGTCGGGTTCCTGCTGAGCCTTCGCTTGCGTGAGCGACCTCTGCGCGCGACCGCCTCGACGAGTCAGGGCATAGACGACGCGCTCGCGGTGCCCACGGGACCGAGCTCGCTGGCCGAGATCGACCGCGCTCTCGGCGTGCTCGTGAGTCGCGAGGACAGGCAGGCGTTCAACGAAAGGGTGGGGCTTCGCGCCAGCGTGGACATCAGCTCTGGGGCGATATGGGCGCTGGCACGATTCGGCAGCTACGGCATCGACGGGACGCGCGAGATGGCCCAGGAGCAGGCGGTCGAGGACAAGCGTGTGCTTGCGGTCGAACAGGAGCTTCGCGAACGCGGGCTTGTGATCGAGTCCGACGGCGGCGCGAAGCTCACAGCGGCGGGGCTCGCGATGTCCGACCAGTTGCTGAGCGCTCGTCGCGACGAGCTGCGCGCGATGTTGGCCGACAAGGCGACCCAACAGGTTCCGGAGGTGCACGAGCTGTTGGAGCGGCTCTGCGTGGAGTTGGCCGGCCAGCGGCCTTGATCTGGGTGTCATGGCGAGACTGCGCCGATCCCAGATACCGATGTGCCTCGCTTTTGCCTAGATCGAGGGCTCGGTTGCTTGACGGGCACGGCTCAACACGTAGGTTCCAAAGCTCGCGGCGCCTGCGCCGGCTGCCACAGCCAATGGCAAGCCGAGACTTTGCTTCTCGAGCAGACCGCCGATTGTGGCCCCGACGAGCATCGCCCCGACAACTGACAGTCGTCGGGGCGACATGCCGATTCTTGTCGGTGTCGCGGCCGCGTCGGCGGCCAGGCCGGTGAGGGTCATCGTGAGCACGGTGGTGGTCATGTCGGGTATTGCCAGCTTGCGCACGATCGCGTTGCGCAGGCCCATCGCCAGCGCGACCAGCGCGATGATCGCGTAGGCGCTGCTTGAGCCGACCTGGACATGTGCCGTGTAGGCAACGACCGCCGCGAGCACCAACAGCGCCACCTCGCCGGCGACTCCTATTAGAAGCACGCGCTCGTGTCTCTCAACTATGCCGATGCCAAGCCGCCCACCGATCGCCGCGCCGAGCAGGAAGGCGCCCAGTGAGATCACGGGGGCGAGGACCGGTAGTCCGCCGGCGTTTGCCAGACCGAAGCCGAGCAGCACGATGTTGCCGGTCATGTTGGCCGTGAACACGTGGCCGAGGCCGAGATAGCTGGCGGCGTCGATCAGACCCGTGGTGAGCGTGAGCGCCAGCAGTACCGGCGGCAGCGCCCTGTCATGTGCGGGCGCCGGCTTTGCGGCGCTTGCATCTTCGCCGGCCATCGCTGTGACTTCGACGGCCAAGCCCGGAAACCTCGTGGCGGTGAGACGCCAGGAAGCCTCTTGGCGGCGGGTGGCCCAAAACCCGCGGGCGGCGGGCGGAGCGGAACTTCGAAACGGCAGATCCGAGAAAGGGGGGTGTTAACGGGACCCTTGTTTTGGAACGTTCCGCCCATCCAGAGGGTGTGCTTTCCGGCTGGAGGGTGTGCTCGTGACTATGCGGGATGCTTTCGACTATGCGGTGCGCTTTCGACTACGCGTCGTCGAAGCGCTGGGCCTCGCCCGTCATCTCGCGCCGCAGCCGCTGCACCTGACGCAGTTCGCGCACGTCGTCGTCGAGCAGCGGCTGGATGGCCGGCGCCTCGCCGCCGAGCATCTCCGGCTCCAGGCGATGGCGCACGAGCTCGCCTGCGATCGCGTCGACACGCTGCGCGCCGGCGCCCGGGCGCGAGCTGACGACACGCGCCAGGCGTTGCCCGCGAAACAGCAGTCCCACGCCGTCGTCGGCCGCCCAGCCCCCCGGCAGCGCGCCCTCGCGCACGCTCTTCAGCCACACGGGCAGGCGTTCGGGCTCGCCGTCGGCGTGGACGGTCAGGGAACCCTCCAAGAGTCCCAGGCCGGCCATCGGCTCGGGTGTGCCACTGGAGCTGGTGACGCCGCCTTCAAACCAGCACATCGCTCCGGCGCTGATGCCCACCAGCACCGTGCCTTTGCGCCACGCCTGGATCAGTAGCTCGTCGAGTCCGTGCGCGCTCCAGATCGCCAGCAGGTTGCGCATCGAGCCGCCGCCGACATAGACGACGTTCTGTTCGAGCACGATCTCCGCCAAGGGCCGCTCGATGTCGCCGAGTCGGAACAGCGAGATATGGGTGGGTACGCATGCGCGCCCACCGAAGCGCGCGTAGAAAGCGTTGATCTGCGTGGTCGTATCGCCCGAGGCGGTCGGCAGGAAGAGGATGCGCGGCAGCTTGGCCTGGGTGAGCGTGAGCACATAGTCGTCGAGCAGGGGATTGGCGGGCTCCATCGTGAAGCCACCGCCTCCCATCGCAAAGATCAGTCCTTGCTCCTCCTCGGGTACGGCGCTCACGCGGGTGCGACCGTCCCGGCCGCGCTCTGGTTGGGTAGCTTGGCGGCGCTCATGTGCGTTCGACCGTCCCGGCGATCCGGCCGGGTTGCTTTGGCGGCGCTCACGCGAGCACCACTGTCCTTGAGGCGGAGAGGACAGTAGACCTCTCCGCTTGCTTGGCCGCGCCGCTTGTCTTGGCGCCGCCGCGCTTGGCCGGGCCGCTGCGCTCGCCGAGGTATGAGACTTCGAGCGCCGTCTCCCTCACCTGGCCGCCACCGCGGCGCACATGAAAGGCGCCGCCGCGCTCGCGCGAGCTGACCACACGATCGAGCTTGGTTCCCTTGAAGTGGAGCGCCACCCCGTCGTCGGCGGCGTAGCCGGCACGCATGCCCTCGCCCACGAGCGCGTGATACTCGGCGCGGCGCGCCGGCTCGGCGTCGTAGTGCACGCAGTTGGAGTAAGGCAGCAGTCCCAGTCCGCCGACGCGACGCGGCGGTCCGTGGAAGGCGGAAAGCGCCTCGGCAAACCAGCACAAGGAGCCCGCCGAGGGGCCGCACAGCACGATCCCGCGCTGCCATGCCTCGCGCAGAACCGCGTCCAAGCCGTGCGCGCGCCATACCCCGAGCATGCTCACCACGTTACCGCCGCCGACGTAGATCAAGTCCTGGCCGAGCAGGTGCGAGGCCAGGTCGTCCTCGACGCCGCGCCCACCCTGGTCGCGGCGGAACATCGAGATGTGGCTGGCCTCGCACAGCGCCGAGAAGCGGCGGTAGAAGCGCACCACGTAGTGGTCGGCGTCGCCGGAAGCGGTCGGCAGAAAGCAAACCCGCGGCCTGCGAGCTCTGGTCAACGCAAGGATGTAATCGTCGAGCAGCGTGCTGTCCTTCTCCATCGAGAAGCCGCCGCCGCCAAGGGCCACGATCTGCGGGATCCGTGTTCGCATCGCTTGCTCTCGCTTTTGCGCAAACTGCAGGATGGGCTTTCAGTGTTGCTGTAGACGGTCCCCGCGCGTATGGACTTGCGCCCAAGATCAGCCGGCTGCCTCTCGACAATTATCCAAATTGTGGTTGACCATGGCGCATGCGCTATGGTCCCGGCCGCGCATGCGCGGCCGGCCAGACAGTGCATGCACTGTCTGGAACATCGCGCCGCATGCGGCGCGATGCGGGACGTGCATGCACGTCCCGACCCCTCGGCGCATGCGCCGAGGGGAACAGCACATCCGAGCCCTGTAAGCTCGACGGATGCCTTCTTCCATGAACTCGCTGGAACATGTAGACGTTCTGATCGTCGGTGCCGGCCTTTCCGGGATCGGCGCCGCCTGTCATTTGCAAGCCAACTGTCCGGGTAAGAGTTACGCGATCCTCGAGGCGCGCGAGCGCACCGGCGGCACATGGGATCTCTTTAAATACCCTGGCATCCGCTCGGACTCGGACATGTACACGCTCGGCTACTCCTTCCGGCCGTGGACTGAGGCCAAGTCGATCGCCGACGGCTCCTCGATCCTCGACTACGTGCGCCAGACCGCGGCCGACAACGGCGTCGACGAGAAGATCCGCTTCAACCATCGTGTGCTGCGCGCCGAGTGGTCGAGCGAGGACGCGCGCTGGACAGTCGAGGCTACCCTCGCCGGCACAAGCGCGCATGGCGAGGGGGAGAGCGCGCGCATCAGCTGCAACTTCCTCTTTCTGTGCAGCGGCTACTACCGCTACGACGAAGGCTATACGCCCGAGTTCCTCGGTAGCGAGCAGTTTGCTGGACGGATCGTGCATCCGCAGCATTGGGACGAGGACATCGACTATGCGGGCAAGCGCGTCGTGGTGATCGGCAGCGGCGCGACTGCCGTGACGCTAGTGCCCTCGATGGCCGAGAACGCAGCGCATGTGACGATGCTGCAGCGCTCGCCCACCTACATCGTCTCCTTGCCAGCCGAAGACCCGGTGGCTAAGCTGCTGCGTCGCTTTCTGCCGGCCAGGGTCTCTTACCCGATCATGCGTTGGAAGAACGTCCTGATGACGATGGCGAGCTTCCAGCTGTCGCGTCGTCGTCCCAAGGCGATGAAGGCGGTCCTGCGCAAGGGACTGGAACGCCAGCTGCCCGCAGGCTATGACATCGACACTCACTTCAACCCGAGCTACAACCCGTGGGACCAGCGCTTGTGCCTGGTACCGAACGGCGATCTGTTCGAGTCGATCTCGGCCGGTCGCGCCTCGGTCGTCACCGACCGCATCGAGAGGTTCACAGAGACGGGCATCAAGCTTGTCTCCGGCGCCGAGCTGGAGGCCGACGTGGTCGTCACCGCCACAGGCCTGAACCTGGTCGCGTTGGGTGGCATGCAGTTCTCTGTGGACGGTCGAGATGTGACGCTCGCCGACACGATGAGCTACAAGGGCATGATGCTCTCCGGCGTACCCAATATGGCTTTCTCCGTGGGCTATACAAACGCTTCGTGGACGCTGAAGTGCGATCTCACGTGTGAGTACGTTTGCCGTTTGCTCAACCACATGGACGAGGCCGGCTTGCGCCAGTGTACGCCGCACAACCGCGACCCCCGCGTCTCTGAGCGCCCGTTCATCGATTTCTCCTCTGGCTATGTGCTGCGCTCGATCGACAAGTTCCCCAAGCAGGGCTCCAAGGCGCCGTGGAAGCTGCACCAGAATTACCCGCTTGACATTCTCAACCTGCGCTTCGGCTCGGTTGCCGATGGTGTGATGGAGTTCTCCAATACGGGAAGCAAAGTCGAGGCCTCGGAGCTAGTCGCTGTCTGACTCACGCATGATTCTCTCGTTGCCCACCGTCGGGGCTAGTCCACATGGTCAATGAGTCGCGCATGGTTCTGCGTCCGCTCGCCAAGGGGGATGAGGCTGATCTGTTGCGCATCCACAGAACCCCGGAGATAGCTCTCTGGTGGGATGTGCCCGACGCCGGCTTTCCCTGGAGCGACGAGCCCGAGTCGACGCGCTTTACGGTCGAAGTCGACGGCGCCGTCGCCGGCCTGATCCAGTTCTACGAGGAGCAGACGGCCAAATACAGGCACGCCTCGATCGATCTGTTCCTGGATCCCGCACTACACGGGCAAGGGCTCGGCACCGAAGCGGTGGGACGCGTCGTGCGTCTGTTGATCGAGCAGCACGGCCATCACCGCATCACGATCGACCCCTGCACAGAAAATGTGGCAGCGGTCCGTTCCTATGAAAAGGCCGGCTTCAAGCCGGTGGGAGTGATGCGCAGCTACGAGCGTCGCGCGGGGCAGGACGAGTGGCGCGACGGGCTGTTGATGGAGCTGCTTGCCGCGGATTTGTGAGGCGCCTGGACTGTCTCGAACGTGAACGTCGGTGAGAGCGGTTGGGCGGCGGCTGCGGGCGTGAATGCGGCGGCGTGGCCGGTGCAGCGATGCTGGCTTGGGCTGAGAGCCTGCCGGTGTGAACCGTGGCTCCAGCCCGAGCTCAGCTGCAGCTAGCCCTTAGGCCAGCTGAACGTTTACTGCCTTGGGCCCCTTGTCGCCGGCCTCGGCGTCATAGGTGACCTTCGCGCCCTCGGCCAGGGAGCGGTAGCCGTCGCCGGCAATCCCCGAGTGATGGACGAACAGGTCCTTGGACTGATCGTCGGGCGTGATGAAGCCAAAGCCCTTGTCGTCGCTGAACCACTTGACGGTTCCTGTAGCCATGTTGCTTTTCCTCCGTGTTTTCGCGTGCTGCGAACGCGGAGATTGCTATGAGCAAAGGCTACGAGCGCTGACACTGCGGTTGTTCGGGATTTAATTATCCCGCTTGGATCAAGCCACTATATAGCAATCGCTATGCGGCTTCCGAAAGCGCCGGCTCGTCCTCGGCACGCTCACCAGCGCTCTCGTGTTGGGCGGCGCTCGCCGGCTGCGGACGCAATACGGTCAAGGCCACGCCGATACCGACCAGCACAAGACCCGTGGCGATCCAGAACGCGAGCTGATAGCCGCCGGTCAGCGCCGCCGCCTGGGACTGTCCCTGGGCGAGCAGCTTGTTCGTGTGGGATGTCGAGAGCGTCGCCAGCACGGCAAGCCCGAGCGCGCCGCCGACCTGGGCGGTCGTGTTGACAAGGCCAGAGGCGAGCCCGGCGTCGCTGGGCGTGGCGCCGGACATCGCGACGCCCATCAAGGCCGGGAAGCACACGCCCGCGCCTGTGCCGAGCAGCAGCATCGAGGGCAACAGGCCGGTCACGTAGCTCGCGTGAACGGGGACGAGGGCGAGTAGCGCAAGGGCCAAGGCGATCATCGCCAGTCCCGGAGGCAGCAGCGCACGCGCGCCGAAGCGCGTGATCAAGGGCTCTGAGAAGCGAATCGACATCGAGCCCATCGTGATCGTCACCGGCAGGAACGCCAGCCCGATCTCCAGCGCGTCGTAGCCGAGCACCTTGCGCATGTACAGCGCACCCAGGAAGAACATCCCGAACATCCCCGCAACGGAGAACACCTGGATCAGATTGGCGCCGCTGACGTTGCGCGAGCGGAAGATGCGCAGCGGCATGAGCGGGTTGCGCGCCGTCGCCTCGCGTGCGACGAAGCCCGCGAGCAGTGCGAGCGAGAGCGCGCCGAGGGCCAGGGTGGTCCCGGCGCCCCAGCCGTCTTCGGCCGCGGGCGAGACGATCGTGTAGACGCTGAGCATCAAGGCGCTTGTGATGAGCACCGCCCCGGGAATGTCGGCGCCCTCGCCGAAGCCGATCCCCTCGTCTTTGTCGAGCAGGCGCCTGGCAAACAGGATCGTCGCGATCCCGATCGGGACGTTCACGAAGAAGATCCAGTGCCAGTCGAGCGCCTGCGTGAGCACGCCGCCGGCCAGCAGCCCGACAGACCCCCCTGCGGAGGCGACGAAGGCGTATATGCCGATCGCCTTGGCCTGCTCGCGAGGAGTGGGGAACATCGTGACGATCATGCCCAGCACGACGGCCGATGTCATCGCGCCGGCGATGCCCTGCACGAAGCGTGCGCAGACCAGCAACGTCTGCGTCCAGGCCAGGCCGCACATCAAGGAGGCCAGTGTGAACAGGGCCACGCCGAGCAGGAAGATGCGACTGCGCCCCAACAGGTCGCCGAAGCGCCCGGCCAGCAGCAGCAGCCCGCCGAAGGCGATCAGGTAGGCGTTGACGACCCAGGCGAGGCTGGAGGTGGAGAAGTGCAGTTCTTCCTGGATCGAGGGCAACGCGACGTTGACGACGGTCACGTCGAGCACGATCATCAGAACACCCACGCAGAGCACGTACAGCGCTATCCAGCGCGAGCGCTCGGCTGCGTGGGTGCTGCTTTGCTCGTCGTGTGTGGCCATGGTCACAAGCTCTCCTTTTGCAGTATCTCGCCCAGGCTATCGAGCAAGACCGCACTTCCATGTTCACGCTCGGCCGGCGTGTCGAGACCGTCGAGAAACACCCCCTGCTCGGTGAAGCGCAGCTTCGTCGCGGCGCCGACCGTCTCGAACTCGATCGTGGCGAGCGAGACCGAGATGCGCGCCTCGTCCAGATACATGTCATACGCATAGACGATCCGCTCGTCCTGCACGATGTCCTGGTAGCGGCTGTCGAAGCGGTAGACCGAGCCGGCGGGTGCCTCGATCGCGAAACGCTCGTGGCCGCCGACCTCGAAGTCGAGCTCGCGACTCTCGTGCGGGAGGTTCTTGGGCCCGAACCAGCTGGCCTTGGCGGCGGGCTCGGCCCACGCTTTGAAGACGTGCGCCGGTTTCGCCTCGTATGTGCGCTCGATCGTGAAGGTGGCATGGAGAACAGATCGCTCTTGCTGTGTGTTCATGGCTTGCTCCCTTTTTGTGGTTGTTCGGGGTGCTCGGCCAGGTATTCACCGAGCCGGTCCAGGCGCTGCTCCCAGCTCTTGCGTCGCTGCGCGATCCAATCCTCGGCTCCGCCAAGCGCCTTCGGCTGCACGTGGCAGGTGCGCACGCGCCCGACCTTTTCAGAGCGGACCAGGCCGCTTGCCTCCAGCACGTGCAGATGCTGGACGACGGCGGGTAGGGACATGGCAAGCGGCTCTGCGAGCTGGCTGACCGAGGCCGAGCCGAGTGTCAGGCGATCCACCATCGCGCGGCGCGTCGGATCGGAAAGCGCGTGGAACGTAAGGTCGAGCGGGGCGGCTTGCTGTTGGTTAAGCACTCACTTAACTATTATCACATGCGTGGCTAAAGCACCGCGAGATGCGTCCAGGGAGGCGGCACCCAACTTGATCCATGAACGCATGCACAAACACAGGGGCCTTTGGAAGATGTTCTAACTCGCGGCGGCACGGCGGCTCTGGCGCGTCAACGCGCTCACGAGCTTGTCGATCGAGCGCTGCAACTGCTCGATGCTGGCCGACTCCACACGGGTCACGCCGACCTCACGGTTGATCCATGCGTTGATCTCGCGGTGGCTGCTGCGGCTGCGCCCGGCGAGATCGGCGACCAGGCGGCGGCGCTCCTCGCGCAGCTGTGTCCTGCGCTCGAACGCCGCCACTGGCGCCGACTCGGGAGGCGGGGGTGTGACGGTCTTGGCTTTTGCTGCCGCCGGTGCAGGTCCGAACAGTGTCATCTGCGGCGCCACTTCGGCGCTCAAGGGCACGAACTCCAGCGCGGGCGAGGGCTCGCTCGCGCGTCGTTCGCGCGGCTCGTCCAAGCCCTCGTCCTGCTCGCGCTCGCGCAGCGCGTGGCGCAGCTCGCTCTCGACTTGCGCGGCATGCGCGCGCAGCACCGGCTCGGCCGGTAGGTAGACCCAGCTCGGCTCCGGCGGGCGGCCGGGAATCGTGCGCACGAAGCGCCCCACGATCTGCCTGAAGATCATCGGCGTCTTCGCCGCCGTGGCGTACACGCCGACGCGCAAGCGGGGAATGTCGACACCCTCGGAGACCATGTTGACCGCGACGATCCACGGCTCGCGCGACTCCCGGAAGGCGGCGAGCTTCCGCGCGGCGCGTGCCTCGGTGTGCAACACGACCACCGGCGCCTTGCCGGTCGCGTCGCCGAGCAGCTTTGCGATCTTGCGCGCGTGGGTGGCGTCGGCCGCGACGGCAAGGCCACCGGCGTCGCGATGGCCCTCGGCGCGCAATTCGTTCAGCTTCGTGTCGGCCTCGCGCAAGATGCGCGGCAGCCCGTCGGGCAGCTCCGTGGAGATCGCGGTGCGATAGCGGCGGCTGGCCTCGCGGGCGGTGAGCACTGTCTCGAACGAGGACTCGATCACGTCCTCGCCGCTGCGCCAAGAGAGCGTGCCGTCGAAGGTGACGAATGCCACGGGCCTACAGATGCCCTCGGCCACTGCCTCGGCGTAGGTATAGGACACATCCGGTTCGGCGACCCCTTCGGCGTCGTAGCTGACACCGGGGATCGGCGTTGCGTCGGAGCGAAACGGCGTCCCCGACAACAGCAGCCAGCGCGGTGCCGCCGCGAAGGCCATTTGAAAGCCGGTACCCCAGGCCAGCTCCTCACCGAGGTGATGGGCCTCATCCACGATCACCAGCGTGTCCGGGGCCACCTTCGCGCGCCACCCCTTCGGATCGGAGGCCACGCGCGCATAGGTCACGGCCACGCCGTGGAAGTCGCGTGGCGGCAGTGGACCGGGGGCGTCGGGCTGCAGTTGCACGCCCAGCTGCGCCCCGGCCGCGGCCCACTGGCGCGTGAGTGGGGTGGTCGGGCACAGCACCGCCACACGGCTCATCTCGCCGCCGGAGAGCATCCGTCGCGCCAGCTCGAGCGCCGGACGCGTCTTACCGGCGCCGGGCGCCGCTGAGATCAGGAAGGGGCCGTCTTGCCAACCGTGCAGCCGCTCGAGCGCGTCGCGCTGCCAGGCGCGCAGGGATGTCACGGGGGCTACAGACAAGAGCCCGGCATCCTGCGCCATCGCCCGGACGGATCGCCCGGTTTGGCTCAATCAGTGGCGGGGCGGGATATCGTCGGCGCGGCGGGGCTTGCGACCAGGAGAAGTTGGCCTGCGGTTTGGGAGCGCGGCGGGGGCGTTCGGGGGCGCGTTTAAGACCGCGGCGGGGGCGGTGCGTAACGGTGGTGCAGCATCAGCATGTTGCCGTCGGGGTCGTCGAACAGCGCCATGTGGCAGACACCCGTGTCGAAGGTGTCTTGCGCAAAGCTCACGCCGCGCTCTTCGAGCGTCGCGCGTACGCTCGCAACATCGTCCACGTGCAGCGCGATCCCGCTGCGCACCGGTACGTGCTCCAAGCCCATCTTCTCCGCGTCGATCACGCTGAGCGTGAGATTGCCAGTCTCGAACTCTGCGTAGTTGCGCTCTTCCAGGTAGACGGAGCGCTCCAGGCCGAGCGTCGTCCCATAGAACTCGACGGCTCTGGCGAGGTCGTGCGTGGGTACACCCACGAAGTCCACCCGCGTGATCATCTCGGTCCCGTCGCTCATCTGCGGCTCCTCGGTCGTAGCTTCAGGCGTTCTCCGCCTGTACCCGCCCCGACTTTACCGCCTGTGCGAGGGCGTCGTAGTCGCGTTCGTTCTGGTCGGCATACGCCTCTGAGAAATCTACGATCGCCTGGTCGAAGACGCCGCCGGCGCCGAGGTAGGAGGCGATCGCGATGCGGTCCCCGGTACGTGCGTGTGCGCGCGCCAGCGTCCAAGCGCACAGGGCGCCGTAGGCGCGCAGCATCGGATGGGTCATTGTCTCGATCTCCACGCTCAGCTTGCCGTCCCACAGCTGGCGCACATAGAAGTCGCGCTTCACGTCGTCAATCCCAGTGGCCGGCAGCCAGCCCAAGAGGATGTCGCCGGAGGCTTGCATCAGGCGCTGGCCCTCCACCACGCGCTGGCCGTGGTTTGCGTACTGGGAGGCACCGGCGAAGGGCTCGAGCACCGATGCCTGGGCTTCCTTGGCCTGCAGCACGAGCGGGTCCTGCTCGTCGCGTCCCACGAACAACAGCACCCAAGCGCGCGTGCCGACGCTGCCGACACCCACGACCTTACGCGCGATGCTCTGGAACGTGTAGTCGCCCAACAGCACGCTGTACTCGTCGCTGAGGCTCGAACGGTAGTCGGCGAGCATCGCCTCAAAACGCTTGTGCAGCTCGTCGTTCTCCGCTTGGCCCAAGAGCTCCCGTGCCGGCACGATCAGAGGCGGTTCGCTGATGAAGCGCAGCTGTCCATCGACCGCTTCGGTGAGCTTGAGGACGGCGCGCGTGCTGTTCTTCGCGCGGGCCTTGCCCAAGCGCTTTTCCATCTGCTGCAGGCGCTTGCCCTTGACGAGCTGCTGGGCGCGCACGACGCCCATGATGTCCTTGGCGTTGAGGCTCGAGTACCACACGTCCAGATTGCTCATCTGGGCAAAGCCTCGCATCGACAGCCTGTAGGCCTGAGCGGCCCACACGATGACGTCGGCGACCTCTTGCTTGCTCAAATTGAGGTCGCGCCCGGCGACGCACAAGCTCACGGCCAGCCGCTTGACGTCCCACTCCCACGGCCCCGGCAGGGTCTCGTCGAAGTCGTTGATGTCGAACAGCATCTCGCGCTCGGGCGAGGCGAAGACGCCAAAGTTCGACAGGTGCGCGTCTCCGCACAGCTGCGCACGCAGGCCCGAGATGGGAGTCTGGGCAAGGTCGGCCGCCATGATCGCCGCCGCGCCCCGGTAGAAGGTGAAGGGGGAGACCAGCATGCGTCCGTAACGGATCGGCACCAGCTCGGGGACGCGGCTCTCGGCTTGGCCTTGGAGGATCGCCACAGGGTCCTCGCGGTCTTTTGCCGCTTTCCATTCGGCGTGACTGGAGCGCGGCGTATGTGCGCGGGCGTCCTTGCCTTCCGCTTCGCGTTGCTTGACGGTCTCGGCGTCGCTCATGTCCCGCTCCTTGGGTTCTCATCAGGGTCGCGCTCGGGCGTGGAGGATGGGGGAGTGGGGGTAGTCGCTCCCGGGCTCGGTGGGGACGATTGGCCGGCAGGCGGGGCAGGCTTTGGGGGTGTGCCGGTGGGTGATGCATGCTCGGCGGGCACGCCGGATGGCGGGGGAGGCTCGCCCGTGGTGTGCGACGCAAGATGCGCTTCGGGAAACTCCAGCGCTGTTTGGCGGCGCAGCGTCTCGGTGCCGAACACCGCCAGCACGATGATGATCAGGATTCCCGTGAGCGATTTCGTAGCCTCGATCGGGCCCCACGCGAACAACAGCAGCAACAGCAGGCCGAGCGCGCCGAAGGTGACATCCGGGCGGTCGCGCATGTATGGGGCCATCAAGTGGCGCAGCGACGTGGCGATCCTTGTGGGGCCGGCCAGCATCGCCGCAAGGACCACGACCACGCCGATGAACACGGTCGACCACGCGACATCGGCAAGCACGCTCGTCCCGATCGACCAGGCCGCCTGTGCGGCCGGTCTCACCGCTTCGGTTGTTGCCAGCGAGTCGACCACCTTCGACCCGGCGATGCCGCGCACCACGACAACCGCCAGGCCCGCACCGACGAAGGCCGCGCCGACCTCGGTCAAGGTCTGGCGCCGTCGTCCGCGCGCCAAATAGACCGCCAGCGCGAACATCGCCACGACCAGCAGCGGCAGGATCAGCGCCAGGCTACGCAGCAGGTTGACCGCGTCCTGCATCGTGCCGAGCTGTTTGGATGTCACAATCTTCAGTTGCGCGACGTTCGCCGGGATCTTTTCGGAGATGCTTGCGGGAGCCCCCACCTTTTCGGCCACTTCGCCGAGCATCGGACGCAGGTCGAGCACCACCGCGCCGCCGCCGGGCAGCTTTACGACGCTGCCTTTGTTCTCGATCAGGCGCACAAATTGGGCATGGGTGACTTGATTCGCCTTGCTCCATAGTTCCTGTACCCGGGGACGTTCGAGCAGCAGGTTGATCCCCTTCTGCACGACGTCTTTCAACGCGCCCGCGGCCGGGGCGGCGAGCGGCTTCAGTTCGCTCGGCAGCTCTTTGCCGAGTTCGCCGGCCACGTCCACGTTGGCGTACAGCTGTTCGGTCAGGTAGCCGGACACCGCTTCGCGGATCGGTGGGCTCTCGATCAGCTTCGTGTTCGTGCTCGTCCAGTAGCCGGTGTCGAGTAGTTGCCTGTTGGCCCACACCGCGAAGATCGCGACGATTCCGAGCACGGTGGCCACGCCGATCAGGCTGCGCACCAGCCAGCGGTGGGGGTGAGCCGCGCTCGGGGGCGGACTGTAGGCGGGAGCCTGCGTGTCTGAAGCCGAAGGGTTGGCGCCGGAGCTCACGTTACGGGAGGCTAGCCGGGGGTACGGCGACCAGTAACCGTGTTACCCCGCACAGGGGTAAGTGTTTTCACGCAACCTCCCGGCATTTCAGGAGCCCTCGCGCTCTGCCATGTCGGCGCCGGTGGTGGTCGTCATCACCTGCGCCGCGCCGCCGCCAAGCACGCGCCGCACCAGTCCGGGCGCCACGATACGCAGGGCCGCGGCAAGCGCATACGGTCGCGGCACGTAGCGCTCTGGACGGCGCTCGACGCCCGCCTGGTAGATCGCCTCGGCCGCCTTCTCGGGTGTCGAGACGATCCAGCGCGTCAGCGCGCGGCCGGTCAGCTCGGCTTGTGGGAAGCCCTCGGTGGAGATGAAGCCAGGGAGCACAAGCCCGACGTGCACGCCGTGCGGGCGCTCCTCGGCCCACAGCGAGTCAGACCAGCCGGCGAGCGCGAACTTCGAAGCGCTGTAGGCGCCCGAGCCGGCACGCGCTACGCGCCCGGCGGTGCTGGCCACGTTGACGATCGCGCTCGGAGCGCTCGCGCGCAGCAGCTCTAGCAGCGCCTCGGTTAGACGCAGCTGAGCGTCGAAGTTGATGTCCATCGTGCGCTTGACGTTGGCGTAGCCGCCCTCGGCGAAGCGTGCGCGCCAGGCGGCGCCGGCGTTGTTGACGAGCAGGTCGAGCCGTCCGTGGTGCTCGCCTATGTGCGCTCGCACGCGCGCGGGAGCGTCTTCGCCGAGCAGGTCCAGCGCGAGAAAGCTTGCCTGTGGGCCGAGCGAGCCGGCAAGCGCGCGCAGGCGCTCCTCGCGGCGCGCCACGAGCACCAGCTGTGCGTTGGGGATGCGCGCCAGGCGACGGGCCGTTGCCTCGCCGATGCCGCTGGAAGCGCCTGTGACGACGGCCACGAACGGTTGCGCACTTGCGGTTTGTAGATGCGGGTCGGTCATGCGCTTGCGCCTTTCTCGAGTTCACGGTGCTCGACACCGCCGGGTCCGGCGATCAGGATGTCGCTGACCATCTGCATCGTGAACAGGCCGTGGTCCACAACTCCGGGGGTGTCGGCCAAGCGCGCGGCCAGCGCTCGCGCGTCTTCGATCGGGCCGAAGTAGTCGGCGATCAGGTTGCCCTCGGGGCTGGCAGGCACGTCGCGTAGCCTCGCGTCGCCGATCAGGGCGAGCGTCGCCTGGGCGCCGAAGCGCAGGATCTCGAGCGGCACCGGTGGGCGCAACTCTGAGACCGCCTTCTGGGCGGAGGCGATCACCACGAAGCGCTTGCTGGCTGCCGCGACGATCTTCTCGTGCGTGTGCGCGCCGCCGCCGCCCTTGACAAGCCACCCGCGGGGGTCGATCTGATCGGCCCCGTCGATCGCGATGTCCAGGTGGAGGAGCGCGTCGAGCTCCTCCACCACAAGTCCGAGCTCGCGTGCGGCATGCTCGGTGGCCGGTGAGGTGGCGGCGCAGCGCAAGCTCAGGCCACGTGCTGCCAACGCAGGCAACAGGTGGGCGACGGTGGAACCTGTGCCCAGGCCGACACGATCGCCGTCCTTTACAAGCAGGGCGGCAGCCTCGGCAGCCGCACGCTTCTGCTCGTCCGTATCTGTCATGGGCGCCTGTGCCGACGCGCGAGGTGACGCCATCGTGCAGCGAGCCTACAGGCCCGGTGCTTGGCGAGCCTGCCTAAGGACGGATCTTTCAGCTTGCGCTCACGCGTGCTGTTTGGGGACCTTCGCCGGCGGCGAGCGGTTGGGAGTCGTATTCCTCGGGCCCCCCGCGCAAAAAGCGCCATATCGCCAGCAGCATCATGATCGTCATCAGTCCCGCGCTAGTGGCGCACTCCTCGCAGACAGCGTGGATCGAGAACAGCTCGCGGTAGGTCAGATAGGCCGAGAAGCCGAAGCCGCCGATCGTCAGCACGAGCGTCGCAAAGCGCGTGTTCTCGCTTTCCGGCGCCAGCAGCGAAGCCATGATCGCGATGTATCCGAGCAAGCCCATCAAGGCTACGGGCACGCCGGCGAGCTTTGAGTAGCTCGAAGTCTGGACCTTGAAGCAACTGCCGCCTGAAGTGCAGACGGGCCTGAGGTTGGCGTAATGAACGTAGGTCAGATAGCTAGCGAGCGCCAGGCCCAGCGCCGTCAGCACGATCAGCACGACTCTCAGGGTGCGCTGGCTCATCTCGGAGCGGGGCCGATCTGCTCCATCGCGCGATCACTCTCAGCCTTTCAACAGCTTTTCGATCGCCGGTTCGAAGGAGCTGGCGTCTGTCAGCGACGGGTTTTCGAGTTTCTGCAGTGTCTCGCCGGTCTTGCCGATCATGAAGGAAGGCGTTCCCGTGAAGCCATTCTGGTTAGCGGCTTGCGCGTCGGCGAGGACCTGGCTGGGGTAGGTGGGATCGTTGCGGTTTTCACTCCATTGCGAGAGGTTCAAGCCCGGTATCTGGGCAGCCAACCCCTGCAGGTAGCTTTCGGTGACATAGCCGCTGTCCTCTTCTCCCTGCTCGTGGTAGAAGAGCTCGACAAAGTCCCACATCCGGTTCTGCTTGCCTGCGGCGAGCGCGGCCACCTGCTGAGTCTGGAAGATTTCTTTTTCACGCGTGGCGGTCTCCATCGAGTGGTACTCGATCTTGGCCTTGCCTGTAAGCACGTACTTCTTGATGATCGTGGGCAGCGCCTTAAGCGTGAATTCCTTGCAGAACGGGCACTCCAGATCGCCGAAGTACTGGATCGTCACGGGCGCGTTGGGGTTGCCGAGCGTGATCGTGCTCTGGGGTATGCCCTGCAGCAGCGAGATCACTTCCGAGCTGGCGGTCTTCGCCGCTGCGCTTTTTGGAGCGGGCGCGTTTTTGGAGCCGCCGCTACCGGTCGCGATCAGGATGATCAGGATGATCGCGACGACCACGCCCGCGACCCCGCCAAGCTGGATCAGCCGCTTGCGCTGGGCGCTCTGCGCCGCATGCGCTTCCTCCTGGGCCTTGCGTTCGGCACGCGCTTGCTCTCGGCGCTCCTTGCGGGTCAGATCTGAGTCGGCTGGAGTCATGGATGCAACTTTTGCATACTTTGCCTGAAGATTGCTTAAGGACTGGTCACGGAGAGGGCCACGGAGGGGCCACTCATCCCGTCATGGTCTGCCCGTGGCGTACCGTAGATGGAGACATTTGCCCCCGTAGCTCAGCTGGATAGAGCGTCGGACTTCTAATCCGAGGGTCGCAGGTTCGAATCCTGCCGGGGGCGCTAAGACGGTGCGGGTCACGGCGAGCTACACGGCCGGGACCTCGGCACGCCCGAGTCGGGGCTGGGCCGGGCTGTGCCCCTAGTCGATGAGGTAGCTCAGGCGCTGGCCTGCCTTGGCAGGCGCGAGCGCTGGGCCGGGCTGGACGATCTGGTGTTCGTGGGCATGACCGGAGAGTTCTTGGATGGATCGGCCTTGCGCCGTCGTTACAAGAGCGCGCGCGACACCGGCCGGGCTGCGCCCATTGCGCTTTCACGACCTGCGCCACACGTTCGGCAGCGTCGCTATCCGTACGGCCGATCCGCGCGAGCTACAGGAGTGGATGGTGGGACTTCTCGACCACGCAGATCTACATGAACTACCGGCCGCGGGCTGACGCGGCGCGGAGGTTGTCGGCGGCGTTCGTCGGAGTCGCTCCAGACGCAGAAACGACCGAAGCGTCCGGTAGAAATTTGTCCGCATGAAGACAAGTGAGGTTGTGCGCCTTCTCGAAGAGGCTGGTTGGGAGCTGTCTCGCACGCGCGGAAGCCATCGCCAGTACAAGCACCCGCAGCGGCCGGGCAAGGTCACTGTGCCTGGGAAGCCGAGTAGCACCTTGCATCCCAAGACACTCGCTAGCATCTTGAGGCAGGCAGGAATGGAGAAGCCATGACTCACCGCTATCTAATCGTTGTCGAGGGTGACGGCTCGACGAACTATTCGGCTTACAGCCCGGATGTGCCTGGCGTCGCCGCTGTGGGAGCCACGCGCGAGGAGTGCGAACGCGAGATGCGGGGGGCAATCGAGTTCCACATCGAGGGTCTGGCTGAGGACGGGGAACCCGTGCCCGAGGCGCACAGCACGGCGGGCTATGCCGTCGTTCGGGTTGCGTGAAGGTCTCCGTCGGTCACTACACGTTCGACAACGTCTCCTATGACGCGGAGGCCGACGTGCTCTATCTGCACATGGGCGATCCCTCGACGGCGGCGGATTTCGATGAGTCGCCCGAGGGTCATGCGCTGCGCTTCGACGTTGAGCAAAACCTGGTCGGTGTGACGATTGTGGGTGTCAAGCGCCTGCTTGAGCGGGACGGGAAGGTAACGATCACGGTACCCAAGGTCGTCCGCGTCGACGCTGAGGTCATCGCTCCAGCGCTCGTGACGGCGTAGGCGCGACGCCTGCCGGTCGCTGCGCGGGCTGAGACTGGCTTGGTCGGTCGTGGCCTGGTCGAGAGCATCCGTTCCCTAGATGCCACGCTTACCCCAATCAACGGACATCCCTGTGGCCTTGAAGCGTCTCCCGCCGCCGGGCGTCTGATCGATGATGCGGGCGAGCTGCTGAAGACCGTTGTGGAATGCGATCTCCTCGCGTGGGTCTTCGCTTGCAGCGTCGATGTTCGTGCGCCAGTCGCCATCGCGGACAGCCACTCCATGAATCGGGCGTCGCGCCACCAGCGGTCGGGGAGCCCTCCCAACATGGTTGGATAGCGTTCGAGTAGCGCGGCGATAGAGCCCCACATGTTCTGTAGCCAGATCCATTCCTCGTCCTACGCTGTATCCATGGCGGCCGGCGTCTTGGTCTTGGTTTCGGAGGTATCGAGTTGACGACGGGCGCAGCAGTTGGCTGGACTTGGTGTTCGCCGGCGAGTGTCGAGAGTACGAATCGCGCCGCCACGCGTGAGGTCGGCTCGCCTGTGGCCTTCGCGATCACGCGCAGCTGACCTACTGCTGCCTCGGGCAGGCTGATCTGGATGCGGCTCACGGGTTGCCTGGATCGGCTGGGATGTGTGGCTCATACACCTATAGACCCCGAACCCCGCAGACCGGCCAACGAATTAGCTTGGCGAGGCCCTGAGACTGCTTCGGATGTCTCGTATTTCAAAGGGTCTGTCCCCAGCCCGTCCCCGACTCGGCAAATATGACCCCCGCGACCCCCATCCAGCCCGACCGAATCCCGCCAATCTAAGCCAAAAATCCCTGCAAATGGGCTACTTCTAATCCGGGGGTCGCAGGTTCGAATCCTGCCGGGGGCGCTTTGTGATGTGTCGGGACATCGGAGAGTGATGTCTTGGGAGATAGTGGACAGTTTCGGGCTGACGCGTTGATCGTCTCGGGGGTCAAGTCGCGCTACTACGACCTAGCGAACAACCGCAAGAACAGCAGGAAGACGTTCAGCACATCCAGGAAGATCCCCGCAGCCAGCGGGATCGCTTCGTCCGTTCCGGCGCGCCGCAGACGGTTGAAATCTACGACCGTGTATAGGCCAAAGATCACGAGCCCGAGCAGCGCATAGATTGTGTAGAGCGCAGGTATACGAACGAAGATCAGCACGATGCCGGCGAGGATCAATCCGAGCAGCAGCCAGAACAGCGTGCGGTACAGGAACGAGAGATCGCGCCGGATCGCGTAGCCACCCGCGCCGAGGCCGCCGACGAACAGCGCGGTGGCCCCGAGTGCCTGACGTACCGCGGTCGGATCGGTGGCGGAGTAGTAGTTGACGGTGCTCGACACACCCACGCCTAGCAACAAACCGAAGGCGAACAACAGCACCAATGCGAGGCGGTGATTGCCGCGCGCGTTTGCCGCGTTGAGGCCGAACAGGCAACCAAATGCGACCAGCCACGCGATGAACCAGCCCGCGCCGCCCATTTCGCGGGCGACGTACACGCCCAGTGTCGCGAAACCAGTGGTCAGCGCCACGAGTCCCATCACCCTGCCGAACAGCGTCTGTGTTCGAGCTGGGGTCAGGCCTGCCGCGTAGCTTGCCGTGCTCATAGAGGAGATCGTAGAGTGTCGGCCGGTCTCAAAGCAAGCTGCTCGATTGCTCACGCGAGCTCATATCGTGCACTTTTGCGCGTAGCCCGAGCACGACGAAAGAGAGGATCGCGATGCCCGAAGCCACCTTCTACTTCGACCTCGGATCGCCCTACGCCTACCTGACTGTCGAGCGCATCGACGACGTCCTACCCGAGCCGGCCGTCTGGCAGCCCGTGTCGCTTGGTGGCCTGTTCAAGGCCAGCGGACGCTCCTCATGGGCGCTCGGCGGCGACGACAGCCGCCAAGGCGGGATCGCGGAGGTCGAGCGACGTGCACGCGAGTACGGGCTGGAGGCCGTGCGCTGGCCGCAGCCTTGGCCTACTAATTATCTCTACGCAATGCGCGCTGCCACCTATGCCTTCCAGATCGGCGGTGGTCGTGAGTTCACGCTCGAGGCGTTTCGCCACGCCTTCGTCCTCGGCCAAGATCTCGCGCTCGAGGAGAATGTGCTGCAGGCGGCTGAGCGGGCCGGCTTGGATCGCAAGGCGGTCGATGAGGCTACCCGCGACCCGGAGATCAAGCTGGCACTGCGCACCGCCACTGAGGCGGCCCATGCGCGCGGTGTCTTCGGCGTGCCGACCGTTGCCGTCGGCGAGGAGATCTTCTGGGGAGACGACCGTCTGCGGGAAGCGGCCAAGGCTCTCATCATCAAATAGGCCGCGGAGGCCGAGGCGGGGGCCGCCACAAGCGCTCTCGTGACGTGCCGTCTGTAGCATCGGCCGCCGCCGATGTTCGTGCTCACGACGCTGGTCTACCCGGTTGTGCTCGCGCTGCTGTGCCTCGGCGGGGCGCTGCTGGTCGACCGGGCCAGCGGTGGGCTGCTGCCGGCGATGCTGTTTCCTGCGGTCGGCGCGGCGGCATTGATCGTGCTCTCACAGCTGAGCACGTACATAGCGCCCCTGGCGCCTGTGACTCCATACCTGCTCGTGGCGCTCGCGCTCGCGGGGCTGCTGCTGGGACGGCAGCGGCTACGCACGCTCGCGCGTGCGTGGCGCAGCTCCATTTGGCAACTGCTCGTGTGTCCGCTGGCCTATGTCTTGGCGCTCGCGCCGGTGTTGCTCGCGGGACGGCCGACCTTCTCCTCCTACATGGCGCTCGCCGACTCTGCCGTACACATGCTCGGTGCGGACTTCCTGATCCGCCACGGGCAGGACTACTCGCACCTGGACCTGCACAACTCCTACGGGCTGTTCCTTCACAGCTACTACGGGTCGAGCTATCCCTCGGGCGCCGACACGCTGTTTGGCGGCAGCTCGTTCCTGCTCGGGCTGCCGCTGATCTGGACGTTTCAGCCGTTCGTCGCGTTCATGCTCGCGACCGCCGCGGGCCCAGCTTGGGTGCTTGTCCGGCGCGTGGGCTTGCGCGGCGGCTGGGCGGCGCTCGCGACGCTCACAGTCACGCTGCCGGCGCTCGTGTACGCGTATGAGCTGATCGGCTCGGTTAAGGAGATCGCGGCACTTCCCTTGATCTTGTGCATGGGCGCGCTGGTCGTAGATCACCGGGGCTGGCTGTGGCTGGGGGCTCGCGCGGCGATCCCATTTGCGCTCGTGGTCGCTGCCGGCGTGGCTGCGCTCGGCATCGCGTTCGGTGCATGGGCGCTTGCCGCTTCGGCGGTGCTCGCGAGTGTGGCTCTCCTCGATCTGCGCGATAGTCGGGCCCCACGCCGGGATGAGGGGTATCCGCCGGAACTAAGTGTCGGTAGAGCGTCGGGCAAGGCCAATACGCGCGGCTTGCTTGCGCTGTTCGTGGCAGGCCTGCTCGTGCTGCTCGTTGCAGCCTGGCCGACATGGGCGCAGCTCTCCGGCTCGTTGAAAGTCGCGCAGGCGATCGCCTCGACATCCAACTCCGGCAACCTGCACTCGCCGCTGCGTCCGTCCCAACTCTTCGGTGTGTGGCTTGGCGGTAGCTACAAGCTGTTGCCAACCGGCGGAGCGCTCACGCTCACGAGTCTGCTGATCGCGTTCGTGCTGGTCCTTGTGGTGGTGGGAGTGGGGAATCTTGTTCGTTCCCGTCGGTATGCGCTGGCTGGTTGGTTCGCTGGGATGGTGATCGTGTGGCTCGCGCTCGTGGGCTTTGCCAGCGCCTGGGCAAATGCGAAGACGCTGATGCTGACCTCGCCCGCGGTGATGCTGATGGCCTGGGCTGGGATCGCGGCGTTGCGCGGCTCGCGCATCCGCATCGCTGTTCCGCTTGTTGTCTTCTTGCTCGTGGGCGGGGTGCTCTGCTCCGATGCGCTGCTCTACCACAGCTCGAATCTCGCGCCCACCGCGCGCTATGAAGAGCTTGCCTGGATCAACAAGCGCTTCGCCGGACGCGGGCCGACGCTTTTCACCGATTTCGACGAATACTCCCTGTACGAGTTGCGCGACATGGACGTTGGCGGGCCCGACTTCGTCTATCCGCCGCCCGCGCTCGCCTGGGCCGCCAGTGGCTATGGCGACCCGGTCGATCTCAACAAGATCGCTCCCGCGGCACTTGCGTCCTACCCGCTGATCGTCACGCGTCGCGACCCAACAGTCGTGCGCCCGCCGGGTGCCTACCGGCTGCTGTGGCAGGGGGTCTACTACCAGGTGTGGGGTCGCATCCCGGGTGGTGCCTCGCGCGCCAGACTGTCCGCCGGAGCGCCTGTTGCCCGGCTCGTGAAGGTGCCTCTCGCGCGTACGTTCCGCCCGCCTGGCTGGACGCTCTCGCGCAAGGGCATCGTGATGGGTGGCGCGGGAACCCTGAGCGCCAGGTTCGTTCTTCCCCACGGCGGTGTGTGGGAACTGTGGCTGAAGGGCGACGTCATGCGTGCGCTGACGGTTCGCATCGACGGCCTCACGCTCGGTACGCTCGGCGGGCAGCTCGATGGCAACTCGCTCGTGGTCAACGTCCTTACTCCACTCCGTACACGCCTAGACGCGGGACGCCATACGTTGACGATCTCGCGCTCCGGCGCCGATCTCGCGCCCGGTGACGGCGGTGCGGCGACGCTCGCGGCGATCCTTCTTGTCCGGGGGGGCAGGACGTGAGCGGCTCGCCCAAGCCACCCTCAGAGAAGGAGATCCTGCTCGGCGATTGCCTGGAGCTGTTGCCGAGCTTTGCCGACGGCTCTTTTCAGCTGATCTACATCGACCCGCCGTTCAACACGGGTCGCGAGCAGACACGCAAGACGCTTCAGACAGTCTCGGACGAGGCCGGCGACCGTGTCGGCTTCGAGGGACGACGCTATGCCACGCGACTGCTCTCAGAGAGCTCCTATCGCGACAGCTTCGAGGACTACTTGGCGTTCTTGGCTCCACGCCTGGAACAGGCACACCGACTGCTCGCGCGCGAGGGCACGCTCTATTTCCACATCGACTATCGCGAGGCCCACTACTGCAAGCTGCTGCTAGACGAGATCTTCGGGCGCGAGTGCTTTCTCAACGAGCTGATCTGGGCCTACGACTACGGCGCGCGCTCACGCCGGCGCTGGCCGTCCAAGCACGACACGATCCTCGTGTACGTGCGCGACCCCGCCGCCTACTACTTCGACGCAGAGGAGGTCGACCGCGAGCCCTACATGGCTCCGGGCCTCGTCACGCCCGAGAAGGCCGCGCGCGGCAAGCTGCCTACCGACGTTTGGTGGCACACGATCGTGCCCACCAACGGCGCCGAGAAGACCGGCTATCCGACGCAGAAGCCTGAGGGCATCGTGCGGCGCATGGTGCTTGCCAGCAGCCGCCCCGGCGACCGCTGCCTTGACTTTTTCGCGGGCTCAGGCACGCTCGGCGCCGTCGCGGCGCAGCTGGGCCGTCGCTACGTGCTGATCGACTCTAACCCAGAGGCTGTCGAGGTCATGGAGCGCCGCCTACAGCTAGGGTCTAGGCGGTGGCCGACCGCGTCCTGATCCTCTCCTGGGAGTACCCCCCGGTGATCGAGGGTGGCCTGGCCCGTCATGTGCGCAAGCTGGCCGAGGAGCTTGTCTGCCAGGGAGTCGCCGTGGACGTGCTCACGCGCGGGCGCGACGAGTCCCCGGCGTGCGAACAGCAGCACGGAGTAACCGTCCACCGCGTGAGCGAGCCCCGCTTCCCGCTCGACCTCGACCGCTTCCTCGGATGGGTGCAGCGGATGAACGACGACATGCTCGCAGCCGGCAGCGCATTGGCCGAGGAGCACGCCTACGACCTCGTGCACGGCCACGACTGGCTCGTCGCGCACGCCTCCGTCGCGCTGTCCGAACGTCTTGAAATTCCCTACGTGACAACGATCCACGCCACCGAGCACGGCCGCCACCAGGGCTGGGTCGACAAATCGCCGCAGTCGGACATCCACGCGATCGAGCGCTGGATGGCCCACCGCGCCGACTCGGTGATCACCTGCTCGCACTACATGCGCGGCCACGTCGCCGACATCTACGACATCGACGAGCGCCGCATCACCGTGATCCCCAACGGCATCGACCCACGCGACCTGCGCCCAGTCGACGACCTGAACGCACTGCGCCTGCAATTCGCCCAGCCCGAGCAGAAGCTCGTGCTGCTCGTCGGGCGCCTGGTCTATGAGAAGGGCTTTCAGCTGGCGCTCGACGCGCTCCCGGGCGTGATCGAGAAAGTCGCGGGCGTGCGCTTCCTGGTGGCCGGCAGTGGCACCCACGAGAGAGAGCTGAAGGCGCAGGCCGAGCGCCTCGGCCTCTCAGAGCAGGGAGTGTTCCTCGGCTGGATCGGCGACGACGCCCTGCACTCGCTCTACCGCATCGCCGACCTGTGTGTGGTGCCCTCGTTGTATGAGCCGTTCGGGCTCGTGGCTCTGGAGGCGATGGCCTCGGGTTGTCCTTGTATCGTGGCGGATACCGGCGGCCTGCGCGAGGTGGTGCCTGCCGGCGAGCGCGTCGGCCTGCGCTTCAACGGTGGTGACCCAGAGCATCTGGGCGTGATGATCGAGCGCCTGCTGGTCGATGTCGAGTTGCGCGATCGCCTCGTCACCGAGGCCTCTGAGCACGTGCTCAGCTTCGACTGGAGTGACGTCGCGCAGCGCACACTCGCGATCTACAGTGATGTCCTACCGCGCATAGAAGCCACCAAGAGGGAGTAGGGGAGATGCTCGAAGGGTTGATGCAGGATGACTTCCAGCTGACGCTGCACCACCCACTGCACCGCATGCGCTCGGTCCATCCGGGCGCGGAGGTCGTCACGCTCACCGACGCCGGTGTCACGCGCGCAAGCTATGGCCAGGTGGCCCAGCGCGTTGACCGTCTGGCGCGCGTGCTCGATCGGCTGGGCGTCAAACAGGGCGACCGCGTCGGCACGTTCGCCTGGAACAACCAGCGCCACCTCGAGCTGTATATGGCCGTCCCCTGCATCGGCGCGGTGCTGCACACGCTCAACATTCGTCTGTTCGCCGAGCAGCTGACCTACATCGTCAACCACGCTGAGGACGGCGTCATCTTCGTCGACGACTCGGTTGTGCCGATCCTGGCGGAGCTGGTGCCAACGTTCTCCGGCGTGCGCAACTACGTTGTCATGGGCGACGGCGATTGCGGTTCGCTGCCCAACGTTCTGCGCTACGAGGAGCTGCTGGAGCAGGCCGGGCCTGGACCGTTCGAGTACCCCGAGCTCGACGAGCGCCAAGCCGCCGCGCTCTGTTACACGAGCGGCACCACCGGCAACCCCAAGGGTGTGCTCTACTCGCACCGCTCGATCTCCCTGCACTCCACCGCGTCGCTGATGAAGGACGCGCTCGGCCTCTCCCAGCGCGATCGCGCGCTGCTGGTGGTGCCGATGTTCCACGTCAATGCCTGGGGAATCCCGCATGCGGCAGCACTGGCCGGCGCCGATCTGATCATGCCCGACCGCTTCTTGCAAGCAGAGCCGTTGGCGAAGCTGATCGAGGCGGAGCGTCCCACGATCATGGGCTGCGTGCCGACGATCTTTGCCGACCTGCTGCGCTACGCCGACGCCAACGACGTCGACATCTCTTCGCTGGACAACGCGGCTTGCGGCGGCTCGGCGGTGCCGCGCCAGATGATGCGCGACTTCCAGGAGCGCCACGGCGTCAACGTCTTCCAAGCGTGGGGCATGACCGAGACGAGCCCGGTCGCCTCTTATTCGCGCCCCGAGGAGTCCGCGGGCCACGACGAGGCCTACTGGGACATGCGCGCCAAGCAGGGCAAGCCGCTGCCATGGGTGCAGACGCGGCTGGTAGGGGACGATGGCCAGGAGGTTCCCTGGGATGGCGAGTCGACCGGCGAGCTGGAGGTGCGCGGCCCATGGATCGCAGCCCGCTATTTCAGCGACGAGTCGGGTGCCGATCGCTTCCACGACGGCTGGTTGCGCACAGGCGACATCGCCTCGATCGATGAGCAGGCGTTCATTCAGATAACCGATCGCTCCAAGGACGTGATCAAGTCCGGTGGCGAGTGGATCTCCTCGGTCGAGCTCGAGAACGAGGTGATGGCCCACCCCGACGTGATCGAGGCGGCGGTGATCGCAAAGCCCGACGAGCGGTGGGCCGAGCGGCCGTTGTGCTGCGTGGTGGTGCGCGAGGGCGCCGAGGTGAGCGCCAAGGACCTGCAGGCGCACCTGAGCGGGCGCGTCGCGAAGTGGTGGCTGCCGGACGAGTTCGCCTTCATCGCCGAGGTCCCGAAGACGAGCGTCGGCAAGTTCGACAAGAAGGTGCTGCGCGCGCATTTGCGGGACGGGACGCTCGAGGGGCGCGTCAAGCTGGGCGCATAGAGGGCCTTTGCCGGCGTTTTGCCGGACAGTGGGGCGTTGCCGGGCGGCCTGATGAGCTCACCGGGCGCATGACCCGTCCGGATCGCGGGCAATCATGCAGGAGAATGGACGCCCGAGCAAAAAGGGTCTCGGATAGACTGATGCGCTCGCAGCATCGCCAAGCGATTGGCAAAGCTCTCAAAGGAAATGAGGGGCTGCTCTCAGGGTGGCCCAAGCGAACCACCGGACGCGGGAGATAGCAACATGCGAAACGACTTGACGGCCTGCGAAGGGCCACGGCAGGCAAATGCGACATCGATCGGCCGCGCACGCTCGCGCGGGCGCCGCACGGTGCGCGGACTGCTGGCCCTTCCGCTCGCCCTGATGCTGATCGCCCCCGGCACGGCGTTGGCAGCCGAACCGACGTCCGGCTACAGCCAGACGACGCCGGCGCCGACAACAACGACCGCGCCGACCCCCAAACAGGAAACGGCGCCGACGAAAACGT
The DNA here is from genome assembly GCA_049287685.1 of Solirubrobacteraceae bacterium. GTDB lineage: Bacteria > Actinomycetota > Thermoleophilia > Solirubrobacterales > Solirubrobacteraceae > Palsa-744. Next base: position 34,264 of record JBAQGH010000132.1, on the reverse strand, counting down.
CGAGCACTCCCAAAGAAACGCCGGCGTCCGGCACCGAACCGGCCAAAACCAGCGAACCGGCCAAATCGAGCACCGAACCGACTGCGACCACGGCGGCCAAAACACTGCCCTTCACCGGTCTGAACCTGACCTGGATCGTGATCGGTGGCGTGCTGCTGGTGGCAATGGGCGCCTCGATCCTCCTCACTCAGCGCCGCCGCCAGGGCGCGGGGCGCTAGGCGACCGATGGGCGGCGCAATACGGCGTCCTCCCTCCCTCGTGTGCTTCAGCACACTTCGGTCGGTGCGTCCTTGTCTTGCTTGCCCCTCAGCCGCCTAGCTGACGATTACGAGATCGCCGATCGCTAGCAGCGGGTAGACCTGACCCGCTGTTCCGATCGGCAGCTCGACGCAGCCGTTTGACTGCGGGAAGCCGTATGACGCGCGCGGGAAGCCGTGCACCGCGTCGCCGCCGTTGAAGTAGTTGACCCAGGGCACACCCGGATCGCTGTAGTGCGAGCCGTCCGGGTTGGTGCCGGTCATCGTCGTAGACACGTAGCGGGCATAGATCGGGAAGGTCCCGCGTTCGGTTTCCGCTCCGGCCACACCGGTGTTCGCGGGCGTGGAGATGACCACGCGCCCGCCGCGATGGACCTCGAGCGTCTCGGGACTGGACTCGCTGACGGTCACGAACGTATAGGGAGCCCGATCGACGTGACCGAGCGTCTCGGCCGCCAGCAGCGAAGCCCAGGTAGAGCCGTCGGGCGCGCCGGTGGCGGGCAGCCCGTGATCTGACTGGTAGACAATCAGCGCGCCGCGCGTGGTCGGATCGAGCGAGCCATAGGCAAGCCCGGGCGCGTCTGACTCGTTTGCCACCAGTCTCGCCGCGGGCGGGGCGAAGGCATAGCGCGCCGCGCTGCCCCGGCTCTCGGCTCGTGCGCCGCTATTGCGGCCGTGAGCAGCGTCGATCGTGTAGGGCAGGTAGCGCAGGCGAGCAAGCGCCTGCTGGAGTCCGCGCAGGGACGGGCAAGCAACGTCCAAGATCTGCCTGTGCGCCCTGCCGAGTGGGGGATGCCCGAGCGCGTCCGTGCCGGCCCATACGGTCAGCGTGTAGCTGCTGCAAGGCTCGAGCGTCGACTTCGGCGTGAAGGTCTCGGAGTCGCCAACCGACTTCCATGTGCCGGCGACGCTGGGACTGAGCAGCGGCGCCGGTGAGCTCGGCGCGGGGGCCGCGGACAGGCGCACCACAAGTTGCGCTGTCCCATCGGCGATCTCCGCCGAGGGTAGGCCGGTGAGCTGCGTGCGTGGGGCCGGCTTGGGCGGCGTTGTGACCGGGGGCGTGCCGGCGGGCGTCGACGGGGTGCCCGTGGCCGGGCTCGGGGTGCTCTGGCCCGCCGGTGTGGTGGTCGTCGAGCTGGGCGTTGTTTGCGTGGCGGTGTCTGGGACTGTGGCCGCTGCGCTCGTCTGCGCGACGCTCGTGCTCGTCAATGCCGCGAGCGCGCAGGCCAGTGTGATGAATCTTGTCTTAGTCACGGGGATGAAGAGTAGCCAGTCCAGCGGGAGCCGGGCGAGGGGAGATCGGTAGAAATCCATTAACACGTACTATTCCGACATGGTCCCGTCGGTGGGTGGCGCTCCCGAGCATTTCGACGCGATCGTCGTCGGCTCGGGGTTCGGTGGCTCGGTGACGGCCGCCCGCCTAGCAGAGGCGGGTTGGAGCGTATGCGTGCTCGAGCGCGGCAAGGCCTATCCACCGACGAGCTTCCCGCGCAGCCCACTCGCGATGAAGCGCAACTTCTGGGACCCGAGCGAAGGCCTGCACGGCATGTTCGACTTCTGGTCCTTCAGGGGGATCGACGCGCTCTGCGCCAGCGGGCTCGGCGGAGGATCGCTGATCTACGCCAACGTGTTCCTGCGCAAGGACGAGCGCTGGTTCGTCAAAGAAGACCTGGCCAAAGGCGGCTATGAGGACTGGCCGGTGACCCGCGCCGACCTCGACCCTCACTACGACGAGGTCGAACGACGCATCGGGGTGCAGCGCTTTCCGCTCGACCAGTCGCCCTATGACCAGACCCCAAAGGTGCTTGCCTACCGCGAAGCGGCCGAGCGCTTGGGGCTCGACTGGTTACTGGCGCCGCTTGCCGTGACGTTCGCAAACGACGGCTCGCCGGCGATCCCGGGCGAGCCGATCCGCGAGGCCGAGCCCAACCTGCACGGGCGCACGCGCACCACCTGCCAGATGTGCGGCGAGTGCGACATTGGCTGCAACTACGGCGCGAAGAACACGCTCGACTACAACTACCTGACCTACGCCGCGCGGGCGGGCGCCGAGCTGCGCACGCTCTGCGAGGTGCGCTCGTTCGAGCCCACCGAGGGGGGCGGCTACACGGTCCACTACGTCCACCACGACCCGGCCTCCGTTGGCAAAGTCACCGACACCGCGGCGCTGAAGCTCCAGACGCTCAGTTGCAAGCACCTGATCGTCTCGGCCGGCACGCTCGGCACCAACTGGCTGATGCTGCGCAACCGCGCCGCCCTGCCCTCGCTCTCCGACCAGCTGGGCCTGGGCTTCTCCGGCAACGGCGACCTGCTCACCTTCGCAGTACGCGCCACACGTGAGAACGCTGAGGGAAAACGGATTGCGCGCGAGATCGAACCCGGCGTCGGCCCTGTGATCACGAGCGCGATTCGCATGCCCGACGAGCTGGAAGGTGGCGAAGGGCGCGGCTTCTATCTCGAGGACGCCGGCTTCCCGCAGTTCGGCGGCTGGATGCTCGAGATGCTCGAGGAGCCGGAGGCGATCGCGAGAGCGCTGCCGAAGATCGCGCACTACGTGTGGTCGTTGATCCACGGCCAGCGCCACAGCGAGGTCGGCGATCTGTCCTCGGCGCTACTCGGCAACTGCGACCTGTCCTCCGGCCTGCTGCCGCTGCTCGGCATGGGCCGCGACATCCCCGGCGGGAAAATGTCGCTCCAGGAGGGGAGCCTGGAGCTCGACTGGTCCAAGGACGGGCGCTCAGCCCCTTACTTCGATCACGTCCGCAAGCTCTCCCGCGAAGTGGCGGGCGAGCTCGGCGCCGACTTCCTGGACAACCCGATCTGGCACGTGAACCGCGTGATCACGGTTCATTCGCTGGGAGGCTGTCGCATGGGCCGCTCCGCGCGGGAGGGTGTGGTGGATCCGTTCGGTCGCGTCTTCGGGCAACCAGGTCTGCACATCGCCGACGGCTCGGTCATGCCCGGGCCGGTCGGCGCCAACCCATCGCTGACGATCGCGGCGCTCGCCGATCGCTTTGCCGACGCGATACTCGACGAAGGAAAGGGGCCCAGCTGAGATGACCTCGCTCGCTTTTACAGAGGAGATGAAGGGCTACGTGAGCTTCGGCGAGTCCGACTTCGACCGTGGCTATCGCGCCGGCAAGGACGCGGGCACTGCCTTCATGTTTCACCTCACGATCGAAACGGAGGACATCGAGCGTTTCATCGCTGACCCGCGCCACACCGCCCATGCCGAGGGCTGGATCGACTCTGAGGCCTTCGGGGGCAAGCTGCCCGTCAGCGAAGGCGTCTTCAACCTGTTCGTGGAGGAGAGCCCGGGCTACAAGCGCATGCTCTACCGCCTGCAGTTCGCCGACGCCCAGCAACACCCGCTGACGATGACCGGCTTCAAGGAGGTCCGCCACGACCACGGCTTCGACGTCTGGTCGGAGACGACGACGCTGTTCACGCGCGTGCTCGAGGGCCACGTGGCGCTTGAGCAGGACGCCGCCGCACAGCTGGTGGCAAGCGGCATCCTGCACATCCATCCGCTGGACTTCGCGCGTCAGATGACGACGTTCCGCACCGACCCAACTCACCGCGTGGACGCGATCGCGCGCTTCGGCGAGCTGTTCGCCGGTGAGCTATGGAGCGTGTACGGGCCGGGGGGCAAAGCGTGAGCTCACGCCGGCGCATTCGAGACACGCCCGAGACCGTTCGATGAGCGAGCAGGCCGAGCGCGTGGTCGAGTTTACCGCGGGCGACGGCCTGAGATGCAACGTGATCAACGTGCGCGGCGAGCAAGCGCCGGCGAAGGGCCCGGTGCTGCTCGTGCACGGCGCGGGTGTTCGCGCCAACATCTTCCGCGCCCCGAGCGGGCGCAACCTCGTCGATCTGCTTGTCGACGAGGGCTGGGACGTGTGGCTTGAGAACTGGCGCGCCTCGATCGAAATCTCCCACAATCACTGGACGCTCGACCAGGCCGCCGTCTACGACCACCCGCAGGCTGTGCAGACGGTCTGCGCGCAGACCGGTGCGAGTGAGATCAAGGCGGTGATTCACTGTCAGGGCTCCACCAGCTTCATGATGAGCGCGCTGGCGGGGCTCGTGCCGCAGGTGCGCACGATCGTCTCCAACGCCGTCTCGATCCACCCGGTCGTCCCGCCGCTCGCGAACCTGAAGTTGCGCAGCATGATCCCCGCGACGGCAAGGGTGCTCGGTTACCTCGACCCGCAGTGGGGGAGAGTCGGCGCGCCGTGGATCGTGCCCAAGCTCGTCGACGCTTGGATCAAGCTCGACCATCACGAGTGCGACAACAGCGTGTGCAAGTGGTCGAGCTACACCTACGGCGCGGCCAAGCCAACGCTGTGGCGCCACGAGAACCTCAACGAGTCCACGCACGAATGGCTCAAGGGCGAGTTCGCGGCGGTGCCGCTGACCTTCTTCTCCCAGATCCTGCGCTGCGTACGAGCACGTCGCCTGCTCACGGTCGAAGACCACCCAGAGCTGCCGCACGACTTTACCGCCCAGGCGCCAAAGACCGACGCTCGCATCGCGTTTATCGCCGGCGCCGTCAATCGCTGCTTCACGGCTGAGAGCCAGCGCCTCTCACACGCCTGGTACTCAGACCACGCTCCCGCCCGCACGGCTCTGCACATCTTTGACGGCTACGGCCATCTCGACATGTTCATGGGCGACAGGGCCGCGCGCGACGTATTCCCGACGATCCTCGCTGAGTTGGAGGGGGCTGCATGAGAATCGCGGACTGCCTGCGCGACCAATCCGGTGACCGCCTGCGCCGCGAGTCCGGTCGCTACGCGCTTGTGGACGGGATCCCCTTCACGCTGCCGGTCGCCTCGCACGAGAGCCCAGCTCTGATGGCGGCCTTCTCGATCGACGCGAGCGCGGCGGCAGAGCTGTTGCCGGGCGATGAGGTCCATCCATTGCGCCTATGGGGCGAGCGTGCCCTGTTGCTGATCTCGGTGGTCGACTACCGCTCCACCAACATCGGCCGCTACATCGAGTTCTCCGTTGCGATCGCATGCACCCACGGCGAGCGCCCCGCCCCGGCCTTGACGCCTGCACTGCCGCTGGTCCAGCGGCTCTACGGCACCGGTCAGTACGTGATCGACCTGCCCGTCTCGAGCGAAGTCTCGGTCAAGGGCGGCAAGGGCATCTGGGGGATGCCAAAGCACCAGGCCAACCTCGACTTCGTGATCGCCCCGCGCAAGGTCTCCAGCCAATACGACCTCGACGGCCAGCTGTGCGTGCGCATCGAGGTCGACCGTCCCCGCTTCGAGGCGCTGCCGCTGTCGCTGGCCACATCCAACTACTGCGCCTTCCGCGGCATGTTGATGAAGTCGAACATCTCCTTTCGCGGACGCGCCGGCTTCAACCTGCCACTGACGCGCTCGGCGCGCCTTCGAGTCGGCGAGCACCCGCGCGTGCAGGCGCTCAAGCGGCTTGGGATATCCCCACGCCCGCTGTTCTGCGGCTACTTCCCCTCGACAGAAGGCATTCTCGACGATCACATCGACTCGTGGTTCCTGTCCTTTCAGGCGCCGCCGAGTGTCGTCCCGGAAGGGCTGGAGAGCGTCGCCGGTCTCGGTCAAAGACAAGAGTGGCTTGCGCCGCCGCGGGACTCGGCGCTCGATGAGCCGGACGCGCAGGTTGCTGAGCCGTAAGGGTGCGGCCGCGGGACCCCTAGCCGGAGGCTCAGGTGGGCGAACCGTGACGCGGACGTGTCATTCGATCGGCTCTTCGCGCGAAGTTAAACCCAGTTCGTTGCGGTAGCGCATCTTGATCCGCGGCCCGGCCAGGTCGAGGACCGCGAATCCCATCCTGCCCCAATGTTCGCCACGGTACTCGGAGAAGTCGCGTTCCTCCCACTCCCCGGGGGAGGGGATTGGGTCGCCCGGCTTGTGCTCCATCAGCACCGGCACGCCGCCGTGACCGAGGCAGCGCGAGATCTTCACCTGCTTGGCTTCCGCGAAGCCCATGCAGCGATGCTCATGGCCCCATAGCCATGCGGTTACACGGCCGCCGTCGAGCACCGGGGCAAGCTTTTCTTCCAGCGTGGGGCCGAGATCCTCCTTGTCATAGACGGACAGCAGTTGGTGGTGGCTCAGCAGTATCAGCTTACGGGGCGATTCGCCGGCTACGCGCCGCGCGAACTCGGCCTGCGGGTCCTGCAGCACGCCGACGAAGCCGCTCGAAAGGACGTCGGTATCCCAGGAGGTGTCGAGCGCTACGAAATCCCACGATGGGGAGCGCAGTCTGAAGAAGCTGGTGGCCTTGCCGTCGGGCGAGCGCTGCCTGGAGAAGCGCTCGTCTCCGAGCAGCGTCTCGAAGTAGCCGAAGCCGCCGCTGTACATGTCGTGGTTGCCGTTGAGCGACCACGAGGTGACGCCGGCGCTTGCCTGTTCGCTGCTCACCGGCCACATCCCAGGCGCCAGCACATGCCGGCGCACCTCTCCCTTCAGCCCCGAGTAATAGACGTCGCCGAGGTGGATGACGTGGACCTCACGGCCTTCGCTCAGCGCCTCTGAGACCTCTTGCGCCATGAACTTCGCCACCTCCTGCGCGCGCGGCAGCCCAGTACCCCAGTCGCCGACGATCACGACGCGGGCGTTATCCGCGATCTCGTATTCGGCCGGTAAGGAATTGAAGGGATGGTTGCCCTTGGCCATGCGTTCGAGCACGGACCCGGCGACGTCGATCACCCAGTTGGGATCGTCGGGCCCGAAGCGCACGGGGTGCAGGATCGACTCGATCAGGTGGACCAGCCAAGCCAGAAAGCCACGGCGCTTGGGTGCCTCGCCGGGCACGCCGCGTTCGCGCAGCTTGTCCTCGAGCGTGCTCTGCAGCAGGCTCTGGATCGGATCGCGCGAGATGAAGGGAGCGACGTCAGCGGCGTCGGCCCCGGAGGAGGCGAGCTTCTCGGTCACGGGGGGTAGGGCTTCGCGCAGCTTCTCAACGGGATCGCCGGCGCCTTCGAGCGTATCGGCGGCCTGCGCGGCCTTGTCCTTGAGCTGCGGCGCGTCGAGCCGATCGCGCAGTGCCTCGACGTACCGGCGCATTTCGCCCCGGTCGACTACTTGCCTGATCATTGGCTCACTTCCATCTATCGGGCATTGCTGGTTGAGCGCCAGCATACACCGAGAGGGGCCAAACGAGATGGCGGACAGTCATGCGGATGAGAGGACTCGAACCTCCACGCCCTTACGAGCACGGCGACCTGAACGCCGCGTGTCTGCCAATTCCACCACATCCGCGTGTTGGGGCAGGCGACGATATCGCACCGAGGCCAGGGAGGAGAGCGAACCGCTTGCACGATCGGCCTCGCCTATGGTCGCCGCGCTCCGTTGCTCCAACCCCGTTCTGCCCTCCGCTTTGCTAGCCTCGACGACGACTAGACAGGCCGCCATCGTCTAGGGGACTAGGACGCCGCCCTCTCACGGCGGTAACACGGGTTCGAATCCCGTTGGCGGTATATAGTGCGGTTTTGCAGGGGTTTTCTGGAGTTCAACGGGAATGATTTCGTAGTAGGCTCGTTGTCGGTCGGTCTACTGTCTTCAAGGACTTCCCGTGGCCGCGAGCTGATCGAGGTCCCAGTCGGCATAGATATCGCCCGTGTGGCAGGGGAAGTTCGCGGACCTTCTGGCCCTTTGTAAAGACGGTCAACCGGCGTCGCTGGCAATACCGAGTACGGCGCGGCTCCTCTGCCGCGCGAAGCCAGGTACACAGCCGCGACCCCGCGTTTGGGAGACTCGCAAACGGCGGCGGGCACTAGACCTCCGATGATGATCCCGGGCATTGCGTGACGAGCCCCAGCTCCGGCGATGGCGAGCGCGATGCGACGCGCGAACCGCAAAGACCTGCGTCAGCTCAAGGAGATCCTCGAACGGGGGTAAGGCGGCGCGGGCGCATAATGTAGAAGCACGTCGTGCGCTCGATTTAAGGTGTGCGTAATCTCCGCCGCTGACAATTTCGGTGTGTCTACCGTCCTCGTCGTTGATGATGAGCCGATCGTGCGCGACGTGGTCGTGCGCTATCTCGAGCGCGACGGGCATAGGACGCTTGAGGCCGCCACTGGCGATGAGGCACGGACCCTCTTGGAGCGTGAGTGGCCGTCGCTGGTCGTTCTGGACGTGATGCTGCCGGGGGTGAGCGGGCTCGAGCTGTGCCGTTGGATCCGTTCGCGCTCAGAGGTGCCGATCGTGATGCTGACGGCGCTCGGCGAGGAGGCCGATCGGATCGTAGGGCTGGAGCTCGGGGCTGACGACTACCTGACCAAGCCTTTCTCGCCGCGGGAGCTTGCGGTGCGAGTTCGCAACCTGATGCGTCGCACGACGCAGCCGACCGTAGGCAGAGCGCAGGCGATCGCTTTCGGCGACGTCGTGATCGACCCGATGGCGCGTGAGGCTCATAAGGGCGGCGAGCTGCTCAAGCTGACGTTGAAGGAGCTGGACCTGCTCCTGTTCTTTGCGTCGAATCCGCGGCAGGTGTTCTCACGCGATCAGCTGATGGACCGTGTGTGGGGATATGCGAGCGCCCTCGACACGGGGACGGTGACGGTCCATGTCCGCCGCTTGCGCAAGAAGATCGAGGAGGACGCTTCGCGTCCGCGTCACCTCGAGACGGTGTTCGGCCTCGGCTACAGGTTCACGCCATGATCGCGTTCGCGCTCATCGTGTCCCTGAGCACGCTCGTCGTGGGCGTCGCGCTGACCCTGGCCCTGCGTCTGCTGCCGACGGTTCGCATGCAGCTCGCGGGACTTGCGCTGCTGGCGGTGGGCTTGCCACTTGCGGCGGTGATTCTGGGTGGTCTTGTGATGTTTCACATGCACGAGGACGTGAAGATCCTGGCCGTAGCAGCAGCCTCAGCCTCGACGGCGCTTGCCGCGGCGTTGCTGCTCGGGGGGCAGATCGCGCGGCGTATCCGTGGGCTCGAGGTGGCGGCCGACCAACTTTCCTGCGGGGAGCTGAAGGCTCGTGCGCCGACTGAGGGGCCGCGCGAGCTCGCGCACGTCGGCGAGGCTTTCAACGCGATGGCGGGAAACATCGAGGCGCTCTTCGACGCGCGTCGCCAGCTCGTTGCCTGGGCGAGCCATGATCTGCGCACGCCGGTTGCCTCGATTCAGGCCATGCTCGAAGCGGTCGAGGATGGCCTTGCGTCGATCGACGAGTACATGCCGGCACTGCACCAGCAAACGCAAACGCTCGCTAGTCTCATCGACGATCTGTTCGAGCTCGCGCGCATCGATGCGGGAGCGCTCACACTCGAGCTTCGAGAGGCCCAACTCCCACAGCTCGTCTCTCACTGCGTTAGCGGCCTGGAGGCCAACGCGCGAGCGCGGCAGGTACGCCTGGAGAGTCAGCTCGACGACGCCTTGCCCGACGTTCGCTGCGCTCCAGAACATGTACAACGCGTGCTCCTCAACCTCGTGACTAACGCGCTGCGGCACACTCCTTCGGATGGCTCGGTGCTCGTCAGGGCGAGACGGCGCAATCATGAGCTGGAGGTGACAGTCGAGGACACGGGCGTCGGGCTCAGCAAAGAAGCCCAGCAGCGCATGTTCGAGCGCTTCTGGCGCGGCGATGCTTCACGCACCCGCGCGAACGGTGGCGCTGGGCTGGGGCTCGCGATAGCGCAAGGCTTCGTCGAGGCGCAGGGCGGTCGTATCTGGGCGGAGAACCGGCCCGAGGGCGGCGCACGCTTCGCGTTCACGCTTCCCATCGCCGACCCCTCCACGATCGCCTGACTCTGGCTCAGTCAGCGGCGCGACGATTCACGGAATGTTCATCTCCGTGCAAGAGGCACGTTAGGAGTCCCGGGCATCGTGCCTGTGGGTCGGGGAATGATCCCCGCCAGTCCAGGAGGTTCAACTATGAAGCTGCCTCATCTAGTAATCCCGCTCGCACTGGCCCTGGCCGGGGCAGCCGCAACATCCGCCGGTGCCCATGAGGGGCGTGAATTTGGTCACCGCGAATCCCCAATCGTGGGTCACGCTTACGTCAATGACAACACCGCGGTATCGAACACGGTGGCGGGCTTCGACCGGCACGCCGATGGATCGCTCACCCCGATGTCCGGCTCTCCCTTTCCAGTAGGCGGCGCAGGGCTCGGCGCTGGCCTGCCTTCGCAGGGAGCCATCCAGCTATCCAGCGACGGGCGCTACCTGCTCACGGCCGACGCCGGCAGCAATCAGATATCGGTGTCGCGAGTTGGCTTCAGTGGCGTGCCGCAGCCAGTCGGTGCTCCAGTGTCCTCCGGCGGTGTTGAACCACTCAGCATCGCGGTCTCAGGCAATCTCGTATACGTCGCCAACGCCGGCGCGAGCGCGCCGAACATCACCGGATTCATCCTTGCCCCGAACGGATCGCTGAACCCACTGCCAGGCTCTACTGTCTCGCTGCCCGCGGGCTCGGGTCCAGATGACGTTTTGATCGACCCAAGGGGCCGTAGGCTCGTCGTCGATCTCGACAACACCTCGTCGATCGCAAGCTTTCACGTTCGTCGCGATGGCTTGCTCGTTGCCGCCCCCGGCTCGCCCATCGCGGCGCAGGGAGCAGGACCTTTCGGCGCGGAGTTCCGGCCGAGCAATCCCTCGCAACTGTTCGTCAGCAACGCCCACGGCGGTGCGGGCAACGGAACGGTCTCGGTCTTCCTGGCGAGTGGCAGCACGGGCCAGCTGGCTCCGATCGGCACATCCCCATTCGCCGATCTTCAGACAGCTCCCTGCTGGGTGGAGATCAGCCACGACGGACAGTTCCTGTTCACGGTGAACACCGCGTCAGGCACGATCTCGAACTACTCGATCAACCCCGACGGCTCACTGGTCTTGCTCGGCAGTACACCATTCGGCTCGGCCGGAGCGGGCGCCGTCGATGCCCGTCTGTCTCCCGACGGCAGGACGCTACTGGTAGACGGAAGCAAAGCCAACGTCATCGCATCATTTGTGGTGAATGGTGGAAGCCTCACCGAGCTGCCCAGCTCGCCCACGCCACTGCCTGTGGGTGCGTCTGCGGCCGGCCTCGTCACCGACTGACGATTGCGGCTTGCCGCCGGCTCGGTATATGCGTTACGAGCCGGCGGCGCGGCTGCACTATGGATTCACGATGACGCTCGCCGTCCTCGCGGAACCGGGAGATCCGATCGAGCTCCCCATCTACAGGGAACGCGCTACCCCTTCGCCGGTAGGGTCCGGGCGAACGCCACGCCGCGTCGCGTTCATTGTTTCCTCGGCTCGGTGGGTTCTCGGCGACAGCCGGCGTCTCAACGCGGGGGAGTTGTCGACTGTTGCGGGGCTTGATCATTGTTTGTTGAGGTCTGTGGTCGTAGTCCTTGTAGGAGGGTGGTGAGTACGTTGCCGACGTCTTCTCGTGCTTGATCCGGGTCGTCGGCGTGGGCGATGGCCATGCATCCTTCGAGGATCGCGCCGGTGAGCATGAGTGCGAGGGCCTTCAAGGGAAGGGGTTGGATGACTCCGGCGCGGATCGAGCGCCGTAGTGCTCCGCGTAGCACGACGGCGCCATAGCGGTTTTCGACGCGGCGGATCGTGTCTGCGTCAAGCACTGCTTGTGCGTCGTGGAGCAGGATGCGGCGCACTAGCGGGTCGAGGTGAGCGTCGAGCATCGCCTGGCATCCAGCGCACAGGTCCTCCCATGGGTCAGGCTCCAAGAACGCTGTGGCGGCGCGCTCTGAGACCTCGCGCTTGACCTGTTCGTAGACGCCCGCGAACAACTCTTGCTTGCCGGCGAAATGGTGGTAGAGAGCGCCCTTCGTGACTTTTGCGGCGTTTGCGATCTCGTCGAGGGACGTCGCGGCGTAGCCGCGCTCACCGAACAGTGTGCGTGCGGCCTCAAGCAGCGCTTGGCGAGTCATCTCACCCTGCTGCACCTTCTTGCTCTTGACATTCGTACTCTGAGTATGCATGATGTGTACCGTCAGTATGTATATTAGCTGAAGAGGCGGATAGGAGAAGACAATGCCCAAGTATGTGATCGAGCGCGAGCTTCCTGGAGCGGGGAGCCTCGGCGTGGAGGAGTTGCAGGGAATCGCGGCGAAGTCAAACCATGTGATCGGTGAGCTCGGTCCGGAGATCCGTTGGCTCACAAGCTACGTCACGGACGACAAGATCTACTGCGTCTACGTTGCCCCAGACGAGGACATCCTGCTGGAGCACGCCCGCTGCGGCGCTTTCCCGGCGGACCGTATATCCAAGGTCTCAACCGTCATCGACCCATCAACCGAGGACGCCACAGTCACGGCCACAGTCTGAGAAATCCTTATCGAACACGGCGGAAAACCCCAAACAGGGAGGTAGAACATGCGATCTATTCCACGTGAGGACGTCCCCGTCGTCATTGCGAACGATGGTGTCGAGGTCCGTTTGCGCGACGAGGACGGTCTCACTGTCGGGTTCGTGCGACTGCCGGCCGGCGCTGACCTGCGGCCCGCCACCAAAGGCTTGCCAGATGACCTATGCCCCTGTCCACATTGGGGATACATGATCAAGGGCCGGGTGCGTATGCACACGCTGGACGGGCACCAGGACTTCGTTGCGGGCGAGGCGTTCTACTGGGCTCCCGGCCACGCTCCGGAGGCGCTCGAGGATTCCGAGTACGTCGACTTCTCACCAACCGAGGAGTTCCGGCCGGTGATCGAGCACATCACGTCCGGAGCGGGCGCATCCTCGTGATAGGACGCAAGCGGCGCCGAGCCCAAGGAATAGATCACTCGATGGCGGAGGCGATCGTGATCGGTGCGGGCACCGCCGGGCTTGCAACGGCGGCCACACTGCAGGGCGTTGGCGTCGATGTGATCGCGCTCGAGCAGACCGACAAGGTCGGCGCGGCCTGGCGCACCCGCTACGACGGGCTGCGGCTCAATACGACGGGGTGGATGTCCACGCAGCCCGGGTTTCGCGCAAGCCGCCGGCGCTACGGCGAGTTCCCATCTCGGGACGCGTGGGTCCAGTACCTGGAGGACTACGCCGAGCACCACCGCATCGATGTTCGCTTTGGCACACAGGTCCGGCGGCTGGATTTCGCCCAGGGGGCCTGGCAGGTGCAGACCGATCGCGGGGATCTGCAGGCGCGGCTGGTGGTCATCGCGACCGGATTTGACCACGATCCCAACCTTCCTGACTGGCCGGGGCGCGACGGATTCACTGGCGAGCTGATCCACTCGTCCGCCTACCAAACCCCCGAGCCCTACCGTGGCCGCGACGTCCTTGTCGTTGGGCCTGGCACGACAGGCTCGGAGGTTGCGGCTTACCTCGCCAAAGGAAGCGCGGGACGTGTACGCGTGGCCTGCCGGACGCCTCCGAACCTGACGGCCCGCAAGATCCTGGGGTCTTCGATCAATATCTCGGGGATCGTTCTCAACCGCCTGCCTGTGCGCGTCGGGGATCAGCTCTCATGGTTGTCACAGCGGATCATTTACGGCAATCTCGACCAATACGGGCTTCCGCGTTCACCACGCGGGCTCGCCACAACAATGCGCTACGGCCAACAGGCGCCGGCTTACGCCGAAGCGTTCGTGCCTCTCCTCAAGGCCGGACAGATCGAGATCGTCGCTGCGGTCGAGGGCTTTGACAGTGAGAGCGTGCTGCTTGCCGATGGCACCCGCATAGAGCCGGAAGCGGTGATCGCGGCGACCGGCTACCGACGCGGGCTAGAGCCGCTCGTCGGCCACCTCGGCGTGCTTGGTGCGGACGGCATCCCGCTCGTCAGCGGCGGCAAGCAGCATCCTTCAGCGCCGGGGTTGTTCTTCAACGGCTACCGGCCCGACCTCAGCGGACATTTGCGACCCATTCGGCATGAAGCCCGCGCCATCGCACGAGCAGCAAGGAGGCTGATGTGACCAAACTACTGGGCCGATTCAGATCAGCCGAGGAACGTCCGTTCTTTTACGACACCGCAAGGTTGTCGTTAAGAGCGACTCGTCCCCTAATATGATCAGGCACCGTTTTCGCTAGCCCGGCCATTGGGACTAAACCACGGGTTCGAATCCCGTGGCGGTATGAACCCATCAGTTGCAGGGATTTCTGAAGTTCAACGGGAACGGTTCTGAATCGAGCTCATTCCAGGCGGAACGTCGTTGGTATGTGTGTTTTGATCGGTCAGGGTTCATGATGCCGCAGCTTCCGAGATTCTGTATCGTCCTGTTATGGGGACTTTGGACGATCCGCGCGACCGGTTGTCGGACCAGCCACAGGGCTCACCGGCGGCGGTACTCGACGTCGAGACCCTCCTTACGCAGAGCTACCGGATCGATTCCCCCGTCAGTGCCGGAGCCACCGTCCAGGCAATCCGCAACGGCTCTGGCAACGTCGAGTTGTTCACGCTGGGTACCGGCGGAGAGATCTGGAACTTCTACCCGGACCCCGCGAGCGCGTCGGGCTATGCCGGAGTCCCGACCGGAGTGCACGCCACCACGTTTGCGGCCGCGCTCGACCGGGACGGGCGGATCGTGCTGTTCGCCGCCCTGGGGCTGGCGCTCTCCTACGCCGTCGAGGCGCCGCTCAGAACCACCCGCTGGTCGCAGCCCATCGCGCTCCGCTATCCCACTCGCCCGCACGCGAGCGGGATAGCGAAGATCCTTACCGCGCAGATCGCCGGCCGGCTCTACGTCGGCCTGCTCATCGAGTTCAGCTCACTCGGCCAGGCTCTCTACTCGTTTGCCTACTCGCTTTGGGACGAAGCCGATCCGCGGTTCGAGCAGACGCACATGGACGTTGACAGCACGAACTGCGTCTGGCTCGGGCAGAGCGCACAGAGCGCGGCGTTCGCTTGTGTCGACACGACGATCGTTGCGTATTGGATCGCAACGGGTGAGCCTGTCCACTACCCGATGGTCGAGACGTTCAGCACCATCAGCGTGGACGCGACCACCGACACAGCGGGCAACACGGCGCTCTTCGCCGTCCACGCTGACGGCAATCCCTACCGCCTGATCGGCGGTGCGGAGAACCGACCCTACGAATGGGAGCAGTTGAGCAGCGGCGGGACCTTGCGCCAGATCAGAGCGGAGACCGACACTGGCGGCAAGATCGACGTGTTCGCCGTCAGCGCCAACAATCGGCTCTACCACTGGCAGCCCGACACCACGCGGGCGAGCGGCTTCGACGAGCCGTTCGCGATCGCCACCGGGGTAGCGTCGGTCTCGCTGGCCGCCGACGACGAAGGGCAGATCGACGCGTTCGCGATCGGCGTTGCCCAATCGACCCTGACCCATCTGGTGCAGGAGCAGCCCAGCTCGGAGTGGACCGCCCAGACCGTCGAGGTGCCGAGCGTGGGAGATGTCGAGGAGTACGTCGCCTACACATCCGACGTCGCGGTCTACGACGCCGCCGGCGCGCCGCTCGGCGAGCAGGCGGTGACGATCTCGGCGTCGGCCAAGACGCGTGTGGCGATCAACGGCCAGGTCTTCTTCGTCGGCCCGAACCGCCCCGCCAGGGTGAGCACGGACGGCGCCGGCTTACTGTCGATCGTGCAGGAGACGGGGGCGTTCGCCAGCCGGGTGCTCGGCGTCAACGTGACCGGCGTGATGGCTGCCGACCAGCTGCTGACGCTCGAGCCCGCGCAGGTCGTGCACCAGGACCTCGCCGCCATCAGCGGCCAGCGGTTGCTCGAAGACAGAACCGTCGACGGCGACTACCTGCTGGCCGAGCGGTATCGCACAGCCGAGGCGACCGACAAGCTCGCGGCCGCTCTGCGGCAGTGCATGCAGCTGGCGAGCCGGCCGGACTCGCAGGTGCGCCCACTGCCGGGGCTGCGCTGCTCGAACGTCGGCGTCGGCGTTCTGCAGTACAGGTCGCTGGAAGCGCTGGAGACGGCTCCCCCGGCAGCGAACACGGGAGACTGGCGACTCGCGTTCGGCGAGCAGCTCGAATTCGAGCTGCTCGTGCCGGGGCTGGGGGCCGTACGACTGGCCGAACAGCGCGCGAGCCTGCCCGGCGCCGAGGGGCCGCTCGACTTGCTGGAGGACATCGGCGACTTCTTCGCGGGCGTCGTGGACGGCGCGATCGAAGTGCTCGAAGTGGGCATCCACACGGTGGCCGGCGCGGTTGTCGCGGCGGTCGAATACACGATCGACGGCGTCAAATACCTCTATGAAACGGTCATCGACGCGATCGGCAAGGCGCTCGACCTCGCCGAGCTGTGCGTGGCCGCCGTCGGCGTCGGCTTCGAGCGCGCCTTCCGTTGGCTGGGGTTCATCTTCCAGTGGGATGACATCGTGCGCACGCACGAAGCGCTTGCCTACACGCTCGACCAGTTCCTGGGCTTCCTGGTCGGCGCGATCGGGGGCACCCAGCGGCTGATCGACGACGGGATCGAGGCGGTCAAGGACGACGTCGCGAAAATCTTCGACGAGGCGGTGGCGGCGATCGACGGCGAACCGTCGCTGGGGAGCTTTCAGCGCGACAACCAGACGCCCGTGGGAGCTGTGCTGGCGGCGAACGCCAACAATCCGTTCTATACCGGCGTGCTGCAGGGCGCGCCGGGCGCGCACAGCGCGCTCGAGGCCGTCTTCGAGGATGGGCTGGCGGGCACCGATTCGCTGATGAGCCAGTTGACGGCCTTCGCCGACGGTATCTCCGGCTCGCATGCGTTCAGCGAAGCGGAACGCTACATGGACAAACTGGGCGAGGGCCCAGACGAGCTGTTCAGCCAGTCGCTGAAGGCGCTGCTGCGTCTGGCGGAGGGGGTGGTCGAGCTGATCCTCACCGAGGTGCAGGCCGTGATCGACGCCGTGCTGCAGGCTCTGCAGACGATCGTCGCGGGGCTGCGGACCGCGCTCGGGGCAAAGTGGGAAGTGCCGTTCGTCTCCAGCCTGTACAGCAAGGTCGCAGGCGGCGCCGAGCTCTCGATGCTCGACCTGATCGCGATGATGATCGCGATTCCGACGACGGTCCTCTACAAGGCCACCAAGGGCGAGTCCCCGTTTGCCTCGGCGGCGAGCATCGCGGCGTTCAAGGCGTCGTTCGACTCCCAGTCGATGCTGCGTGCCGTGGGCTTCGCCCCGAGCGAGCACAGCGAACCGGCGCGGGTCGAGCAGCCGGCAGAGCCCTCGGCGGCGCAGCCGGCAGGCCCCACGCTACCGCAGGCCAGCCCGGCGGCGCCGGGTGCATTGCAGGAGCGCTCCGGGAGCGAGCTTGCCCTCCAAGGGTTTCCCTCGCAGAGCCTGCCCCTGTCGAACACGATGCAGCAGGTGCTGCAGATCGGGGCCGGCTTCACGCAGGTCTGCTGCGGCGTGGTGACCGCCTTCGTCGACTCAAGCGCGACCCCGTCGCCGCGGCTCTCTCGCGCGGCCCTATCGCTGCAGTGCCTCGAAATGGCCCTGCAGTTCCCCGGGTTCTACTCCCAGGTACCGATTGCTTGCACCAGCCCCGAAGGCAGGCAGAGCATGCTGTGGATCTACGAAATCGTAGGCGTCGGGCTCGACGCCTACTTCGTGTTCTCAGAGGGCAGCCTCACCGAGGCCGCCGAGGACAAGGGCACTGTCATCGCCTTTGCCTACGCTGTCGGCCAGAGCGTGATGACCGGCGTGGCTTGCCCCGGCCAGGAAGAAGAGCAGATCGCGGGCAACATCCTGTCGGCCGTCCCCGGGCTGGCCGTGCCGTTGCGGCTCTCGAGCGTCGCGAGCGCGAGCGAGGGGTTCTCGCTGCCGGCGCTGGGCGTGATCGGCGGGGTGTACAACGCGCTGGCGGGGGGGCTCACGATCTACATCGCCGTCAAAGAACTCATCGACCCGGAAGAGGCCAGGCGCGAACAGCTACCGCAACCAACCCGAGCGACAGGAGCCGCGATGAACGATCCCAACATCGACAGACAAGCGAGCGAGCAGCGTCGACCGAGAGGTCCGCGCCCGCTGCCTAAACCCAAGCTTCCCCGGTTGGGAGCCGACTTCAGCGGCGTGTACCTGCGCCCGAACCTCTCCTCGGGTCCCGTGGTCCCGATGTCGCCGCCCTATTGCGACTGTCCGGATATCTGGCTCGCCGGGACTGGGGCGATCGACGACTTCCAGAAAGTGCTCGCGACCTCCTCGAGCTACGCGGTCGAATCGGGTCAGGACATCGCCGAAGGTCGCGACAACTACATCTACGTACGCGCAGGCAATTCCTCGGGGGTTGCGCAGAGCAGAACCGTGCAGCTCTACAACGCCCCCAGCAGCGTGATCCAGTGGCCCGACAGGTGGGAGTCGAACGTGATCTTAACCGACCGGGAAGAACCCACTGCGAACATCTCGAACCTGGCGCCGTACCAAGTGGGGGTGGCGGACAGGCCGTTCGTGTGGAAGAACGTGCAACCGCCGCCGCGAGGCAGCAACCACTACTGCCTGATCGCGCAACTGAACGACGCGAGCAACTACAACCCGCCCCCCGACATCCAGACGCTGCTCGACATGGCCGCGCTGGTGCGCTCGAATCCCGGCTTCGGCTGGAAGAACACGCGCCTGGTACCGCGAGCCGAGGCGGCGTTCGAGTTCACGGAAAACATCACGATCGCGCACAACATGCCTCCCGGGCAGCGCTACACGATCAGCGTCTCGCCCACCGGATGGGTCGGGTTCTCCGTGGAAATCACCTGCAGCGAGGTTGACGCCGACAAAAAGCAGATTGGGCTGATGCCCACCGAAATCGTGCAGGACGGCGAGACGCTCGGCGCACCCGAATGCAAACTGGACCCCGGCTTCGAAGGCTCGATCAACGTGATTGTCACCAACCCGAAAAAAAAGCCCTACCCGCAAGCCGCGACGATCCCTCTCAGTTGCCACTACACCCCTGGCGCGCACACCGCCGAGGCGAAGGAGTTGGTGCGACGAGGTCTCGTGGACTGGGACTTCGTGCACAACCTGCACAGGCACTGGCGCTCGCGAGGGCTGGTGGGCCGGATCGAACCGACGCCCCTCGCGGCACTCGGCAGCTTCCACTGGAAGATCCAATAGCCAGCGTCAACAGCCAGCGACCCAAACCGCCAGCGACCCCCAATCGACCCCAGGAGCTTTCCAATGCCCGCCACCGCCCCCTCTGCCGCGACCTTCGACGGCTTCTACCTGCGCAACTCGCTGGCCTGCGACGGAAAGGTGCCTTCCGCTGGTTCCTATTGCCTGTGTCCGGACATCATCGCCAGCGCCACCCCGATCGAGGACGCTGGCTCGATGCTCAGCTCGCAGCAGAGTTGGAACACGACCTACGACGTGCAACCCACGCCTGGCGAGCGGTGCTACCTGTACGTGCGCGGCCTCGACGGCAGCGCCACTGCCTTCGAGGGCTCGCTCGGCCTCTGCTGGGCCCCGGCGCAGCTGATCATGTTCCCCCAGGCGTGGCGAAGCAACGAGCTTCCCGCCGCTGACGGCACGGCAGCGGTGAAGGTGAGCGCCGCGAGCGGGCACATCGGAGTTGGCGAAGAGCCGTTCGAATGGGCGCGCCCGCCGCTGCTCCCCGACCCCGGCGAATACCTCGCCTTCGTCGCCTACGCGAGCCGATCGAGCGCCTCCCAGCCGCCGCCCGCGGTCGACTCGTGGGCGCAGATGAGCGAACTGCTCACCCAGCGCCTGGACCTTGGCTTCCGCAACAGCGCGGCGGTGGATCGCAACGCGGACGGCTGGTACCGGCGCATACGCGTGCAAGTGCCGTCCTGCCTGCCCACCGCGCAGATCGCGTTGACGCTGACCACCGTCGGCTTCGTCGGCAATACGATCGGCCTGATCGGCGACCTGTTCGCAAGCGACCGCACGCCGATGATGTTGCGCCCGGCGAGCATCGTCCAGGACGGCGCCGCCACGGCGATCACGGTGTCGCTCAGCGGCGGGGAGACGATCGACTTCGCGGTCCAGTACTGGAAGACCGGTGCCGCGCCCGAGCACGGCTCGACCGCGAGGCTGACGGCGGACTACGCCGTGCCCGACCACGAGCTCGAGCAGGCGGGCTCCAGGGGGCTCGTGAGTCCGAGCCACAGCCGCATGCTCAGCGATGCCCTACAGATCAAACCGACGGCGTTCCTGCCGCTTGGCGCCGCCACGCTGATCGCGACCTGATGGGGGCATATTGTCCAGCGAAAGACCACCAAGGCGAGGAAGTCATGAACGCGGCTCGATGAGAAGATCGCTTTCCTCTGCGCGTCCTGGGTGTGCCGGCGGGCGATGTTCTGTCGGCGGTATTTCAAGCCTGCGTTTGCGGGGATACAGCCTGCGCCTCGGCGTGCAACTGCGACTGCGCCACCCACTCCCGCATCGCCTCGTGCATCGCCTCCACGCCCACAATCGCCGACCCCGGTTCGATCCAGTCCGCCGGCACGACCGCAAATGGCTTGGTCTGCGGGCCGCCCAGCCCGCCGTGGGAGCCCATGAACTCCTCGAAGGGGGCGACCTCTTCTGATGCTGGGTCGTACATGCAGTTGACGAGGATGTCCGGACAGTGGGGAAAGCCGTCGTGGCGGCGCAGGTGATCGGCCGCAGTCGGGTCGAAATTGGCTAGCGGGTCCTTACCCTCGATCGCGTCTTCGCTCAGGCGTCGCTGTCCGGCGCCGCCGATCACGAGTGCGCCGTGCTCTTGCGAGCGCACCATCACGTATCCGATCCCTGGATGTGCCGCCAAGGTGTCCAATAGACGCGGGTGCGCCTCGTTGATCTGCTCGACGGTGAGCCGCTCCGGACTCGAGGGCAGGTAAATCAGGCCAAGGCCGCCCGAGGCCATCACGATTGCCTCCTTGGCGCCGGTCCCATTCGCGTCCGCATCGTTTGACCCTGTCCGCCGGTCGTCGAGCGCCTGCTCGCCTGTGGGCCCGGTTGTCTCGCGCTCGGCCAGGGCCTTCCGGTTCGGTCCCAAGGCGACCGTGCCATCGACCGACCGGCTGCGCGTGGCTCGCGCGAGCATGCGCCCGCCGACGCTCGGCTCTTGGCGCGCGTCGGCCAGGACGGCGCCGACATCGCCCCAGGCCTCGTCGACCGCTGCCGGCGCGAACACCTCACCCTGGGCCAGCGCCCCGCGTACGACATCCTCGAGCGTCTCGCCATAGCGTTGACGAAACGGAGCGCCCTGCGTTTGGCCGTGATCGGAGAGCACCACGAGGTGGTAGGGGCGAGGCGACTGGGCTGTCGCGCGCTCCAGTCGGGCGAGCTGGCGATCGTGTCGCTTGAGTACCGCCAGCGCGTCGGGCTCGCGAATCCCCGAATGGTGGGCCACCTCGTCGTAGCCCACGAAGGTCGCGTAGCTGACCGGCACGCCCTCGACGATGTCGGCCATCAGGAGCGCCGTCACGAGGTCGCGCATGATCACTGCGATCGTGGCTCTTATCAGCGGATAGAGACCTTTCCTGTCGACGTGAGCAGCGCCGCTGCGGCGCTGACGAGAGGCAGCCAAGCGCTCGTAGGCGATATCCGCAAGCGACAGCACGATCGTGCGCATGAACCCATAGGGATCGGAGAAGTAAGCGAACAGGTCCGCGGCCTTCGACCGCGAGCGATCGCGGATCACGCTCATCGTCGCCGTGCAACGCGGGGCATCGCCCGAGAACATGTTTCCCCGGCTGGTCCCCACGCTTGCCAACAGGCCCGCGCCGGTCGAACGCCTGCGCTCGATCTCGGCCGCGTCGGCGGGATGGTTGGAGACCATCGTGCGCCCGGACTCCTTCTCATACCAGCGAAAGGCGGGCATGTCCCAGTTGCTGCCGAGCAGCAGGCCCGCCTGGCTCGCCCCTGTTTGGGAGGACAGATCGCACTCCCAGCCGAGCATGCGGTGAGTACCGTCGGATAGCCAGCGCGCGATCGTGGGAGTGTGGCCGTCGCGGATCGCCTCGCGCAGGACTTGCTCGCCCAACCCATCGATCTCGAACAAGATCACCCCGGGAACAGCTGTGTGATTGTCCCTTCGTGTGCGTTTCACCCGTCTGCGCACGATCCTCAAGTGGCGAGCGTCGCCGTCGACATCGAGCAGCGGCGCCACGAGCATCGAGACGAGGGCGAGGCCAAATGCGATCGCCAGGTCCGTCCAGAACGAGGGCGTCTTGCCGTCCACCGCGTAGAAGGCGAGCGCGACCGTGCCGGCGCTGAGAGCGAGCGAGCCGAGCCCGAACGTGACAATCGTGAGGGGCAGCGCAACGCGTATGACGAGCGGCCACAGGACCGCGTTGATGACCGCCATGACGGCCGCAACCACGATCGCCGCGTCGAAGGAGAGCGTGTCGCGACCGGACAGAAGCGCGGTCATGGCCAGGAGTACCAGCGCCTGGACGACCAGCATCGCCGCCGTCCTCACGCAGAACCCCAACAACGCCCGCAGGCCGCTCAGACGGCGTTGGTTGTTGCGCTCATCGATCGCTGAATCCGGCACTTGCTACCTTCTGGTCGATGGTCGAGGGTGCGGATGCTGTCCGCTACACAGACACAGCCGCAGACCGTATCGCCTTCTTGGGTCACGCCACTGTCTTGATCGAATTGGAAGGTGTGCGCCTGCTCTTCGATCCGTTGCTGCGCGGACATGTGCTGCACCTACGCCGCCAAGTCCCGCCGGTTGACGAAAGCATGTTCGCCGGCCCTGATGCGGTGCTGATCTCACACCTGCACCACGATCACCTCGACCTGGCCTCATTGCGGCGCCTGGGTCAGGACAAGCATCTGATCGTGCCCAGAGGAGCCGGCGTGTGGCTGGCGAGAAAGGGGTTCGTCAATGTGTCGGAGATGGACGTCGGCGACGTCCTGAAGGTGGCCGAGCTCGAGATCACGGCGGTTGTTGCCCATCACAACGGCGGGCGTCTGGGCGGTCCGCAGGCTAAGGCGCTCGGCTATCTCGTTGCGGGCAGACATGTGGTCTATTTCGCTGGAGATACAGAAATGTTCGCGGGCATGGGTGGCTTCTCGCCGGCGCTCGATGTCGCGTTGCTGCCAGTCGCGGGATGGGGTCCGAAGTTGGGCCCAGGCCACATGGATCCACTCCAGGCGGCCCACGCTGTCGAGTTGCTCGAGCCGCGCCTAGCCATACCCATACATTGGGGCACACTGTTGCCCATCGGGCTTGCACGCAACTACAGGGCTCGCCTCGGGGACCCACCGCGTCTGTTCGCCGAGCACGCCGCGCGCCTGGCGCCCAGCGTTGAGGTGCGAATTTTGAGGTCGGGGGAGTCCACCACTGTAGACTGCTAACAGTTCGTTCCCGTCGTGACGGCAACCCATCTCTCGGAGATGTTCTTGGTGCACAAAGCTGGCAGCCAGTCCTTCGTCGTGATCGCCTCGCTGCTCAGCGTGTTCGCGCTTGCCTCCTGTGGCGAATCCTCCCAGGAAAAAGCAAAGGCCCAGGTGTGCGAAGCACGCTCGGACATCTCCAAGCAGGTCAAGACGCTCAGTGAACTGACGCTTTCCGTCAATGCCCCCAGCGAAGCCAAGACAGGCCTGGAAGCGATTGGCAAGGACCTCACAAAGATCAAGGACGCTCAACCCGACCTTGAGCCGGCGCGCAAGGAACAGGTCCAGGCGGCAACCCACACCTTCGAAACCCAGGTCAGCTCGATCCTGTCCGAATTGGTCTCCAAACCTTCGCTCAGCAAGCTTGAAACGCAGCTCAAATCCTCCCTGACGCAGCTCGCCTCGAGCTACGAAAAGGCGCTGGCTCCCCTCAACTGCTCCTAGGGGCGGGCGGGGTATAGAGACTGGCGTTACACTCGGCCGTAGTCCCCGAGTTGGGGCATCTCCGGTGCTCTGATCAGGTCACATTGGGCCGGGACAGAGCGCAGACCAATCAGAGGAGCAGCCATGAGCAACGAGGAGCTGGAGCTCGGTCCTGTCGACGTCGTGGTGATCGGCTATCCGCCGGACGCGCCCCGCACCGGTGAGGCGATCCCGCTGTTCGTGGATCTCGTGGATCGCGGAATCATCAGGGTGCTCGACGTGCTCATGGTCCAGAAGGACAGCGAGGGAAACATCTCCGGCCTCGAGATCGCCGACCTCGATGGCGACGGGGTGGACGATCTGCTGGTCTTCGCCGGCGCGCGCACAGGCATGCTCGGCGATGAGGATGCGAGCACCGCCGGCGAGGCGCTCCAGCCCGGCGAAGCGGCGCTGATGATCTGTTTCGAGAATGCATGGGCGGCGCCGTTCGCGACTGCCGTGCGTCGCAACGGCGGACAGGTGCTTGCGTTCGAGCGGGTCGCCGCGCAGGACGTCCTGGACACACTCGATGCGCTCGACAGCGCATCCTGAACTGAAAGGCGTATCTCATGCCACTACTTCGAGCCATGGCCCGCACTGCCGTCGTTGCCGGCACGGCTACAACCGTTTCAAACCGCGTCAGCCGTCGCCAGCAAGGACGCTGGGCCGCTCAAGAACAGCAGCAGGCGGCTGCCGCGCCGCCGCAGCAAGCGTATGCCGCTCCGCCGGCGCCACCGGCTCAAGAAGCCGACCCGATCGAGCGCTTGAAGGAGCTAGGACAGCTGCACGAGTCGGGCGTGCTGACCGATCAGGAGTTCGCGGAGGCGAAGGCAAAGGTCTTGGGCTGAGTAGCT
This sequence comes from Solirubrobacteraceae bacterium, assembly GCA_049287685.1. GTDB lineage: Bacteria > Actinomycetota > Thermoleophilia > Solirubrobacterales > Solirubrobacteraceae > Palsa-744. The sequence continues at coordinate 9,522 of JBAQGH010000132.1, read as the reverse complement.
ACAAGCCGGCGCGCAAGCGCGCGCGCCGGCTTGTCGGCTGAGATTGAGTAGCTCGGCTCAGGTCGTCTTGGGCTCGCCGAGAACAGCGAGTCCGTGAATCACGATCAGGCAGATGGCAAAGATGCCCAGTGACCAGAACGGGTACTGCCCGCCAATCGACAGCAACGAGCCGACCGCTCCGATAGTGGCCGCGATGATCCCTACAACGCGCCCGTAGGCGCCGCCGCCGAACAGAGAAAGCGCCGCGGTCAGCTGGATTACACCAAGGATGACAGTGATCCAACCCCACGTGTGCAGGCTTGCGAACACATACCGGTTGTTGTCCACGAAAAAACTCGCGTTCCCGATCGCGGCGATGCCATAGATGATGTTGATGGTTCCGGCTACCAGCAACAGGATGCCGGCGAACAACGCACTGCCTACCCCTCGCATACGCACTCCTTCGGTAAGGGTGCCTCGTGACACCTGTCACGAGATTCGATGCAAGTGATCGTAGTCCTGTGCGTTCGAGTAGCGTTCTTGCTGCCGCGGCGCTGGGCGTGGCCGCTCAATAACCAGTGTTCGTCTTGACCCGTTTGCGGTCTGCCTCGTGCAGGTGGCCCTTCTTCTCGAGCGTTGCGCACGCTTCGACGATGTCGGCTCCGAGCGTGGCCACGAGCGAATGTCCGAGCGTCTGCTTGACGAGCGCGCGCATGATCTTCACGTGCTCGGCGTTGGGGGGCAGCGTGTAGGCGGGCACCATCCAACCTCGCTCGGCCGCCAGCTGGGAGGCGACGTCGAACTCGTCGTAGGAGTGCTCGCCTTCCAATTGGAAGGCGACGAGTGGCAGTTGCTCGTCCTGCTCTGCGCCGATCAGGGCGAACTCGCCGCAATCCACTATCTCCTTGGCGAGCAGGCGCGCGTTGTGTTGCATCGTCTCCATGATGTAGCGGTAACCGGCGTGGCCGTAGCGCACGAAGTTGTAGTACTGCGCGAGTACCATCGCCGAGCCGGTGGAGAAGTTCAACGTGAATGTCGCATCGCGCTTGCCGAGGTAGTTCTCGTAGAAGACGAGGTCGTCGGGAAGGTCGCTCTTTTCTCTGAACACAAGCCAGCCGATGCCTGGGTAGACGAGACCGAACTTGTGGCCGGACACGTTGATCGAGCGAACCTGCTCCAAGCGGAAGTCCCACTCGGTGTGCGGATAGAGGAACGGCCAGACGAAGCCTCCGCTGGCCGCATCGACGTGCAGAGGGACATCGATGCCCTTTTCGTTCTTGAGCCGGACAAGGTAATCGTTGATTCCGGTTATGTCGTCAGAGTGTCCGGTGAACGTGGTCCCGAGCACGGCCGCCACGCCGATCGTGTTCTCATCGACATGCGGCTCCACGTCCTCGGCCCCGATCGTGTACTTGTCGCGCGCGAGCGGCACGATGCGCGGCTCGACGTCGAAGTAGCGACAGAACTTCTCCCACACGACGTGCACGTCGCCGCCGAAGACGAGGTTGGGCCGGTCGATTGCCTTGCCTTGCGCTTGACGGCGATCGCGCCACTTCCACTTCAGTGAGAGCGCGCCGAGCATGATCGCCTCGGAAGAGCCCTGCGTACGCGCCCCGGTCGTCTCGCCCGGGGCGTTGAAGAGGTCGGCGAGCATGCGGATGCAGCGCTGCTCGATCTCGGCTGTCTGCGGGTACTCGGCGTGGTCGATGAAGTTCGTGTGCAGCGATCCGGCGATCAGACGCTCGGCCTCGGGCTCCATCCAGGTCGTGACGAAGGTCGCCAGGTTGCGCATCGGGATCCCGTCGAGCAGCACCTCTTCGCTTACCAGCCCGAGCGCGTCCTCGGCCGGCATGCCGCTCTTGGGCAGCTTGTTGTCAGGAGCCGGCTCGAGGCGGTAACGGTTGCCGTACTCGCTCTCCAGCTTCTCGATTCGCCGGCCCATGAGATCGGGCGGTGTCTCATCCGTTTGCTGTCGGCCTGTCTGATCGTTGGACGGCACGGTCAACCTCCCTGGAGTTGCGCTACGGATGGCGAATCGCCTGTGGTCAGCATAAGTCCTGCGTATCGTCTTCGCGTAGAGGCCGGCGTTCCATCTCGTGGTCCGTCGGGCTACCCGTAAGATCACGCGGATGGCGACTCAGCAAGGCCTTGCCTGGAGGCAAGGACGGATACACCTGAGGCCGATCTTGATCGGCGCACTCCTCATCGTTGTGATCGGCGCCGCGGCGACGCTTGCCGGCTGGGACATAACGAGCTGGTTCAAACACATCTGGGACACGCTTACGAAAATCCCGCTTGGCGACGCGATCGCGGCAATCGTGTTGATCAGCCTGCAGACGACCGCCACCGCCTATGCCTGGTACTCGATCCTGCGCTACGGATATCCCGATTCTGAGGTGCGCTGGATACAGGTCCTGGCCTGCTACGCGGCCGCGGTCGCGCTCAACTCCGTCCTGCCCGCGAACATCGGCACGCTGGCGATGCTGCTGATGTTTACAACGATAATCGCCGCCGCCACGTTCGCCGGTGTGCTGGCCGGGATGGCGGTGCAGAAGATCTTCTTCACGCTGATCGGCGCATTTTGTTACTTGTACCTGTTCCTGACGGTCGGCGGCTCGTTCTCGCTGCAGCTGGGGTTCGTAAGCGAACATCCCTGGGCGACAACGATCCTGCTCGTGGGCGTCGCGATGCTGTTGTTCCTGGTAGGGCGAGTGCTGCGCCGACGCATCAAGCAGTGGTGGGAGCAGGCGAAGGTGGGTGCGCAGATCCTCGTCCATGCGCGCGCGTTCCTCGGCCGCGTCGTGCTGCCCGAGGCGATCGCCTGGGTGGCGATGCTCGGCACGATCGCCGTGTTCCTATCGGCCTACAACATCCCGGTCAGCTTTCACATTCTGATGCGGGTGGTTGCCGGTAACTCGATAGCGAACGTCAGCTCGGTCACCCCCGGGGGAGCCGGTGTTGTACAGGGCTTCAACGTGCTCTCGCTGAAGGGCATCACCAGCACGTCCAACGCGACCGCCTACTCGGTGGCTCAGCAGTTGGTCACAACGGCCTGGGGCATTCTCTTTGCGATCGTGCTGCTCGTCCGAGCTTTCGGCTGGTCCGACGGCAAGACGCTCGTCGCGCAGTCCTACAGCGAAGCGCGTGAGAAGAACGCCGAGCGCTCCGCGGCGCGCAAGGCCAAGCGCCATGCCGGGGCGCCCAGCGGTCCTCATTGACAGGCGCCGTTTTCGCCTTCGCACTGTGACCTGGTCGAGTGCCGGGCCTCAGATCGATGAGCCATCCTTCGTCGCGTTGCTCCCGCAAGTGCGCTCGGCTCCATGTTGATTTTCTGTAAACCAGGACTATTCGGCTTGCGCGAACTGTTCGGTTGCGATAAGGTCGCCTTGCTCACGGTACTGCGACTCCAGCCAAGGGTCTCGGCAAGGAAGGTTTATCGATATGACTTTTGAATCCAAACGCCTGCGTGTGCAGCTGCCGTGCGGGGATGAATCGATCCTCGAGCCCGAGGCTCGCCGCAAGACGCCGGGCGTCTTCTTTCATCCCACCTGCACCGCCGTTGGCTCACGTATCAACCCTACCTGTGGCCCACAGGGCTCGTTCGCTTGCTACTGGTGCACTCATACCATCACCGGCACCTTGTGCGGCGCGATCGGCTCACTGGACTTCGGCCGCGAATCCGAGGATACGCTGGTTGTCGAGGCGGATCAGTTGCCTGTGATCCGCGCTCAGCTCGAGCTGCAACTGAAAGAGCTCGAGGGACAGCTGAGAGAGGTCGAGGTGGCAGAGGCAGCCGTTGCGGAGCGTGAGGCCGAGGCCTGACGGTGGGCGGGGTGGCCGACGCCATCCTGCGGGCCAATCCGGGCTATGAGCTTGTTCTGCTCGACCGGCTCTCTGAGGCGGACCGGGATGGGCTCGGGGAGGCGCTCGAGCGCGAGCGTGAGCTCTACGGAGTTCTGCGACCGCGCCCGGGCGCGGATCTCCAGCCGCGCACGGTCTCCACGGATACGGCTTTGTTGTTCCTCACGCTCACACAGGCGGCGAGCCTCCCAAGCTATGTCCGCACGCGTCTCGGGCCGAGCACTGAGCGCGCGATAGCACGGCTGGTACTGGACGGTGTGCTCGAGATCGAGCACAACGGCGAGCTGCTCAGCGGTGCGCGAGCCGGCGATGCCCTGCTTGCGGGCAGCTCCAGTGGCGGCCAAGGACGGATCGGGGAGCTCTCGCTGGCAGCGCTGCGCTATGGGCAGGAGCTGGCGGCGCTCGGTGTGGCACAGATGCAGCTCGCCGCGCGGCTGTATGGATACGGTCGGCGCCCGATCACCGCGGCGCTCCGGGAGCGCTTGCCCTCCGTCACGGATATCGAGGAGCACCTCGGGATCGACGCACAGGGCGGCTCGCGTGCGCTGCTCGATGCCGACTGGATAGAGGTGGCTCCGGAGCCCCGCGCGACGCAGAGATACTGGCGTACATGGCACGCTCGCTGGGCGCCGGGTGGGGGTGGACGTTGGGACGGCGGATACAAGCTCTATGTGAGTCCAAGCCTGTCTGCTCTTGGCGACGCTCTTGCGTCGGTATCGGGATCGCTGGCCGGTGCTCACGGTGTACGCGCGTTCAAGGTCGCCGAGCGCCTGGACGGTCTCTGCCGGCCCGACAAGCTGGTGGTCTACTTCGATCGTCTCGAGGATTTGCAGGCGGGAGCCTTCAGGTTGCGCGATGAGCTCGCTGGGACACCAGCGCACGGTGTCCCCTTCACGGCGGCGATAACAAGCGACGGTCTGCTTTCCTGGGGCGCCGACCCGCCGCTACTCGATGGCGCGCGCGCGAGTTGGCGCCAGTGGGTGACAGAACGGCTTGCGGAGTACCTCGAGGCGACCAGTGGCTCGGGGATCGAGTCATGGCAGTTCGCGTTGCGGCGGCTACGTCTGGCCGGGATCGACCCTGACAGCTGGGTTCCCACCAACGGGATGTGGGAGGAGGCGCTCGCGAGCGCGTAGAAGGCCCAATGACCGTTCTCGAGCCCTTGATCCTTCCCGCCGACGTGCTGATTGTGCCCGTCGAGGAGTTGCCGCACGACCTGCGCGAGCAGATCGGCGACACCGACGGCGCCTATTCGATAACCCGTCCGCGGACGCGAACCACCTCCAGCATCATCGATGCGAGAACTGCTGCCCTGCTGGAACGGTTTCGCACACCCGTGACGATCGTCGATGCAGTGATCGCATACAGCACAGCGGAGGGTATCGATCCCCGGGCCACGCTCGATGAGGCCTTCGGCGTGCTCGGTGGTTTCATGAACGACGGTCTGCTGGTAGCGCCCGACTCCGAGCTCGCGCGTCCGATCGAGACGCTGCTGGCTCCTGGCGAGCAGGTGGCCGGCTTTGAGATCATCGCGCCGGCTCAAGTGATCCTCGACACCGAGGTTCATCTTGCTCGCTCTGCCACCGGAGAGATGGTCGCGCTGAAGCTGGCACGGGATGGGTCGGAGGAGCGCATGCGCGGTGTCTTCGCGCACGAGGCGACGATCCTTGCGAGTCTCGATGGCAGCGTGACACCTCGGCTGTTGAGCGAGGGCGACATCGAGGGGCAGCCTTTCTTGGCGATCTCATGGTGCTCCGGCGTCGACGTGTATGAGGCGGCATCTGAGGCACGCCGGCTGGGTGGACGCGAGGGTCGTGCCGTACTGCTCGCGCTAACAGAAGGTGTCATCGGCGCATATGCGCACCTGCACGCTCAAAAGGTCCTACATGGCGATGTGCATCCTCGCAACGTGCTCCTCAGCGGCGAGGGCGAGGTAAGCATCATCGACTTCGGGATCGCCACCCGTATAGGTGCAGCGAGCAGAGTCGGACGTGGTGGGATAGACCTCTTCATGGAGCCAGAGCTGGCGCGCAGCAACCTTGCGGGCACGCCACCTGCCGCGGTATCCGCGGCGGGCGAGCAATATTCGCTTGCGGCGCTGCTCTACCTGCTTCTCAGCGGGACCCATACGCATCGCTTCGCGTTGGAGTCAGAGGCGATGTGGCGCGAGCTCGCACAAGTGCCGCCGCCGCCTTTCGCGAGTCATGGGGTTGACGATCTGCCTGCGGTGGAGCCCGTTGTGATGCGTGGGCTTGCCAAGCAGCCAGAGGAGCGTTATGCCTCGGTTGCGCTCATGCACGAGGCGTTCAGAGAGGCCGTCGCGACGGAATTGAAGAGTGCGTCGCAAGTGGTTTGCACAGGCGGCGCCTCGGATGCAGGAGCGCTGCTGCTCGACGATGTGCTTGCGCGCGTCGCGGCACCCGACGGCGAGCTATTCGCCAGTGGGCTCCCTGCCCCTACGGCGTCGCTGCAAAACGGTGGCGGCGGTCTCGCGTACGCGCTGCTTCGGATCGCTTCGATCCGCGAAGACGAGGCGTTGCTCGGTCAGGCCGATCTCTGGTCGATGCGTGCGCTGCACGCGTCGACCGAGAAGGACGCATTTTGTGACGAGGAGGCTGGGATAGTCCCCGAGATCTGTGGCGAGCGCTCCTTCTATCACTCGCTGGTGGGCGTTCATGCGCTCGTGTCGCTCGTGTCCGGTGCGCTCGGCGATGAGCACTCGCAGCGTCTGGCGTTGGAAGCGTTCATCGAGCAGGCGGACGGTCCCAACGAGCACTTCGATGTCGGATTCGGTCGCGCGGGTGTGTTGGTTGGATGCGCACTACTGCTCGAGAGGCTGCCGCCAGAGATCGAAAGCGAGCCATTGCGGAGCTTGGGGATCAGGTTGAGCGACAGCCTCGCTGCGGACATAGCGGCACAGCCGGAGATCGTCGTGTGTCAAGAGATGCGCTCCCTCGGGGCCGCCCACGGTTGGGCCGGTGTGCTGTTTTCATTGCTGCGCTGGTGTGAGGCGAGCGCCGCCAAGCCAAAGGTTGCAATAAGTGAACGTCTCGCCCAGCTCGCTGCATTGGCTCAGCCCGGCGGCCGCGGCATGCATTGGGGGCACAGCGTGGGCCAGGCGCCATATGCGAACCCTGTACCGGCAAGCTGGTGCAATGGTGCGGCCGGCTACGTCTCGCTCTGGACGCTGGCACACCGACTCATCGGTGAGGACACCTACGCTCGCCTTGCGCAGGGCGCGGCCTGGAGTACCTATGAAGATCGTTCCGAGGTGCCGGACCTCTGCTGCGGTCTGGCCGGGCGAGCTTACGCGCTGCTCAATCTCTACCGCCATGGTGGCGAAGACGCCTGGCTGACTCGTGCGCGCGAGTGCGCCGAGCGCGCCGCCATTGGCATCAGGGTAGCGGCGACACGCCGTGACTGCCTCTACAAGGGCGAGATCGGCGTCGCTCTACTGGTCGCGGAGATCGAAGACCCTATGCATGCGCGGATGCCGCTATTCGAGGGTGACTTTTGAGTAATGAGTCGCGTCGCGGATGGGACTTCGAGATGACTCTCTCGGCTCAGCTCACCTCGACGATATCCCCGATCTTGAGCAGCGGGTAGACCTGTGCCGCCGCTTCGATCGGGAGCTCGACGCAGCCGTTGGATTGGGGGAAGCCGTATGAGGCGCGTGGGTATCCGTGGACGGCGTCACCGCCGTTGAAGTAATTGACCCAGGGAACGGGCACTGTGTATTTGGTGCCGTCGACGTCGGTGCCGGTCATGGTGGTGGAGACGAAGCGGGAGTAGATCGGAAAAATTCCCTGGGCGGTTTCGGCGCCCGGCACACCGGTGTTGGCTGGCGTGGAGAACACCACGTGGCCGTCGCGGTGGACCTCGAGCGTCTCGGGCAGCGACTCGGTGACCGTCACGAACGTGTAGGGGGAGGGGTCGCGTTCGTGCTTCTCGGCTGCCCGCAGCAGCGCCTTCCACGTCGTCGCTTCGGGGGTTCCCGTCGGTTCGATTTCGTGTTCGGACTGGAACACCATCAGAGCGCCTTTCGTCGTCTCGTTGAGCTGGCCGTATTCGAGCGGTGGGGCGTCGCTTACGTGTGCGTCGGGCGCCTCGGGCGAGGGGTCGAACACGTCGATTGCCGCGACGCGCCTGGCTACATGCGCAGGGGTGTAACTGGCCGCGCTTGCTTGCCTGCCCCCCGTCATGGGGGGTGCCGCGGTCGCAGTGTCCGAGGCCCCGCTGGCCACCTGGCCTGCCATGGCAGCGTTTGTTGTGGCGGCCGTAGCTCGAGCCTCTGCCACTTCGGCCTCGAATGCTCGCGCGCGGCTGGAGGAGTGGACGCCGTAGGGGAGATAGCCGAGCCGCGCCAGCGTCTGTTGCAGACCCTTCACCGAGGGGCACTGCACGGATAGCGCAACCGTCCGTTGCTTGGCCAGCGGCGAGTGCGCGACGGCGGTGCTGGCCACCGGGATCGTGAGCGTGTAGCTGGCGCACGGGTCGAGCGTCGAGGCGGGGGTGAAGAGCTCCGAGTCCCCGTGCGTGGTCCAGGAGCCGGCGACGGCAGGGCTCAGGGTCGGGCGTGGCGAGAACGAGGCGGGCGGCGCCGACAGCCTTACACGCAGTGGCAGCGTGCCGTCGAGGATCGAATGGTGGGGGAGGGCGGTGAGGCGGGTTGGCGGCAGCTCGCCGCGCTGGTCGGAGGCGCTGGAGAAGCGCGATTCCAGGCCACCGACGCCGAAGCCGACGCCCACGCACAGCAGCGCGATCGCGAGCACTGCGACCAAGCCCAGACGCTCAGCAAGTCTGATCGCGCTCATGTCTCATCCTCGTCGGTGAAGCTGAAGCAGTGGACTGCGCAATTGTACCCTTTCCGGGACAGTTCAAAAACTCGGGCGCGGCTGCCCAACTTGCCCGTATCTTGGAATCGGCAGCATCTGGGCGTGCTGTGAATCGAGCGCCGAGGTTGGACTGGTATTCGGCGTGGAGCGCGAGACTCCTCAGGACAGCCAGCAGCGGACGGGGATGGGTCAGGGTTTGCCAGCTCCGGCATGCTTGCGGCTTTGCTGCTGCATGAACAAGGGGTTGGAGGCCGGGGGTCGAACAAGCTCGGATGGAGCTGTCGCTTCCTTTCCCGCGCCGTCTGCCCAGCCGTGGCGCTCGTCGCGCAGAGCGGCGCAAAGGACGGCGGGGCGGCGCCCCGACGGCATACGCTCGACTGGCGCTGGGGCGGCTGTCCAGCAACCGGCTCGCGTTGCGTACGACGATTGTGCTGCTGCTGGCGCTGCCACTGCTTGGCGGCGGCTGGCTATGGCTGCGCGGCTCCTCGCTGGTCGCGGTCGAGCACGTGCACATATCCGGTGTGCACGGGCCGGAGGCGATCGAGATCAGGGCGGCGCTCGAGGATTCGGCCAGGCGCATGACTACGATGGACTTCAACGCTGGCGCGCTTCGCTCCGCGCTCGCCTCCTATGCGATCGTCGCAGGCGTGCAGGTCAGGACAAGCTTTCCGCACACCATCAGCATCTCGGTGAACGAGCGCCCGCCGGTTGCCGAGCTCCTCTCGGCCGGGCAGCGCACCGCCGTCGCGGCCGACGGGACCGTGCTCGGACCGGCGCTCTCCTCGAGCTCGCTGCCGAGCGTGAGCGGCTCGGTCGAGCCGGCGCCCGGAGCACGCCTCAGCGAACC